>CAYQYP010000281.1:0-24804 GCA_964421755.1 uncultured Acidobacteriota bacterium
GGGACGGACGAGTTACGCGAACACGTGGGACGGCTCGCTTGGTCACAACTACAGCGCGCTCTGGGACGCACCTAGCCAAAATGTGCTGCTGGTCAAGCTGAGCTACTGGCTGCCGCGGTGAAGACGGCTGACCGGCTGACCCGCTGACAAGAGGGCGAGCGAGCCAACCGGGCCGTAAAGCGGCGGATTCTGAAACGCGAATCCGCCCTACGACCGCTCGCCGTGCGGGAGTAATCAGTCGTAGGGCGGATTCGCGTTTCAGAATCCGCCGCTTTACGGCCCGGTTGGCTCGCTCTCGCAGTCATTCTCCCCGTCGCTTTGTCGCCCTTGAGGTCCTTGCAACTCCTCAGTAGAATCGCCGACGGAGGTCCGAAACCGCCATGATTGATGCTCCGCGATTCTGCGTCCTGGTCCTCGCCTTGGGCCTGTCGACAGTCGTCTGCCTGGCCTCTCTCCGGCCTGAAAACCCTCGAAGGGTGATCACCCTGGATGGTGTTTGGGACATCGAAGAGGGCGCGGCGGCTAATGTCCCTGCCAATTTCTCTCACACGGTGGCGGTGCCTGGCCTGGTTGACCTCGCCCGGCCTGCATTCAAAGAAGTCGGCAAGAAGAGCCCTCTCAGGGAGGCGTTCTGGTACCGAAAAGTGTTCCGTCTCGACAGCGACGTCACCCCGGTGGCCATCCTGAAGATCCACAAGGCTCGCTACGGAACTCGGGTTTACCTGAACGGATCCCTCGTCGGTGACCACTTACCGTGCTTCACGCCTGCCTACTTGCCCGTGCGTCAATTTCTCCGCGGCCGGGGACAGGACAACGAGCTGATCATCCGGGTGGGGGCTGATCGCGAGGCAATACCTAAAGACGTCCCCTCGGGATGGGATTTCGAGAAGTACCTCTATATCCCCGGGATTTACGATTCGGTGGAATTGATTCTCACGGGTTCCGCCTACATCTCGAACGTCCAGGTGGTGCCCGATATCGCTGAAAAAAGGGCGAAGATTGTCGTTGAAACCCAGGGATCCGGCGGAAGCGCCGGCCAGGTCCGGGCAAAAGTCGTCGAGGCGAAAACCGGGAAATCGGTTGGCCAGGCATCCGGCCAGGTTGGAACAGACGGCAAGGCGGAGTTGGTCGTCAACATGGGCAAGTGCCGTCTCTGGTCTCCCGAGGACCCGTTCTTGTACCAGGTGACCGTCCAGACCAGCGACGACGCGGTGAAAACCCGCTTCGGGATGCGGTCATTCAGTTTTGAACCGGGCGGCAAACGGGCCTTGTTGAACGGCCGGTCTTACTACCTCCGAGGAAGCAACTTCACGGTGTACCGCTTCTTCGAAGATTCGGCGCGCGGTGACCTGCCGTGGCGTGCCGAATGGGTGCGAGATCTCCACCGGAAAATGAAGTCTTTCCAGTGGAACGCCCTTCGTTACTGCATCGGGTTCCCTCCGGAGTTCTGGTACGACATCGCGGACGAAGAGGGGCTTCTAATCCAGGACGAGTTCCCGATCTGGTTGCTCAACCCGAAGGGCGACGACATGAAGCCGGACGAGTTTCCGACCGCGGACAAGATCGTGCCTCAATATCGGGATTGGATGAGAGAACGCTGGAATCACGCCTGCGTCGTCATCTGGGATGCTCAGAACGAAAGTTTCACTGCGGAAACAGCCAAAGCGATCCAGGCTGTTCGCAAGCTCGACTTGTCCAATCGACCCTGGGATAACGGGTGGGGCGAACCTCAGTTGGAAACGGACTGTGTCGAAGCCCACCCGTACATGATGATCCGGACCTGGTACAGCAACAACCCGTTTGAAGTCAGCGAGATCGCAGGAATGTCAGGTATCCCGGGCTTGCAGGAGCCTCAGAAAAAGCGAAAAGTCGCGATTCTTATCAACGAATACGCCTGGATGTGGCTGACCCGTGAAGGCCAACCGACTTCCCTCACAGGGAAGATCTATGATCACCTGCTCGGTCCGAATTCGACCGTCGAGCAGCGAAGATACACCTGGGCACGACTGCTCGCCGCCAAAACCGAATTCTGGAGGGTGCACAGGCAATGTGCAGGCGTCCTCCATTTCTGCAGCCTCGGATATTCCCGCCCCGGCGACAAGCCGCGCCCCGAGGGTGGCGCGACGAGCGACCACTGGACCAACGTCGAGAAGCTGACACTCGAACCGAACTTCGAAGAGTACATGGCGGAAGCATTCAATCCAGTGGGAATCATGCTCGATTTTTGGGCGCCGACCGCCGGCCCTGGCGAGGAGAAGCAGCTGAAAGTCTTCGTGATCGATGACCTTTACGAGGACTGGGAAGGCGACGTGACCCTACGGATCACGAAGGACGGACAAAGCGTCTCCGAGCAGTCCCAGAACGTAAGGCTGGCGGCGCTGGGACGCGAGGTTGTGAGCTTCGTCCAGAAATTCCCGAGCGCGAAAGGGAAGTACACAATCACGGCCGAGTTGAAAGACCGGACCGGCAAGCGCGTTCGCAGCCTTCGGGATTTTCGGATTGAGTAACACGGACCGACACGGACCAAAAAGGACCGGCACGGACGAAGCGCTGTTGTCCGTGCCTGTCCGTGTGGGTCCTTGTTTTTGTCCGTGTGCGTCCGTGTTTACTTGTACGTCTCCTTGATCCAGCGTTCGAGCGAGCCGGCTGGATCCAGAACGACCGCCCGGTCGATGACGAACTGCTTGCCGGCGCCGGCTTGGCGCAGCAGGTTAAGGCCATCCTCGTAACCACCAAACAAGCCTGAGACAAACTCGACCGGATCCTTCCCCGCCGCCTCCGCCTGCTGCGCGATCGCCTCCGCCCCGTCGTCTGACACCAGGACTTCCAGTCCGTAGCGCTCCTTGAATTCCTGCTGGAACTTACCAAGGTGGAAGCGCAGGATCACCGAGCGGTCGCGTGACGGATTCTTGATCAGACCCGCCAGGCTACCCTGGGGGTCTTCGACGAGCTCGCGGGTCACCACGAAAGCCCGGACTGCTTGATCTGGCAGGCTGTACTTGTAATCGCGAAACACCTTTTCACAGACTGTCATCAGCCCACGGGCGCCAGTCCTTTCGGTTTCGGCCTTTTCGGCGATGGCCCGCATCGCGTCATCCCTGAAGTATGCGTCGATGTCGTACGCAAGAAAGTCCTTCTTGTATTGCTTGAGCAGCGAGCCCTCCGAGTACTTGAGGATGCTGAAGAGGTCGTCGACCGACAAAGGACCGCAATGTGCGACAACCGGGAGTCGGCCGACGAATTCCGCTTCGAAGCCGTACTCGATGAAATCAGTGGAGCGGACTTTTTCGAACAGGAAGCTCTCCTGGTCTGCCGAGGCCTTCTCGCCCATGAAGCCGATCTGCTTGGACCCGATTCTCCGCTTGATGATCTCGCTCAAACCGGTGAAGGCTCCGCTGACGACGAACAGGATGTGCTTCGTGCTGATCGTCTTCTTCTCCACCTTGCCCTTAGACTGGAACTCCAGCAGTGCCTGCATTTGACTTGCCACGTCAGTCGGAGAGCGAAGTGGAACCTCGGTCTCTTCCATCAACTTCAGCAAGCCTCTTTGGACACCGTGCCCACTCACATCGCGGCCGACGGTAGCGGTCGGAGTGGCGATCTTGTCGATCTCGTCCAGATACACAATCCCGTATTCCGCCAGCTGGATATCGCCGCCCGCCTGGTGGACCAGGTCGCGGATCAGGTCTTCCACGTCGCCGCCAACATACCCGGTTTCACTGTACTTGGTGGCGTCCGCTTTTACGAACGGGACGCCGATGAGGCGGGCAATATTCTGGATGAGATACGTCTTCCCCACACCGGTCGGGCCGATCAGCAGAATATTCTGCTTCTTGTAGTCCCGGCAGTCTTCGGAGGTGCTGCATCGTTGAATGTGATGATAATGATCGCAAACCGCGGTCGCCAGGACCTTCTTGGCCTCGTCCTGCTTGATGACGTAGCGATCCAGGTATTCCTTGATCTCACGCGGTTTGTAGCTGAAATCCAGAGCCTTGTTTCGTTTCTCGGGCATCTGGTCCTGGGGTTCAGTCTGCTCCTGCTCGGTCTTGGGAAAGACCTCGACGTGTACCCCGGTCCCGTACTTGCTTTTGAGGAACTCTCTGAGCTCGTCAGGGTTGAATCTTTTGTCGAAAGCCATAAGAGGGCGCGCCTTTCCTTCAGGGCTGCCTGGGCCCTGTATATTTCAAGATGCCAGTGGCAAGCCGGAGATTCCTATCCTCAGGAGTAGAAGTTTTTTTCCCAGCGGTGTTCTCTGAGCTTTTGCAAAAGACCCGCTGACAGCGGAGCGGCATCCGACACGGCGATGTTGGCGTCAACGTGCGAGACCTTCCGCATACCGGGGATCACCGTCCCGACCGCCGGGTGATGGAGGCAGAATTTCAAGGCAAGATCAGGAAGCGTTTTGGCCTCGGTGTCAAGGAGTTGCCTGAGCTTTTGAGCGCGGTCGTGGACCTGCCGTTTCCGGTCGCCCTTGAAATAGGCGTGGCGCCAGTCGCCTGCGGGGAAAGAAGTGTCCGGGGAGATGGAGCCGGTCAGCGCTCCTTCGTCGAACGGAACGCGGGCGATGACCCCGACCCCTTTTTCCTGACAGAGCGGGAAGAGGCGGTCTTCCGACTTCTGGTCGAAAATGTTGTAGATTACCTGCACGGTGTCAATCTTACCCGAACCGACGATCTCGAGCGCGGAATCGGGGTCGTGGTCGTTGATCGAGATCCCGAAGTAACGGACCTTCCCCTGCCGCCGGAGCCCATCCAGTGCTTCGAACCATCGCGAATCGGCAAACCAGCTGGGATCCCAGACATGCAGCTGCAGCAGGTCCAGACTCTCAACCCGCATGTTAGCAAGGCTTGTTTCGGCGCTCTCGACGATGTATTCCGGCGGAAACACTTCGTCCAAGGTGCCCTTTGAAGGCCAGATCCGGTTTTTCGGAGCCACCTTCGTGGCGACGTAAATACGTTCGCTTCGCTCCTTCACAAATCGCCCCACGAGTTTTTCGCTATATCCCTCGCCGTAGGCCAGGGCGGTATCGATGAAGTTCACGCCCTGGTCGACGGCCCGGTGCAGGGCACGCAGCGACTCCTGGTCGTCAGCGCCGATCCACATGTGCTTGCCGATTCCCCAAGCCCCGAATCCGATCTCAGATACCTGCCAGCCGGTCCGTCCGAACGTTCTGTAGCGCATCACCAAAATATAGCACGGTGGCCGCCCGGGCATAACGCGCTGCCGACTGCGCACTGCCCACTGCGCACTGCGCACTACCCATGTCGGTGGCAGTTAGGTGTAGAAGGTCCGACTTCCAAGTCGGACATTGGCATGCGGCCAGCTGGTCGATATTGCAGGCGTCACGAAATGTCCGACTTGGAAGTCGGACCAACGCAGCTGGTGAGTGGGCAGTGCGCAGTGCGCAGTTGTCTTTGGACTTGGTGGTAGAATACGATCACTTCGAGTGGGGGAAAGGACAGCGTTCCAGCATGGGTAAAGACCAATCTTTCGACATCGCATCCAAGACCGACCTGAGCGAAGTTCGTAACGCCATCAACATGACGATGAAGGAAGTGCTCCAGCGCTTCGACTTCAAGGGCACCAAGAGCGAGATCAAGATCGAAGAAACCGATCTGGTGCTCTTGTCAGATGACGAATACAAGCTGCGAAGTCTGATCGAGATCCTCGAGCAGAAGCTGGTGAAGCGGGGCGTATCCCTGAAGGCTCTGACGTACGGCAAGGTCGAAAGCGCGCTGTCCGGGACGGTTCGCCAGAGAGTCTCCATCCAACAGGGGATTCCGACGGAAAAGGCCAAAGAGATAACCAAGTTCATCCGGGACACAAAGCTGAAAGCCCAGGCGTCCATTCAAGCGGACGTTGTGCGTGTCTCCAGCCGGGACCGGGACGTTCTTCAAAAAATGATCGCGCAACTCAAGGAAAAAGACTTCGGGATCGACATGCAGTTCACCAACTACCGGACTTTTTGACCGGGGCGCCGGCGAAGGGGAGTATGCAGGAAATCAGGCAGCGACTTGTTGAGCTTTTCAGGCAAAAATCTTTACTGATCGGCCGCTTTACGCTTGTCTCCGGGATGACGAGCAATTACTACTTCGACAGCAAGCGGACGACCCTGGACCCCGAAGGGGCCTATCTCTCGGCCCGGCTGATCCTCGACAAGATGAAAGAGCTCGGCATCAAGGCCGACGCCATTGGCGGCTTGACGCTCGGCGCCGACCCGATCGTCTCCGCCGTGGCAGCCGTAAGTTTTGCCGAGCGCAGCCGCTATCGTCCGCTTCCCGCGTTCATCGTCCGCAAGGACGCCAAGCAACACGGGACACAGAGATTCACCGAAGGGTTCTTTGGACTGCCCGGTTCTCGCGTGGTGATCATCGACGACGTCTGCACGACCGGCGAATCCACGTTGAAAGCCGTGCAGCGGGCGGAAGAATGCGGTTATCTCGTGGTCGCGGTGATGTGCCTGATCGATCGGGAACAGGGCGGGGCCGACCGCCTGCGCAACTATCATTTCGTCCCGCTGATCTCGAGCAACGAGCTTCTGAGCGACCCGAAAGTCCAGGAAGCCATCAAGCAGAACAACTGAGTTATAGGGTTGCGGTACATCAACAGCTTCATAGTGTGCCTGGTTGTCTTCCTTTTGTTCTCTGCCTCCTGCTCTCCCAAACCGTCACGGGAACTAAATAGCGCCAGGCTCGCAATGGAATTGGCTCGAAAGGCCGAAGCGGACATCTATTCGAGCGAACAGTTTGGCGCCGCAACGGCCGCCTTGAAGGGGGCCGAGACCGAGGTCACGGGACAGGAACGCGAGCCGTGGTTCTCACGAGATTACGATCGAGCCAGTGCCCTTCTGCGCCGGGCCGAATCGTTGGCCAACGAGGCAGCCGTTGCGGCGAAAGCCAACAAAGAGAAGGCCAGGCGGGCAGCCGCCTCGGCGGAAGCCGACGCACGGAGAGCGATCGAGTCGGCCAGCAGGGTACTTACCCGGGGACACCCAAGGGCGGGGCGCAGTTCCTCTTCGTTCCCCGGAGACCTGGAGGCCGCCCAAGAATCGTTTCAGGAAGCTCGATCCGCCTTGAGACAAGCTCGGTTCATGGACGCGCTGAACCAATTCCTGGCCGCGCGGGAAAAGGCTGAAGCGATCCAATCCGACCTGAAGCAGCGCTATCGTGAACGGCGGTAAACTGCGGCGTACACGCTCCGGAATGGAGTGACGCAGTAGTTCTCGATCAGGTGTTTGCTGGCCTGCGGATGGGCGACAAGCCTTTCGAGAAGCGACCGGCTAACGTGAAAGGAAAGACGCATGATATCGGCCTTATCTTCACGTTTCTCCACCTTGAAAGCCTCCCGCAGGTTCGGCTCGAACTGCAAGATCTCGGCATAGGAGTGGTTCTTCAGCTCGTACGGCTTGGCGACCTTCTGGTCGCGGGTTTTGTCGTAGTGAGCCAGCAGGCGCGCCTGGAAGCCGTCATAGTCGAAGTTGTCAACCTTGTTGTTGACGCTGACTTCGATGATGATGTGATTGTTTTCCCAGGCGCTTTTCAGTCCGTACGTAAAATCGAGGTCGTCCTTGTTGAACTTGATACGGTGGCCCTTGTCATCGTGGAAACGCTTGAGCTGTTCATCGCGGGTGTCGTTTGGATCCTCTCGCAACTGCTCCTGCGTGACGTAATACCCTGCCACCTTTTCGTACCATTCATCAATGATTGCGCTTAAGATTCCGTCGATTGTCTTCTGAGGCGAGTCCTGTTTTCTAATTGCCATGAGTACCCGTAAGCAAGCACCTTATTCTAGCGAGTTTCACTTGCGTAGTAAATGCTATAGCCGGAGATGACAAGCGCCGCATCAAGCCGGGACGTCGATACCAAGCCCTTTTCGCGGGACGCTTATGGATAAGACTTTCTGTTACAATGGGGTCGGCCATGAGACACCATTGGGCGTGGTTGCTTATGCTGGCCTTTTTGCTCTCCGGTTGTGGGGGGGTGAAGCGTATTTCCAAGCAGCCAGTTCCGCCCGAAAACGTGGTGCGTTCCTACCGATTGACCGCCGAGGCCGATAAGATGATGGAGGAAGGGAAAGACCATCTTGCCCTTCTGAAGTACCTCGAGGCCGCGGACCTGAATCCCTATCACGAAGTCATCTACAACAAGGTGGGGATCGCTTACTCGAAACTCGCCCAGTACACTCAGGCCAGACGCGCCGTGGAACGGTCAATCGGCCTGAATCCCAAGTATCCCTATGCCTACAACACCCAGGGCATCATCCGGCTGGCCGAGCAGAACCCGAAAGCCGCCGTCGAGAGCTTCAGGCGGGCGATCAGCCTTGCTCCCAATATCGCCAGCTTTCATGTCAATCTTGGCCAGGCCTACATGGATCGTCAGAAGTTCGAAGACGCTCGAGAAGCCTACTTGCGGGCGTTGCAGCTCGATAAAAATGCGTTCGCTCGAAAGGACGTGGTCGAACTGAGTTTCCCCGAGAGCGAGAAAACGGACCCGGAGCGGCACTACCAGATGGCTCGCTTTTTCGCGGAAATCGGAGACAAGGACGCCTGCCTGCGCCACCTGAGCAAAGCGCTGTCGGCCGGTTTCGCGGATTTCAAACGTCTGGGCGCTGACCAGGTCTTTGACCGCTTCCGCAATGACGTCGACTTCCGGAATCTGCTTGGATCGTACCCGGATGCGTTGAAGAAATCCTGAAGGCTAGTTGAGCATCTTTCGAATCCGCTGCTCAAGCTCCATTCGAGTCAGGAAAATGGAGTCGGACACGGGGGATTCCTCTTCGTTCATTGCCCGGATCTCGAACAGGACGCTGTCGTCCAGGATGTGATGCACCTCGTCGGCGGTGAGGCTGGAGGGATGTGGCCCGAGGGACGAGATCCACAGTTCGTCCTCCTCGTGTTCGCAGCCGACAACAAGCTGGTTCCGCTCGCAGTAGAGCTCCAAGTAGTCCAGCGTGATCCAGTTGTTGTCTCGATCCATACTGCCTGCCAGTATACTCACGCGTTTCAGCGACATGCAAACAGTCTCAGGCGGCGGTCAGGAAGCTGCTGTGGATCTTCTTCTCTCCGTTCTGCTTAAACCGCACTGTTACGCTGTCGCCTTTCACCAACCGCACCGTTCCGGGACCAAACTCGTTGTGGTTTACCATATCACCCCGACGGAATCTGGGCTCCTCCGGCATGATCAGCGGTTCCGCCTGTTTGAGGGCCTCCGCCTCGCGTTGGGAGGGGTACATCGGGCTCGGATCAAGCGGTTTCGAGCCCCGAGTAGGTTCGTAGTCCCGGCTTCAGCCGGCCAAACCGTTGGCAGAGGGCATGGGAACGCCGACCCCCTCGGCCGGCTGAAGCCGGGACTACGAACCTACTCGGGGCTCAGACTCGCTATATCACGCCCGGGTGTTCTCGAAGCTGATGTCGACGATCTGGTCCCAGGCGATGTAGTGAACGACCCGATGGCGCCACTGGCCAACATTGTCGACATAGCCAGTCGCGACAATCAGGAAGTCCAAATCGGAGGTGTCCAGGCGGACGTTTGCGATTGTCCCCCGCGGCGCGGCCCGCCGTTGCACGTAGTCACTGGCCGACATCCCAAACTCGCCCGCTCCCACGACCACTTCAACGGCCTGGTAGGGGCGGGGTTGAAAAGTGTGGCTCAACCGCGGCACAAGTACCATCTCTGCCTGAATAACCCGGAGCCATTTTGTGCGGGGATTCTCTTCCGGGGCCGACTGCGCCGCCAGAAGCCATCCGACGGCTGCAGCCAGGATCGCGCAAGCCAACAGGACCTTTGTTCTTCCCATGTCTTCTCTCCCTCGCTTAGCGATTGCGGGTTTCCGATGACTGGTTCTCAGGATAGCGCAATCGCTGCCACATGGGATGCCGTGCTGGTGAACAAAGTTCAGTCGCCAAGGATGAGGGGCAGGGCATCGGCCAAGCCGTCACAGTAGGCGTGGAGGAGCGGACGGACGCCGCTCCGCTCGATGTTCCCTTCCGCTACTCCGATCGCAGCGAACCCCGCGAGGCGGATGGAGACGACTCCCGCGCCAGAATCCTCCAGGCCGATGACCCGATGGCGGGCGTCTTTGGCGATTCCAAGCCCCACATATGCCGTTTCGGCGTAAAGCCAGGGGTGTGGTTTCGGTTCGAGCTCGCCCAGGGTGCCGGTCTGTCCCCTGGTCAGTCGGTCGCCTGCCGTGATAATTGCGTCGTAGAAATCGAGCGGATCACCCATTTTGAGGGTCCTGAAGGCGGACAGAATCTCGGGCCAAGCTTTCTGGTGCAGCCCTGAGGTGACCAGACCGATTTTGACTTTCCGTCCCTTCAGTTCCAGGAGAAACTCCTTGAGCCCGGGACTCGGGCGAAACGCTTCATAGCGGCCCCGGCCTTCGGAGATCTCGTTCATCTCGTACGCGGTGATGTCGAAGTAGTGTCGTCGTGCTTCTTGAAGACTCAGGCCGGGACAGTATTTGTCGATGCAGTACTGCAGGTGCTCGGATACTGAATGCCCAGAAACCATCGGCTGATCCTCGGGCACCAGACGGAAGCCATGATCGCGTTTCAGCCGGGCGATCGACTGCTCGATGATCCACATCCAGAAATGCTCACTCCGTACGCTGGTCCCGTCCAAATCCATTAAGACCGCTTCGGCGGGTGCCTGGAAAACGTCATCGGCAAGCGGATAGAGGGCTGAGACGCCGATGGCTGAGTTAACGTGCGCCAGCGTTTTGTCCTCGAAGACGAGGAATTCCACTTTTCGGTCGAGCGGCGTCAAGATTCGGGCCACTCCATCCTTGCCGACTCTCCATGCACCGTTTCCGGCCGCATCCAGGTCGATGAAGTCGTCCCGATACTCCTCTGGTATGTTTCCAATCCCGGGGATTTCAGCGAAGTGTTTCACTTTATTCAGCTTTTCAGATGTGCGGGACAAAGACAACCGGCCCGGCCGGCTACGCACTTACTTCCCCGAGGTCCAGACGATGGCGTTCTTGACCAGCTTCTTGAACGCGGGGTTGTCGTGGGCCGCCGCCCCGTGGCCGAGCTGGATGTAAACAACCCGGGCCTTCGGCCACGGACTGATCCAGGCAACGGGCCCGTCGCTCGTCGGATTGTTGGTCTTCAGAAGCACTTTTGCATCCGGAGAAATCCACATCCCCTTGTACGTCTCGTCGAAGATTTCAAAACGCCCCACCGGGTCGACGATCGGATGGCTCATGGCCGGCTCGACCTGGATTTTTTCGTCGTGTTTGTAAGTTGACGCCGGAAGGTTCCCAGCCGGCTTTTCAAGATAACGCCCCCCGATCAACTGTTCGTACCACCATGGCCAGGTGGTGGCGTAGTCCACAATCGCGTGATGCATCACCACGAGTCCCTTGCCAGATTCGGCGAAGGCCTGGGCGTTGGCGCGGCCTTTGGCACTCAGGTCTTTCGACATGTCGTACAGGACGACGACGTCGTAACCGCGCAAGTCCTTCGCGAACGCCTGCTCGTTTGACACGTAATGGTCCCATCGGATCCCCGGTTGCTCGAATACGCGGTAAAACGACGTCTCGTAGTCGTGCCCGCCCGTGACGACCGCGACTTTGAGGTCAGGCTGATTTTGCGCGTTCACACTCGGCGCCAGGAAGAGACTCACGCATACCAACAGGCAGCAGCTAACCGAAAGAATTCGCATACCGTCCTCCGTCCGCAGAGCTTAGCAGGATTGCCGGGCAAGGCAAAGGACCTCGGAGACGTCGACCAGATCTGGCGAGTTCCCGCCAGAGGGCGAGATCGAATGGAGCCGCGCACGACAGCGAAGGTGTTGAAAATGTTGCCTTACGTGATATTTCCGTCAAGGGGATTGCCGAAATGACCCCAACGGGGTCACGTAGCAAAGCCCAGGGTTGCCCGCGTTGTGTGCGGGAAACCCTGGGTAGGGGTTATCTGCCGTCGTCAGTTGTCAGTTCGTCCTTTCCTTAGCAGTCGTGCGGAATTCACCAGGATCCCGATGTCCGGCAGAGACTGAGCCGCTGCGGCGATCACGGGTGGCAGGACCCCTAAGGCCGCAAGCACGATTCCAACCAGGTTGTATGCCCCCGCGAACAGCAGGTTGCCCTTCACGACCGCCGCCGAACGATCGGCCAATCGGAAAGCCTCCGGGACAAGGCGCCAGTCGTCGGCCATGACAGCCACGTCAGCGGCCTCGATCGCCACGTGTGTCCCGGCTGCTCCAATGGCTATCCCGACGTCCGCTTGGGCCAGGGCCGGTGCGTCGTTGATTCCATCGCCCACCATGGTCACGACGTGGCCGGCTGCCTGATACTCCTTCACGATCCGCAGCTTGTCTTCAGGCACCAGGTTCGGCCGAAACGCGAGACCGAGCCGGTCTGCGAGGGGTGCTGCCGCCCCCGCGTTATCCCCAGTGAGGAGCTCGATCCGACTCAGCCCGCGATAGGCCAGGGCATTCAGCGCGTCGGGCACCTCCGGACGCAGCTCGTCACGGGCGGCGATGACCCCGGCTGGCTGCCCGTCAATGCAAACGACAACGGTTGTCTTGCTCTCCGCCTCGAACTGCTTCAGCCAGTCGCGCATGCTGACCTCGATTTTGGACTCCATCTCGGCCGGCACAGCGTCCGACTGTACGGTGGTGCCTGTGGAAGGTAATCGCCCGACAAACACCTGGAGCCCGTCCACCCGCGCCGACACGCCGATGCCCGACATGGACTGAAAATCCTCGGGGTCCTGGAGCGGAATCCCCTGATTAAATGCGTGGCTTCTCAGTGCTTCGGCAACCGGATGTTCCGAGTACCGCTCGGCACTGGCCGCGAGACCGATCAATTCGTTGTCGGTCCGGGGCGCAAGCGCACGGACATCCGTAACGATTGGCCGGCCAAGGGTGAGTGTGCCTGTCTTGTCCAGCAGTAGGACGTCGGTTCGAGCCAGGCCTTCGAGGAAGCGTCCACCCTTGATCAGCAATCCCCTGCGGGCGCCGTTGCCTACGGCGGCCAGAACCGCAATCGGAGTGGCAAGCGCGATCGAGCACGAGCAGGAGACGACCAGCACCGCCACCGCGGCCAGAGGGTCCGGATTCAGAAGATAGGTGAGCAACGCCGCTCCCCCGACAACTGGCAGGAAGTACCCGCTGAATCGATCCGCGAAACGTTCTACCTGGGCCTTCTGACTCTCCGCTGTTTCGACGAGCTTGATGACCCGCCCGAAGGTGCTGTCCTGTCCCACCTGCTCTGCCCGGATCTTCACGCTTCCCGAGCGTACCAGCGAGGCAGCGAACACTCGTCGTCCGGGCCCCGCTTCTATTGGCACCGATTCTCCGGTAATAGCCGATTGGTCAACGGTTGCATGACCACCGATCACCTGCCCGTCGACCGGAATGCGGGACCCCGGCCGACTGACGACTACATCGCCCGGTTGGATCTGTTCGACCAGAACCTCGATCTCGACGCCATCCCGTTCCACTCGTGCGGAAGAGGGCGCCAGCTCGAACAGTTCTTTTACAGCCCGTCGCGCACGGTGCGCGGTCGAAGCCTCCACATAGGCACCGATCCTCATGAAGAAAACGAGTATCGCGGCGGTTGCCCATTCGCCGACCGCAATTGATGCAACGACGCCCACCGTCATCAATGTATGAGCGAGAATCCTGCCGGCTAAAGCTCCCCTGATCACCTGTCGGAAAACGGGAGATCCTGCGAGGAGAATGATTGCCAGCGCCGCCCACCAGGGGAAAAGCGAGAGAGCTCGGTCGAGCAGCCCGAACCACTCTCCGAGAAGGACGGCGACCAGTACTCCTCCAGCGACGACACCGAGCAGAGACAATGTTCGGGAGGCCACCCCGGCGAGCGGTCGTGTCGCTTGATTGACTTCTCCAGCACGATAGCCCGCACGGCCCACTGCCGCACGGATTGCGTCGACCGATGCCCGGTCAGGGTCCAGAAGGACAGCAGCCTTCTGCGCGCCGAGGAAGACTTCGACCGATCGGACTCCAGGGACGTCCTCAATAGCCCGGCGGACGTGGCGAGTACATTCCGCGCAGTCCATGCCCGAGATCGGGATTTCGAGTCTGGCGGGAGGCATGAGACGAGTTTACCGCGTTCAGCCGCACAAGACCGAGCCGCCGTTCACATTGATGATCTCGCCCTGCAGGTGAGAAGCGAGATCCGAGGCAAGAAACAGGACCACGGAGGCAATCTGGTCAGGTGACGCGATCCGGCCCACCGGGGTGTTCTTCTCGACGGATCTCAAGTACGCCGGATCGGCGAACACATGGCTGGTCATGTCGGTTCGTACCCATCCCGGTGCTACGCAATTCACGCGGATCCCGGCAGGACCAAGCTCGGCGGCAAGCGCCTTCGTCATGGCGATGACCGCCCCTTTGGACGCAGCATAGTGAGAGTAGAACGGCTCACCGCGCTGGCCCGCCGTCGAAGAAATCAAAATAAGGCTGCCGCTACCCTGGCGTTTCATCCTGCGGGAGGCGTAATGACAGGCGAGGTAGACCGAGCGCAGGTTTGCGTTGATCGTCTCGTCCCACTGTTCCTCCGACATTTCGTCGATCGGTGCCCTTTTCCAGATTCCGGCGTTCGCTACAATGATGTCCAGCTTCCCGAAGGCCTTCTCGGTCGCATCGAAGACCTGCTCCATATCGGCACGGATCCCGGCGTCCGCTCGAACCGCGATCGCCCGCCTTCCGAGTTCCCCGGCCTCGCGCACGACCCCTTCGGCTGCATCTGCTCGGCTTTGATAGGTCAGGCATAGATCGGCTCCGGCTCGAGCAAGCAGCAACGCTGTGCTGCGCCCGATACCGCGGGAACCTCCGGTCACGAGAGCAACCTTTCCGCGCAGGTCAATCATCTTCGGTCACCGCCTCGAAAGGAGACGCTTGGATTTCCGCGAGTCTGGGGCTCGCTTCGATTTCCTTCGGCAAAAACAGCGAGACGACAAAGCCGGGGACCGTGAGCAGGGCAGTCAGGAGAAACGCCGACTGAAAGCCGGTGACGTCGCTCATCCACCCAAAGACCGGGACGAAAAGCCCGCCCAGGCCCCAGGCAAATCCCATCATCAGGGCGGAGATCGTGCTCGCGCCATGGGGAATCAGCTTCTGTGCGAGGACCACGTTTACCGGGGTAGTGGAGAGCAGACAGGCGGTCGCAGCGACCCCGAGAAAGATCGAAAGCGGGCCGCTCGTCCAGAGAAAACCGACAAAGAGCGGGAGAGACAAGCCGAAGGACAGGGCGATAATCCGGCGTGAACCGTAACGTTCGGCGATCATTCCGCCCGCGAAGCCGGCCAAGCCGCCCGCCAGCAGAAACAGTGTCAACAAGTGATTTGCGCGGGCAGGGCTCGCGCCGCTCTGTGTGAAAAAGAGCGGGAGAAACGCGTTCAGCACCGAGGAGATGGTAGCCCGAAGCACGACCAGAATGTAAAGGAAAGCGAGCGGTCGGAAGTAAGTGCGCAGGCTATCCCTTAACGGAGGCTCCTGTTGCATGGCTGCGCGGGGGGCAGGCGCAGGGCCGTACTTGAACAGGTAGAGCGAAACCAGCACGCCCGGGATCGCGGCCCAATAACTGCGGTTCAACCCGAAGGTGTCTATGACCCAGGAGATGTATGACGGGCCGAGAGCGAATCCGACTGTACCCATCGTGACGAACAGAGACATGTGGTAGGCGTGCTTGTCACCGGCGTGGTGAGTGGTTAGAGCAGCTCCCTGGGGGTGGAAAGAGGCGATCCCCGCGCCTCCGAGAACCAGAAGTACGAGCAGAGTCCAGAAATCGGTGGCCAAGCCGAGTGAGGACAGGAAGATCGCTGCCACTGCCGGTCCGGCGGCCGAAAAGGCCTTGTGCCTGTGGCGATCGGCGAGCATGCCGTAGACCGGCTGCAGGAGCGCGCTGGAAAAAACCAGGGCGCCGCCCAGCAGGCCAGCTTCGGACATCGACAGCCCGAGCCTGGAATGCAGGAAGGGGAGGAATGCCCCGTACATGCACGAGTAGTTGTCGACCGAGAAATGGGCAAAGCCCAAGGCTACAGAATTTCGATTCCACTTCATAACTGGAAGCTCGAGGCGGCCGCGCAGGGCACTCAGCAAGCCGCACGCGGATAGGTCGAGTCAAGGATGGTAGCGTCTGCAGGCTCTTTAATGCAAATGTTGTTTTAGAATGACCGGATGAGTCAGGCGGACTTTGACTACCACTTGCCCGAGGAGTTGATTGCGCAGCACCCGACCAGCGATCGCGCTGACTCTCGCTTGCTTATCCTCGAGCGGGCAACCGGCCGGATCACACATTCCACATTTCGACAGCTCCCCGACGCCGTGAAACCCGACGACCTCGTGGTTCTCAATGATACGCGGGTGTTCCCTGCCAGGCTCTTTGGCCGCGTGGTCGAGTCGGGCGCCGAGCTGGAAGTCCTGTTGCTCCGGGAACTTGAGGCAAACGACTGGGACGTCCTTTTAAGACCCGCCCGGAAGGCTCGACCTGGGACACACGTGTGGTTCGCGGACGGGTTTGCCGCAGAAGTGCTTGCCTCGGAGCCGGGGATGACCCGCCGCCTGCATTTCGAGGTTTCAGGCGATTTCTGGCAATGGATCGAAGCACTCGGCCAGACGCCCCTGCCCCCCTACATCCGGCGCGGGCGGACTGAATCCGCCGAGGATCGGGATCGCTACCAGACTGTGTTCGCCCGTGTGCGCGGATCAGTCGCCGCCCCGACGGCCGGGCTGCATTTCACACCTGAAATACTCGCCCGCCTTCGTCACACGAACATCACTTTGCACGTCGGCTACGGGACGTTCATGCCGGTCAAGGTGGAAGACCCAAGCCTGCACCGGATGCACGCCGAGCACTACGAAGTCAGCCAAGCCGCCGCAGAGACTCTTCGGCGGCAGCAGGAGGCAGGCGGGCGAATCGTTGCAGTCGGTACGACGACCACGCGGGTGCTCGAACACATTGCGAGGACCAGGGGCCGTCTGGAAGCAGATTCCGGTTGGACGGACCTGTTCATTTACCCCGGGTTTGACTTCCGCGCGATTAACGCGTTGATTACGAATTTTCATCTGCCCCGGTCGACGCTGCTCATGCTCGTGTGCGCCTTTGCGGGCACCTCGACGATCCGCAAGGCCTACGAGGAGGCGGTCAGCGAGCGCTATCGATTCTACAGCTACGGCGACGCCATGCTGATCGTGTAGGGGGAGGGAAGCCGTACGAAGCGCCGATTACGAGTACGATTACGAGTACGAGCGGGAGTGCGAAAGACCGGCAAAGTATCGAATTCAGCCACTTACACGCCCTTGCCTTTCGTACTCGTGCTCGTAATCGCACTCGTAATCGGCCTTTTTCAGCACCCTCGCGAAGTGGGAGTCGAACAGCTTCTGCCCCTGAATCCAGAGGTGGTCTCCTTTCGTCTTGTCAGTACATATCTGTTTGACGTCAAAAGAAATCAGGAGGCCTCGGACTATGAACGTTCTTCGATGCGCGGTACTCGTATGTGTGCTTTCCCTGCTCATACCGTTCGGGATGAGCCAACAGGCGAGCAAACCGGACTCGCAAATCCCGCCCGGAGAAGCACAGGCGCGCGAGCGTCTGAACTCCTCGCCCCGACACGGTGAGTGGGTCACAATTAAAGACGGCAACGACAGCCTGAAAGCCTGGCTGGTTTTTCCGGAGACGAAGGATAAGGCGCCCGTGGTTGTGGTAATCCACGAGATCTTCGGCTTGACGGACTGGATTCGTTCGGTGGCCGATCAGTTGGCGGCGGACGGATTCATTGCGATTGCGCCGGATTTGCTCTCGGGAAAAGGCCCCAACGGCGGAGGAACGGAATCGGTCGATCGGGACGGCGCCGTCGGGCTGGTTCGCGGTTTGGCTCAGCCGGAAGTGTTCAGAAGACTCACCGCGACTGCCGATCATGCGACTTCCTTGCCCGCCGCCCGAAAGGAGGTCGGGGTCGTCGGCTTTTGTTGGGGGGGCGCCATGAGCTTCGCCTACGCTGCTGACCAGCCGAAGGTGAAAGCCGCGGTCGTGTACTACGGAACGTCCCCAGCTGCCGAAGCGCTGGCCCGAGTGCAGGCCCCGGTGCTTGGTCTTTACGGCGGAGATGACGCCCGGGTGAACGCGACGATCGCCCCGGCTGACGCCGAAATGAAGAAACTCGGAAAACGGTACTCACACGAGACGTACGAGGGCGCCGGACACGGGTTTCTCCGCGCTCAGGACGGCCGTGAGGGGGCAAATCTCAAGGCGGCTCAGCAGGCCTGGAGGAAGACGGTTGACTTCTTCAAGAGCGAGTTGAAATCGGGAAGTTAAGCCAGGACAAAAGCCGAAAAAGCGAACAAACTCCTTATTTGAGCGCTTATGCCCCAAGGACCGAAGCATCACAAGAACAACCAAGGACGATAAAGAAAGCGGCCAACCTCTTGTACCAGCGGTCCTTGTCGTCGCTCGCTTTGGTTGACGTATAATCATGGAACTGCCAATCAAAAAAGGGCGACCGCAATGAAAACTCGTTCACTCGGGAGAAGCGGATCCGAAGCGGCCATGAGAGTCATCGATACCGGGAGGTAGCCGGGCGGTGGGAAAAAGAGTAGAGCAGAAGCGAAGGGTCCCCAAGTCAGCGAGCGCCTGGCAGATAGTCTATGAGGCGGTTCGAGGGATTCCGCCGGGCCGGGTTGCGACCTACGGACAGATTTCCCGACTTCTTGGCGAGCGCCTCTCGGCCTGCGCGGTCGGTTGGGCTCTCCACGCCTGCCCCGAAGACGTGCCTTGGCAGCGCATTGTTAACGCGGCCGGGCGATGTTCGACAGAAGGCCTTCCCGGAATTCCCCCGGGTCTTCAGAAGGCACTGCTGAACTCCGAGGGGGTTACGTTCCGCCCGGACGGGTCTATCGACCTGGCTGTTTTCGGTTGGAACTCCGGCACCGGCGCGCGATCCTCGCGGAAGAAGTAGCCTTTCCGACCAATTCAGTTGGGGGGCCAGGTAGCGCCGTGTGGTTCCGCCACCAGCCCTTGGTCCTCCAAATACTGGAGGATTTGCCGGGCGCACTTTTCGGCGGAGAAACTTACAGCATCGCAGACTATCTCCGGGTGCTCCGGCACTTCGTACGGATCGTCAATCCCGGTAAACTGCTTGATTTCCCCCCGTCGGGCTTTGGCGTACATCCCTTTCGTATCCCGCTGTTCGCATACCTCGAGCGGTGTGTTGACGAACACCTCGATGAAGGCATCGGCGCCGACCATGTTCCTTGCGTCGGCACGGGTCGCACGATACGGACTGACGGCGGCGCAAATGACGCGTCCGCGGTGACGGACAATTTCAGATGCAACAAAGCCGATGCGGCGAATATTGGTGTCGCGATCTTCCTTGCTGAATCCCAATCCCTTGGAGAGGTGAGTCCTTACGACGTCTCCATCCAGCACCGTCAGCGAAAGGCCGCGTTCGAGGAGCAGGACCGTCAGGATCTCGGCTATCGTCGATTTGCCGGCCCCACTGAGGCCCGTGAACCAGATGCAGAATCCCTGTTCGTGTCTGGGAGGATGCCTCTGAGAAAGTATTTTGGCGACTTCCGGTCGCGTGAACCACGCGGGCAGCATCCGACCGCGGTGCAGGTAGTTGTCGCGCACCTGGGTACCGGACAGCGTAAGGCTGACGGTTTGAGGAGGCACCTTGCTCGTCTCCTCGTACCGATCCTCGTTGGGGAGGTACACCATCTCGCGAAACGGAATCGGTTTGACCCCGATTTCGTCCGCGTATTGCTCTGCCAGTTCCTGGGCGTCGTACGGGCCGTAAAAAGGACGTCCGTTAGAATCGAGACCCGGACCGGCATGATCGCGCCCGACAATCAGGTGATTCGCGCCATAATTCCGCCGGATAATCGCATGCCAGAGCGCTTCCTTCGGCCCGGCCAGCCGCATCGCCAGAGGCAGCAGGGAGAGCATCACGCGGTCACGCGGGTAGTATCGGTTGGTGAGAGCGAGGTAAGCACGCACACGCGTATAGTGATCCACGTCTCCGGGTTTGGTCATCCCGACGGCCGGATGCAACAAGAGCATTCCGCCGACCTCGTCGATCGCCCGTCGGGTCAATTCCTCGTGGACGCGGTGCAGCGGATTACGCGTCTGGAACGCGACGATATCGCAGTAGTCCGATGACTCCAACCGTTTTCGAACCTCCGCGGGCGTGAGCCGAAGATCCACAAAATCGTAGTGCGCCGGGGTGTTCAGGACGTGCAATTCCCCGGAAACTGCGAGGTTGCCCCATCGGTGCATCTCCGCAACAAGCGGATGTCTGACGTCGGTAGTCCCGAGGAACCCCTGGCTTGTTTCTTTGAGGTCCCAGCTGAACGTTTCCTCTACCCGCATAACAGCCAGCGGCATGTTGCGAGAGTCGCAGAGTGTGATGAACCCGTCGAGCTGGATTGCGGGAGAGGACTCGAGCGGGAGAATCACGGGGATGGGAAAGAGCACACCGCTGGCCAGGCGCATACACCCGAGCACCGACTGGAAATCCTCCTGGCCCATGAACCTGTCAAGGGGGGAAAATCCTCCGGTGGCGAGCAGTTCCAAGTCGCAGGCCGACCTGTCCGAGATGAGCATGTGCGGGTATTCTGACGATTTGGCCCGCAGTTCTTCGAGCCGTTCCCGCGGAACCATGAGGTCGACAAGCTTCCCCCCGTACGGGGTAATCAGGCAGTTCTTCAGGTCTTTGTGTTGCATTTGTGTGAACGTAAAACTCTATCATGCAGTCGCACCGGGGGAGAAGCGGGAGCCGTGGGCGAGTCAGGTGGTCCGCTTACTCTCGCTCGCTTCTCTCGCTGTCGTGCGCGGCTCCGAAAAGCCGTCAATCTAGCGCCTGTCCGAACGGGTAGCAATGATGGTCGCTTTCCGGAACAGCAGGTCCGCCGACTGCAGGATTTTGCCCTTCAATCGTGCTGGATATTTCGGATGGTCTTTGAGAAATCGCCGCACGATGTCGGCTGCCTGTTCGGAATTGTGCCCGGAGAGTGTTGCATCGAGCCACCGCTTGGGGAAGAAGATGCCTCCCGTCGCCTTGGTCTCCTCGAGTAGCTCGAGACTCGGTTGCACGTAGCGAATGGCTGTCTCGGCCCGCAAAGGATGATGCAGGTAGGAGAGCGCTTCAAGCACCCACGGCTCGTGTGTTCGATTGGGTGCCTGTCCCAAGCTCTGAAAGAACTGGTCGCGAACCTCCACCGAAGCGGACACGGACGGCGCAATGAACTCGAACTCGCGTTTCCGATCCGGATTCTTGATCCGTCGTGACTGCTGTCGGAGGATCTCCTCATTCTCCGGCGCCACACGGATGGCAAGTTGAAAGGCCAGTCGCATTTCGTCCTGCTCGGAAAGGGAAAGACCCGGAATCAGGAGCCGGTGGGCCCAGACGTCACGCAGCCGTCTGATTCCGGAATCAGTAGTCGCAATCGCCATGAGAGCCTTGAAGAAGGCCGACTTCAAGCTCTGGGAGGGTGCCGCTTCAAGCAGGTGCCAGATGTCCTGCTCAACTGCTGCCGCGATATCCGCCCGCTGGTGCGGTAACAGAAATCCCCAGTAGAGCTGTCCCAGTGAGGTCAGGAAGGAGTTGATGTTCAGTTCCTCGGTCTCCGCATTCAGCGTGCGTCGCAGCGTCGTCATTAAATCCGTGGCTTGAATCTCTCGCTCCACCATGCACTCGTAGAGAATTACCCACGCGGACGCTCTCGCAATCGGATCGGGCAACTCATGAAGGTGGCTCACCAGGTAGCGTCGGCTTTCCGGATCCAGTTCAAACCTGGCGTAGCCGATCCCGCGGGCGTCGGGGAGGACGAAATCAGGTCCAGGCGCACCTCGCAATCCAGACAGGTCGGTGGTCTTTCCCTCGACTTTCGTCCGAAACTCCTTCAGCTCGCGGTCGAATCCGACCACCGGGGTTATGACTTGGGGCCACATGAGCCCCCTGCCCAGCGGGTCGAATTGCTGGAACGCGATTGACCGCACCCTGCCTTGTCGAAGACCGACGCGAGTTGTGATTATCGGCCTGCCCTCCTTCTCGACCCAGTTCCCACTCCACTGTTTGAGGTCAATTTCGGTACTCCCGTCCAGAATGGAGACCAGGTCGGGCCAGGTGGCGTTGGCGTAGGAAAACTGCTTCAGGTACCGCCGAAGACCGGATCGCATGGCTTCTGCGCCTATCAGCGTTTCCAGCTGGCGCATCACGATCGGGGCTTTCTGGTAAATGATCGGGCCATATAGACTCGCCGCGTCATTCATGTTCTCCAGGGGTTGCCGGATCGGATGGGTCCCCGCAGTGCGGTCGATTTCGTAGGCCGCCGGGTAGTGGGCCAGGAAGAACCTCAATTCATGGTTGATGTCGGGAAATGACGGGTTGACGATCTTCGCCGCAATGAAATTGGCGAACACTTCCTTGGTCCACACGTCGTTGAACCAGCGCATCGTCACAAGATCGCCGAACCACATATGAGAGGTTTCGTGTGCGATGAGGCTGGCTCGCTCGAGGATCTCTGTCTGAGTGGCTGATTCGTCGAGGAACAGTTTCGAGTCCCGATACAGGATCGCGCCAGGGTGTTCCATCCCCGAGAACTGAAAAGCGGGGATGCCTACGAAATCGAATTTGTCGAAAGCGTAGGCGATGGAAGTGTATTGCTCAAGCCAGTCGAGCGCTTTCCGATGCAGCTCGAAAATGACTCCGAGGTTACGTTTGATCCGCTCTTCGTCCGTTTCCCGGTGAAAGAAGCGGATCGGCTTGCCTTTCCAGAGGCTCTCCTCCACGCGGAATTGGCCCGCGGCGAAGGCGAACAGGTAAGTGCTCAAGGGACGAGTCTCGCTAAACTGGAAACGGCGGCGTCCGCCGGAAGACTCCGTCGACAGGAGAGGCCCGTTGCTCACCGCGGTCCAAGTCGACGGGACCTCGAGCGCAAGCCGGTATCGTGCCTTTAGGTCCGGCTGATCGAAGCAGGGAAAAGCTGCTGACGCGCGGTTTGGCACAAACAGGCTGTAGAGGTAGTTCTCGTCGCGGTTGAGCGGGCCGTCGCCCGCTATGAAGGCGATCTCAAGCCGGACGGAACCCGCTTCGACTGCTTCCAGAATCAGGTGACCGTTGGCGTAATCCCACGACGTCGCCTTGCTATTCAGTTTGACGGATTCGACGCGCTCGCGCGGGCCTTCGAAGTCCAGAATTACCGGGCCGGATCCACGAAGAACCATCGAGATCAACGCTTTCGCGCGAATGGGCTTCTCTTTGGCATCCGGGATGACGAGATCCAGATCGTAGACGAGGTCCGTGATTCTTGATGCCCGGGTCTTTGCCAGATCCTCTGTCACGCCGGCGGCGTAAGGCGGCGGGGCGGCGATTGCGCGCTCAGGGGCCGCAAACTTAAGGATGAGAAGCGACACGGCCGCTATCGAAAGGAGCCCAGCGAGGACGGTCCCTGCAAGATGTGATTCAGCGGGAGATTTGGGCACGCATCGATGTTAGCATGTGGGACGGCAGGTCGCTCTTCCGCTGACCTCGCCTGCTTGAGGCCTTTGCTTCTGGAGTTTCGATGGAAAAGACTCTCTCGACAATTGCGACTGAAGAAGATGTTCGCTATTGCTACCGGTTGTTCCTGCAGCGGCCCCCGGACGAAGAGGGCTGGGCGACCTTTTCGAATGCGATTCGGACGGGCGTGACGCTTGAATGGCTGGTTGGTGCTTTCCTCGGCTCCGTGGAGTTCAAGAACCGCCTGGCGGAGGTTGAGCAGCGCGACGTGCCACAGCTAGTCGATCTCGAGGATTTCCGCATCTATGTCTTGCCGGAAGATCTCGCGGTCGGACGACCGATCATGGCGCAACGCATATACGATCCGCACGTGACGGCCGCGTTTCGCCGACTCGTGAAACCGGGCATGGTGGTTGTGGACGTCGGTGCCAATATCGGCTACTTCTCGCTGCTCTGCGCGCGGCTGACTGGCGAGCAGGGAAGAGTTGTCGCGGTGGAGCCGGGCCCTCAAAAATGCGCCCTGTTACATTACAGCGCCCAGGCAAACGGATTCGAGAACCTCGAGGTGCACCAGCAGGCAGTGGCCGAGAAGCCGGGATTCTACATCTATCACGGCGGGCGGAGCAGATTGACCGTCACAGAGGTTTTTGGACCGGAGTCCTTAACGCGGTCACGTCTACCCGTCCGCTCGACTACCTTGGACAAGCTCCTGGAAAGCGAAAAGCAGGTGGATCTCCTGAGGATGGACATCGAGGGCGCTGAATACCGTGCCCTGCTTGGGGCGGTCCAGACGGTCCGCAAGCACCGTCCGGTGCTCCTTATCGAATTCGCTCCCAGCGAGCTTCGCACTGTCTCCGGAATTGCGGGGCCGGACTTTCTCGAACACGTTATCCGCCTCGGCTACGAGCTTACGGTTCTCGATTACAACGGCTATAAAGTCGAGTGCGGCCGCCGCGCAGATAAGGTCATGGGGCTTTTCGACTCGGCACAAGCCCGGCACTTGGATCTCGTGTGCGACCCGGTGTAAAAGCGTGACGAGACGGTAGGCGCGAGCGCTGTCTTTTCAGAGCCGCGCACGACAGCGAGAGAAGCGAGCGAGTAAGCGGACCACCTGACTCGCTCCACTGCTTGGTATTTAAAATGTCTCGACTTAGCGAATGATTGGTGGTCCGCTTACTCTCGCTCACTGCCGTTCGCTTTCGTGCGCGGCTCCATTCGATCTCGCCCTCCGCATGACAGTGCGCGGCTCTGAAAGACAACGCTCTGCGGCCGGCTTGGCAGGTCCTTAAAGATAGTTACGCCTTCTCTCGCGCGTTCGCACGACGTCCGGTGAAACC
>CAYQYP010000282.1:0-9446 GCA_964421755.1 uncultured Acidobacteriota bacterium
GAATCGCGTCGCCCGTAACACGTGAACACCAGCGCCGGCGGGACATTCCACCACACGACCCTTCGCTCGATCCGGCGAAAGTAACGGTTTAGAAGCACTGCGGTACTGAAGCGGCTAAAGCGGCCATCCCGGAACTGTAAACCGTGGATGTATTGATACTGGGTCAGCACCGCGTTCTCCTGCAGGAATGGGGCGATTCCTTCCATAACCTCCGACCGCTGTCGATCGGAAAAGAAACCAATCGCCAGAGAAGAAACTACCGCGTCTACAGCGCCGAAACGTTCGATCTCCCTTCCGGCATTCTCGGCGCTGGACTCGAACACTAGCAACCGAGGGTCGTCAATCGAGCGCCGTAGGTATTCCACAAAACGGGGGTTTATCTCGAAAGCCAGCAACGTGCCGTCCTGAGGGAGCAATCGCAGCAGGGCGCGGGTAATGACGCCCGTGCCGGCTCCGAATTCCACCACCCGGCGTGCGTTGAGCCGGTATAGCGGGGCGACCATTGCCTGGGTTAAACGGCGGGAGCTCGGAGCGACAGCCGCGGTCTGCTGAAAATGTATTGCAGCTTCCCTTGCAAATGCGGGCAGGATCACGCGGTCTCACCCCCTGTTCCGTTTGATCTCGCCACGCGGAAATTCTCGAGCACCATCTCCAGCGGGTGTTCCATCCAGCCGTTGTTCGTGACGTAACAAGGCAGGTGGCAACGGTTGTCGCAAGTGGTCAAAGACTCTTCTGCCGCTTGCGACGCCGCCCGCAACGATCCCTTTTCGAGAATGTTCACGGCTTTATGCCGGAGGGGATGGCACGGACACAACAAGTCGCCGTTGGGGTATATATGAGGTGTCAATGTCGGGTAGCATCGAAACGGTCGCGCGCCCAAAAGTGTACGCAACCCACGATGGCTTCCGTAGATCCGTTCACCGCGTTGCTTCGCGGCCAGAACATCGTGGACCAGCGGGCGGTATGCCGGGTCGTCCAGAAGATTGGCATCCACGTAAGGGCCGCGGTTCACCGCGACGGGCGAGAACCAGATCCTTTCCGCCTGACAGAACTCGAAAACCGAACGAGCGTCTTCCACCCTGCCCGGGCAGATTACGCAGTTCACCATCACCCGTGGCCCGCTGTGCGCCTGCTCTCGCGCACACATTCGGATGTTGTCAACGATTCGGTGCGTGTGGCCGTGCCGGCCTCCGATGATCCGGTCGTTTGCGGTTTCGTTCGTAGAGCCCAGGCTGACAATGATCACGTCGGCGTGGGAGAGAGACGCACGCTTCAGGTTAGGGAAATCGAGATTTGTATTCACGAAAATAGGCCAGAAACGCAACTCGCGAGCGTTTGCGAGCAACTCGGCGAAGTCCTTGCGTACGAGCGGTTCCCCTCCCGTAAAGTAGATCGAACCGCAGTTACGCCGGATCGTTCGCAGCAAGCTCCGGGCGTCGGCGGTCCCCAGTTCCGGGTAACGGATCGCCGGATACTTTTCTCCCCAACTGTCATCGCAGAAGGCACACGCGAGATTGCAGCGCAACGTCGTGTACCACACCACATACAGCGGACGCGCAGGTTGGCCGCCGAACAGCTGGGTGCGTACCAACCCTTGAACTATAGTCAGAGCCGCGCCCGCGACACCGCGGCCGCTACGTCCGTCCCAAAGCATGGTGTCTTGCCTGCTTGCTATCCGTCCCTTTGCGTGAAGGCCTCCGATAACGGAATTGAATGAGTAGGATGACGCCAACGGCCGCCGCAACCTGCGGCGCCTACGCCAGTCCCAAAGCTCGCCCTTGCACCTCCCTCAGAAAACCATTTCCTGGTCACATTCATCCCCCGCCGCCTCCGCCACAGGGTTGCGACCCTGGGACGCATCTTCAGTCCGCGTAATGTAGCGATAGCCAAGGTTCATGGGTATCCCGGCTGCGAGGCTGGTGCGGGATACAAAGAGGCGGCGGAAGATCGATCGCCATGAATAGCAGGAATGCCGCACCCATTTGAAGCCTTCGAGGAGATCATCGGGCGACATGCAGCGCGGCCCGAAGACGACGTGCGTCTTGCCCCGGTAATGTGACCAGTCCTTGTCGATGATGCGGTGCTCCCGATCCAGCCGCTCGTAAAGTGGCGTGCCGGGATACGGTGTGAGAATCTTAAAATTGCAGGCGTCGATGCCGGCAGATTCGGCGAATTCCAGCGTGCGCTCGAAAACCGAACGGTCGTCCTCGTCAAAGCCAAACACAAACCCGGCGCTGACCCCGATGCCGTGATCGTGCAGCCGCTGAATTCCGGTCCTGAAGAGCTCGACCTTGTTGAAGGACTTGTTTGCTCCCCGCAGGCTGGCCGCGGAAAGCGATTCTATCCCCAGGAAAATGCCCCGGCAGCCGGCATTGTAGGCGCACTTTACCAGTTCCGCATCGTCCGTGAAGTTGAAGGTCGCCTGGGATACCCAGCGCACGTTGAGCGGCGCGATGGCAGCGAACAAGCGGCGGGCATAGCTTCTGTCGCCGATGATGTTGTCATCCCAGAAAACCACCCGGCCGGCCTCCGCAGCAGTCAAATCGCGCACCACGTCCTCAACCGGGCGCGTCCGGAATCCGTGCCCGACCGCCCCAAAGATCGGGCAGAACTCGCAGCAATAGGGGCAGCCACGCGTCGCGACCAAAGAACGTTTGATGATGTAGCGGCGGCTCCGGAGCAGGTCCCAGCGTGGCACGGGAAGGCGGTCCAAAGTGGTCTGCGGAGCGCCGCGGTAAAGGCGGTGGAGGCAACCGCGCTGGAAATCGCGGATCAGGCTTTCCCAGACCGGCTCAGCCTCACCGACGACGACGGCATCGGCGTGCGCCAGGCATTCCTGCGGCAAGACGGAGGCATGTATGCCTCCCATCACCACTTGGCTGCCGCGCTTCCGAAACGCGGCCGCCAACTGGAACGCGTAAGGCGCCAAAGGCGTGTTCACAGAGATTCCGACCAAGTCGTAGCCGGGGTCGTATGTGATCGGCTCGGCACATTCGTCGATGATCCGAACCTCCACCTCGGGAGGAGTGAGCGCCGCAATCAAAGGCAGATTGTAGTTAGCAACGCGGAAGGCATAGCCACCCTTGGGATAGCGCTCAGGTTCCACGGTTGGAGCGATCAAGAGGAGTTTCATTTACGAAATCTCCCGGGCCACGGTGGGCGGTTCTTCTGTGAGGGCAAACATCCGGAAACGGCTGAACAGCTTGAGCGAGAAGCGCAGAAGGAATCCCAACAGGGTGAAGTCCCGGGCGCGCAGACATTTTTTCAGGATGCGCCAGTACAGCCCCGGCCTCAAATAGAACGCGCGGTAGGACGAGCGCACGGCACGCTCCAGTTCATCGTATGGGAGAGCGCCGAAACGCCGGCCAGTCGGTGCGACCGTCTCTTCAGGACGAATCCCTCCGCGCCTCACCTCCTGGGCCCAGAGCTTTGAGCCGCGCTGATAGTCCAATATGTTGAATCCGACGAAATCCAGCGGAACCTGCGTTATGAACCTGACGTTTTCCCGCAGATGATCCTCGCGCTCGGCCGGAGCGCCTACCAGAAAGAAGCCGTAAGTAAAAATCCCTGCGCGGTCGGCCAGTTCTACCACCCGACGCCCTTGTTCGACCGTGGTGCCCTTTTCGTAGAAGTCGAGAATTTCCTGATTCGCGCTTTCGATCCCCAGGATGAGCGCCCATACGCCGGCCTCGCGGAAAGCGGATATCAGATCCTCGTTTATCGCGTCGACGCGCGTTTGCAGCATGATGCGGATTCGGATGCCGCGCCGTTTAATCTCGCGCATGATGTCCAGCGCGCGGCCCGGCAGCGCCGCGAAATTGTCCTCGTTAAAGACCAGCAGGTCGTGGCCGGCCGATGCGATCTGCTCCACCTCGTCAACAACGTTGGCTGCATCCCGATGGCGGTAGCGATGGATTCCGCGCCGCACACAAAAGCTGCATCTATAAGGACAGCCGCGCGAACTATCCATGGCGGCGATCCGCCAAGCGACGCGTATCCCTACGAGTTCGCCGTAGCGGCGAGGATCGATATAGCTGCGGGCAGGACCCGGTGATCGATTCAAATCCTGAATCACCACCGGCGGACCGGTCTTGACTGCGGCGCCGTTACGCTGGAGCCACAGCCCCCGGAAGTCGCTAAGACGTTTCACGTCCCCAACAGCCAAGAGCCGGCACACCTCGCCTGCCGTCTCCTCAGCCTCGCCCATAAAGGTCACGTCCGCCCCGGGAAACGGCTTCAGACTCACGTTGATGTGAGGGCCTCCGCAGATGACCTTGACATCCGGGTTGATGGACCGCACGTCCGCAATCAGCTCCTTTGCTACGGTGCTTGTCGCGCTGAGCACGGATATGCCCGCCACGTCGGCCTCGCGAATGGAGCGACAAAACTCGTCCCGCTCAACGCATTCGACGTTGAAGTCCAACACGCGAACCTTGAATCGCGCGCGCTCCAGTGATCCGGCGACGTAGAGCAAGCCCAAGGGCGGGGTGATGGCGCCATTCTTGACCCACCTCCCGCCGAAGCGGTTACCTCGAAACGAGGGCATCATCAGCACAGCTTTCATACGGCGCCTCGACTGTCATGTTGCTCCTGAGACGGTATGCCGGCAGCGCGGTCGGTGTCGAGCGGCGCCAAGAGAGGCCGCCCGCTGTTCGACATGTGCCCATCCTGGTACCGTTCCGTGACCATATTGCCTTTCGACATGCGATGGAAAATGCCGAGCCCCATTTTCAGCGTGTGTGGAACGAGAGGCAGAGAGATGCGGCTGGCGATCCTCCAAAACCTGCGATAGCCGCTGCGGCAAAACGGCGAATAAGAGAGGCGCCACAAATCCGAAAAACGCCGGTAAAACTCATCCAGTGGAAGCTGCGTTGCGAATAGGGTATGCAGGTGATCGTAGAACTCGTAGTTCTCGTGAATCGGCCCGAAGCCTTTGTCAATGTGCACGCTGACGCCAGGGTGAGGCGTGTAGATGAGGAAAGCCGGGCACAGAATATTGAGGCGCTGTGCGTAGCTGAAAAGACTCTCGAACTGGCGTTCGGTGAAATCGGGAGTAACCAAGAACGATCCCGTGATATCCACGCCATGGGAATGCAGCAGACGAATCGCCTCCTCATTGGCGCTCACCTTGGTGCGCTTGTTCCAGTACTCCAGTCCCTCGTTGTTGGTCGATTCCAGGCCGAGGAACATTCGCTTCATGCCGGCAGCGCACAGCTTTTCGATCAAATGCGGCAGGCGCGCGACAACATCGCTGCGGCAAGTGAAGTAGAACTGCTTGCGCAGATCGCGCCGTCTCATCTCCTCGCAAAACCGCTCGATGCGGGGAACACTGTTGAGTGAGAAGGACAGGTCGTCGCAGAAGAAGACGTACTTCTCTTCCAGCACTTCGATTTCATCGCACATGCGTTCCACATCCCGCTCCCAGAGCTTCCCTTCGCCTAAGTGCCACAGTGCACAAAAACTGCAGTGATAGGGGCACCCCCAGGTGTTGCGCACCATGGCGGCGGGCATCCAGTACTCGCAGAAGTAGCTCTTTCGATACTTGCGTGCGATGTGTCGATCGGGTTGCACTACATCTATGGGCAAGAGGGGGCGCTTTCCGTAATCGACGAGCCTGCCCTCATGCCGGACGACGGTCCCGGCAATCTCCTCCAACTGCCGTCCGTGTGTCTCGTACCGGTCGACCAGTTCGCGGAAGGTCATCTCGCCCGGCCCACGGACGATCACGTCGGTATCACCATTGTTGAAGTCCTCCGGGCGGTTGGTCGCGTGGTATCCACCGATGACCGTCAGCATATCCGGATCTCGCTCCTTCACTTGCCGAAAGAGCTCTTGGACGGCGTAAACGTCCACCGTGTTGGCTGTCGATGCCACGACGTCGGGCTGAAACTCATCCATAGCCCTCTGCCAGGCATTCGGCGGTTCCCGGCGTAAATCCAGACAGCGGACGTCGTGGTGCGGGATCGCGCCGGCCAGATACTCGAACTCGAGGGGTTCGAGCACGGAATTCTCCAGCCCCCCAAGTGAGGAGCCGGCAGAGAGACGGACCTTCAGGAAGAGGACGCGCATGGCGATCTCCCTACATTGGCGAGCTGAGCGGCATTGAAGGTTCTTCCCCGCTAAAGAACGGACGCTTTCAGGACCGGGTGTGAGTCCGGCTCTCAACACACGAAGAGGGGCAATACAAATTCCACCCGAGGGGCCGAAGGATCGAGGACCGATTGACTGTGCCTCTCTTGTCTCACACGCATAACACTAGCTGTGACGAAGGTCAAGAATCAGCGACGAAGCCGGATCGGTAGAGGAGTGTCAAGGCAACAATGTTATGTGAATTTCCAGAGCATAGATCGATTCAGGTTTTTCTATTACAAGTCAGGGTGGGTATATACTGAAGCGAAGCGCTCAGACGCAGATGGACGTTCAGGAAAAGACGCACTTCGTCTCCCTGCAGGAGCCGTCCAACCGCCATGCACACATGCGTTTCACGACGTCCATATTGAGTGTGAAGACGAAGCACCAAAGTCTCACATGAGGCACAGGCCCATGCCGAGAAGTCTGGCGTGGTAATTCTTGCTCAGTCTCAAGGAGGTAGAGCATGGCAACAGTGAACCGCGCGTATTTCTCTTGGACTTCATCCGGCCCTGGCGGTGATTTTGCCCCAGGAGCATCTCACGGATGGTGGATGATAGGCTTCAAACCCGGAGATGCGCTGTCGGTGACTGCGCATCCGATCACGGGAAATCCAAATGCTCCACATCGCATACTGACCGTGGAGAACGTGCGCGTCGACGGGACTCCGAATGGAGGTCGTACGCTCCTCTTCACCGTGCGTAATGTTGGAGCCTATTCCATGCCTGGCTACGGCGTCGGGATCGGCTGGATCTCCAGGAGTTGAAGGAGACAATGATGAAGACCTACGTACATTTTGACGCTCTGGGCAGCATCCACTCAATCATCACAGTTGATGCACCAGCTGGGGTAATGGCGATGATGGAGCCGGAGCCCGGCCTGTCAGTGGCGGAAATCGACGCGCCCGAACTTGATTCGGCGGCTGGCGATGTCGAGAAGACGCGTGAAATGGCGAAGAGCTACAAAGTTGATATGAGTGCCGGTTCCCGGTATAAGCTCTCGAAGGCTTAACCCCTGGCTCTTCCGAATCGGAAGTAGATCGCCGGAATGACGACCATATTCAGGGCCGTGGACGAGAGCAACCCGGACAGGATGACGATCGCCATCGGCGCCTGGATTTCACTGCCCGGCTTTCCGGTCCCCAACGCGACCGGGATAAGGGCCAGACCGGCCGCCAGCGCCGTCATCAGAATCGGCGCCAGTCTTTCCTCGGCACCCCTCAGCACCGCCTCTCTGAAATTCGCAACCCCTTCCTCCTGCATCAGATGCTTGATATGGGAAACCATCATGATCCCGTTTCTCGTCGCAATCCCAAACAAGGTGATGAAACCGATGAGGGAAGCCACCGACATGACACCGCCGGACAGGAAGACTCCCGCGACCCCACCGATCAGGGCCAGCGGCAAGTTGAGCATAATGATCACGGATTCCCTGAACGACTTCAGCGCCGTACCGAGAATCAGGAAGATGCCGAGGATGGCCGCTATGCCAAGCCAAAGCAGACGTCGCGAAGCGCTTGCTTCGCTCTCGAACTGCCCGCCGTACTCGACCCGATACCCGGTGGGAAACGACACTTCAGCCGCTATACCGCGTCGGACGTCGTCGATGACATTGCGCAGGTCACGGCCGGCAACGTTACACATCACCACGATCTTCCGCTGGACGTTTTCACGCGAGATGTAGTTGGGACCGCGGTCCTCGTAGATCCTCGCTATGGATGAAAGCGGCACCCGGACACCCGAGGGCGTGTCAATCAGCGTCCGGTTGAGCGCTTCCAGATCCCTTTGTGCGCTGCCGGAGTAGCGGACAATCAGAGGAAACGTCACTTGCCCCTCGAAGACGTGCCCGACAACCCCTCCCACCAGTGCCGTCTGAAGCGCTTCCGCGGCCGCGCCGGCCGGAAGGCCGTACCTCGCAAGCGCGGCGCGATCGAACTTCACCTGGGTCAGCGGAACGAAACTCTGCTGCTCGATCGATAGGTCCACGACGCCGGAGATGCCCCGCATTGCCGCTTCAACCTTCTGTGCGATCGCCCGCAGAGTCGCAAGGTCGTCGCCAAAGATCTTAACCGCGATGTTGGCCCGGGTTCCCGAGAGCATGTGATCAATACGATGCGAGATCGGTTGCCCGATCGTCACGTTCATCCCGGGAAGCAGGGTGAGCCTCGTGCGGATGTCGGACAGCACCTCTTCCTTGCTCCGCTCCTTCATGACAAGCCCCACGTCGATCTCGGCGGACTCCACGCCCTGAACGTGCTCGTCCAGTTCGGCCCTTCCTGTCCGCCGCGCGGTGGCCGCTACTTCGGGAACCTGCAGCAGGATTCTTTCAAGCGCCTGGCCAAGTCTGTCCGACTCGTCGAGACTGGTCCCGGGCATGGTGACCGCGCTGATCGTCAGGGTCCCCTCATTGAACTCCGGGAGGAACGAGCGGCCCATCCACAAGGATCCGACCAAGGTTGCGACAAGAAGGGCTGAACTCGCCAGAATGACCACGACAGAGTGCCGGAGGAACCACGGAAGCTGCCGGCGATATACAGCTTTCAGCTTGCGCAGGAACCATGGTTCATGCCCCCGTCTAACCCCTCGAGATTTCGGCAGCAGGTAAGAACAAAGAACCGGGGTGACCGTCAACGCCACGAGAAGAGAGGCGGCCAACGCCACAATGTAAGCGAGCCCCAAGGGTCTGAGCAGGCGTCCTTCGACACCGGCCAGAAAGAACAGCGGGAGGAACACTAGAATGATGATCAAGGTGGCGAAGACGATCGAGCCGCGGATCTCGCTGCTGGCCTGGTAGACCACCTGGAGAACCGGCACGCGCTCACCTTCGGGTTTGCGGATATTTTCCCGCAGGCGTCGAAACACGTTCTCGACGTCGATAATCGCATCGTCGACGAGCGCCCCCACAGCAATCGCCATTCCGCCCAGCGTCATGCTGTTTATGGTCGCCCCCGCCAGCTTCATGCCGACTACGGCCGCGAGCAGGGAGAGCGGGATCGCCAAGAGCGTAATGGCTGTCGCCCGGATGTTGGCCAGGAATACCAGGAGGACAACGAGCACGAGGATGCCCCCATCACGCAGTGCGGTGACCAAGTTGTGAATGGAGCGTTCGATGAAATCGGCCTGGCGGAAGATCTGCTTGTCGATAATCATCCCGGCCGGAAGTGAGCGCTGAACGTCGTCAAGCACTTCGTCCAGGGTCCGGGTTAATTCGAGCGTATTGGCGCCCGGCTGCTTTTGAATTCCCAGGATGACCGCCGGATCGCCGTTATGCGAGCCCTCGCCTCGCTTGATGGCCTCACCGATTCGCACGTCTCCGAT
>CAYQYP010000283.1:0-2947 GCA_964421755.1 uncultured Acidobacteriota bacterium
ACTCCTCATTCGAATCTTCCCGTCTCTCAAAGACACCAATCACCGTGACCGCGCGATGCTCATGCTGGGGATGGGGTACTACCAGCTCGAGGACTGGGCGGAGGCGCGAAAGTGGTTTTCGACGTACCTGCTTCGAAACCCCGCGCATGCAGAGGCCCGGGAGGCAGTGGAGGAGATAGACGCAAAGTTGCGGGCGCGAGAGGAATGAGAAGGTAAGGAAACTTCGAAGGTATTGACGGACTTGTTATGGGCTGACGTCGTGCGTAGGGCGAGATCGCATGGAGCCGCGCACGAAAGCGAACGGCAGTGAGCGAGAGTAAGCGGACCACCAATCATTCGCTAAGTCGAGACATTTAAACACGAAGCAGTGGAGCGAGTCAGGTGGTCCGCTTACTCTCGCTCGCTTCTCTCGCTGTCGTGCGCGGCTCCATTCGTTCTCGCCCTCCCCCAGAAGATCCAGTTGCTCGAAAAGGAAGTGGCAGGGAAGTAACTAGAGATGAAAACAGTGAGCCTCGGGCTTGTGGCAGTATTCTTGTCGTTGTTCCCGGCAACCCTGATCAGAGCCCAGGATGCGGATTTCTTTCTCCCCCAGATTGCGGACGGGCAAAGCCCCGGTCTCATCATCAGGACGACTTTTGTTCTCTTCAATCCGACGGCTCAGTCGACCGGTTTCGGGCTCACGCTGACGGACGATCAAGGCAACCCCTTGGTTGTTACTCTGCCTGGTCTCGGCACCGAGTCGACCTTTCAGCTTTCAATGGGTCCGGGCGAAACCCGGCTGCTTGAGACAAGCGGTGAGGGGCCGCTGCGAACCGGTGCCGCCGTCGTAACTGGCCCGATCAATGCCGGGCTTTCCGCGGTTTTCCGAGTATCGACGAGCGACGGCCGTTTCATCACCGAGGCGGGCGTGGGGACCTCCAGCCTGCAGACTAAGTTCGTGCTCGCGGTCGACGCGACCAGCCCGTTCAACACTGGGGTTGGCCTCTTCAACCCGGGCGCGATCGAATCCCAACTGACTTTCGAGCTTTTCGATACCGAAGGCCGCACCGGGCCCACCTCCTCGGCCAGTCTGGGAGCCGGTGGGCACCAGGCGAGGTATGTGGCTGGCGAGGGGGAGCTTTTCCCGGCTCTCGGTGGGTTTCGCGGGACGATGGTTGTTACTTCCACTCGGCCGATCACCGCGGTAGTCCTGCGTCAGAACCTGTCCACCCTGACGTCCACCACTTTGCCGGTGGTTGCGGCGAATTCCCAGATCAAGGAGTTTCTACTGCCCCAGATAGCCAACGGGCCCTACGTCGGCGGGGCGATCCGGACAACATTCGTGCTCTTCAACGTCTCCGATGCCAGCGCCGACATCGAGGTCAGCTTGACCAAAGACGACGGAACACCATTCGCGGTCGATGTGGGAGGTGGCCCTGAGTCCGCACTCAGCCGCACCCTGGCTCCCAGGCGGTCGGTATTCTTGACTACCGACGGTGCAGGGACGCTGTCGTCGGGGGCCGCCCGGGTCACCTCGAGCGCCCCCATTGGAGTCAGCGCCATCTTCAGCCTTTACGATCCGCAGGGTGGATTTCAGACGGAGGCCGGAGTGGGGGCATCTGCTGCCGTCTCGCAATTGACCGTGCCGGTTGACACGACGGCGGGTTTTGACAGCGGCCTGGCGCTTTTCAATCCAGGAGCCTTTCCGCTTGCGATAACGGTGCGACTGCTCGGTCCTTCGGGCACCAGGCTTGACAGCACTTCCCTCCAGTTGCCGGTCCTCGGCCACAGGGCGCTGATGCTCGGAGAGATTTTCCCGGGTCGTCACCTGCGCGGATCGCTTTCGGTGACCTCCGACGGGCCCGTGTCGGCAATGACCCTACGGTTGAACGCTTCCCCGTTGTCTTACACGACACTGCCCAGAACAGCGGCGGCTTTTGTCGGGCTTTCGCCCAGGCAGGCGCTCCAGAGAAACACGCAAACCGGGGTCTCGGTCGACGCCCCTCTGGGTCTCTCCACGGACCTTTCAACAGGCTTCTTCCTGAGCGGCCGAATCACCGGCCCGGTTTCTCAGGTCACTCAGTTGGTCGCCCGGTCGCTGGAGGGACCTTCCTACCCCGGGGTTTTTGACTCGGTACGCGGCGAGTACGTGGTAGCAGTTCCGGAAGGGTCGTACACGCTGGTTGTCTGCTATAAGCCGTCGATTTCGGCGTCGTCCGGAATCCCGACGCTGGTCTTTGCGCCGCCCGATCGGATCGTTGTCAATGCGGACACCGTGGTCGACTTGTCCATTCCGCCAGTGGAACTCAGACGGTTGGCCGGTCGGTTGACTGACTTGGGGGCTATGCCGGTCACTGCTTTTTTGATCTTCACGCGGAGTGATCTCCTGGCACAGAGTCAGGGATTCGTTTCGATGGAGGGGGACTATTCCATCCTGGTCCCGCAGGGGGACTACTCGGTCAGCCTTTCGGTGAATGCGATCGGGTCGTCTGGAACCAATCATTTGGCGCTTTATAATTTCGCTCCTGTGCAGGTCGGGGCCGGTGACACGAGTGCAGACTTCGCGGTGCCCGCGCTTTTCACCCTGCAGGGGAGGGTAACGATCCAGGGGGCCAGCTCTGTGCCATCGGGTTCCTTGGTGGTTGCCCGGGATGTCTCTGCGCCCGCCTTTTTTGTCGCAGACTGCGTAGTCCCTCCCGCGGTCAGCACGCTTCCCGCAGACCTGAACGGCAATTACTCTGGGCCGTTGACGGCAGATAGAAGTTACGACCTGCAGGCCAGCGTCGTTGTTTCAGGCGCCGGGACGCTGGTTTTTCCCTCGGAGCCGATGCGCCGAAACCTCACTGGGCATCTTGGTGGAGTGAACTTCAGTGTCCCGAGTCTGCCCTCCCCGATCGAGGTGACCGGCGTAGTTCGAGGCCCGGGCGGGCTGCCGGTGGAGGATGTTCTGGTGGAGGCGAGGGGTGAG
>CAYQYP010000284.1:0-1589 GCA_964421755.1 uncultured Acidobacteriota bacterium
GGGATGACCAGCACGACCAACCAGCAGACACCGGACTCCTCGGCTTCAGTGACTCCTTCGAAAGCCCGCCAGGTCCAAATTGCGTCCACTTCCTTCCTGGCGCTTTTCTCGATCGTTGGATTGGCGCTCTACGGCTTGCCCTTCTTCTATGACTTCATGGTCAGGGATTTTGGGTGGACCCGGGCGGAGGTGACTTCCGGAAACGCTCTGAGCAAGCTGGTCGTGGGCCCCCTGTTCGGGTTTATCGCAGGCTGGATTGTCGATCGCTTCGGCCCCCGTCGCCTGATGATGGTGGGAATTCTCATGGCTGGCGGCGCACTGGTCGGGCTCAGTTATATTTCCACTCTTGGTTTCTTCTACTTTTTTTACCTCTTCAATGCCCTTGGCTACGTGTGTGGCGGGCCACTGCCCAACCAGGTGCTCTTGTCCAGATGGTTTGACAAGTCAAGGGGGAAAGCGATGGGGTTTGCCTACCTGGGGATCGGCATTGGAGGCGCGCTCGTTCCTCAACTCGCCAGGTTTCTCACCGACAGTTACGGCTGGCACACCGCGCTGCGGGTGATCGGAATTCTGATTGTGCTTATCGCCTTGCCGATGGCTTTCTTCGTGAAGGATTCGCCGACCGGGCGAGCATTCGAAAAGGCCCAGAGAGAGGCGCCCGTCTCCATCGCGCCGATCCTGCGCAGTCCCTATTTTTACCTGCTCGCCGTTGGCAGTATGTGTTCGATCGCGGCTGTGGGGGGGACATACCAGAATCTGAAGCTGTTCCTCAGCCTGGACCAGGGTTTGGGTCAGGCGTCGATCGCAACCCTCCTGTCGCTTGTTCTCGGGGCCAGTCTCTTTGGCCGCGTGCTGATGGGCTGGCTGGCCGACCGGTTTCCCAAGAAGTATGTGATGATCCTGATCTATATGCTCGTCGCCTCGGGTATTCCGCTTCTGTTCTGGGTCCACAGCGCCTGGGCGCTTTACGCCTTCGCCATCGTATTCGGCATCGGCCTGGGCGGCGACTACATGATCATTCCGCTCATGGCAGCGGAGATCTTTGGCGTCCGCGTCCTCGGACGCGTCATGGGAATCATCCTCACGGCCGACGGGGTCGCTGAAGCAACGGCCCCCATGCTGGTCGGCTACCTGCGCGACAAGGGCGACAGCTACGCGACGGGTTTTACCCTTCTCATCTTCCTGGCCTTTCTCGGCGCCGTGGCGGTGTTCTTCCTGCCCAAAAAACGGTCGGCCGAGGTGTGACCGCCGAGGGCGCGAAAACAGCAGCCTGCTCTTTTCGGGCCCTTCTCGCCGCCACCGGAGCGTAGCCTTCTCTCCGAGAAACTGTTGAAATACGCCACAGAGAAAGCCGCATCGTGCGCCATCCTGTTAGAAAATTCACCAAACAAGCACGGTTTTATCTTTACCCTGTCGTCAACCAGCCATAAGATGCGAGTAGAGCCTCGCGGTCGCCGCGCAGATGGATCCAAGGCCGAGAGCGGTCCAACAGGCTGCAAGCATTTTTAAGGGCGGGTTTGACTATGAATACACTGATACTCGGAATCGGAAACGTGCTTCTGAAAGACGAGGGTGTGGGAGTCCACGCG
>CAYQYP010000285.1:0-3181 GCA_964421755.1 uncultured Acidobacteriota bacterium
ACGCCACGACCGCTCGTCTTGAGCACGGCAGCCTGCCCGCGTGCCAGGTTGAAGGCGAATTCCGTAACTGGGCCATATCCTTCCAGCTCCACTTCCATGCGGAGTCCATGGATGTTTCGGAAGACTCCGGTCACGGTTCCTGAGAGGCTCGCGTTCACGAGCACTATCTCGGTTTTCAGGGACTCGCCTGCCACCTCCCCGTTCACTATGTGGGTGAGGTCGGTCGGCGGCTCACCGGTCGGCAAAAAATCCTGGTCAGCCCGATTGGGTATCACCGGGAAGGCACTGACGCGCAAACCGGCGGTGTCGGTCCTTTGGTGAAGCGTCATCGGGGCCAGGTCCTGGTCGCTTTCGACGGTAATCACCGCGTTTGTCAATCCACGATCCCGGATCTCGGGAAAAATCTCCTTTGCATAGCGAGCCACTTGCGCACCCGGACGAAACGGCTCACCGATCACTTGCGAGAGCGTGGATGACGAAATCAAGCCAAAAGTCTCGTCGTACAGCCTTAGGACGACTATCGCATCCCCGCTTCCCGCGTTCATGACAGCGAGCCCGACATCGGCGCCCTCGCCCTCCGCGTCGACGAAAAGGGTAAAGTTCCGGTTGAGTCCTCGTACGGCGGGCACCCCCGTTTCGTAAAGGTTCTTACCGTCTCTCGAGCAACTCAAGACCAGGCTGCCTGTGACCCCCGGAGGCGCATTAACGACCGCGTAGCCAACCGCCAATGAGCCTGACAGGGTTGTTCGTTCGGAAAAGATCTGCCCGGTCTTCAGCATAAGCTGCACACTGGTGCTGGGCGCCCGACCGCCGAGGGGAAGTGCGAGCGGCTCTCCTTGAGGATCGAAGAATTCCAGCTTCACCTCGGTTTCCGGACCCATGTTGACCAGCGTGATTTCAGTCTGCAGTTCCCAGCCGGCGGCCTTTCCAGACCCAAGGTGCGGAAAAAAGAACCGATCCTGGCGGCGAGGGACGATCTGTTGCACTCCCCAGCCGGCCGCATACAGCCTGTCGAAATTCTCGCCCCCGAACGCAAGTCGCCACGAAGGGTAAGCGAGGGGAGGTTCGAACGGGTCCCAGCTCTCGCCTCCGTTCAAGCTGACATAGATCCTTCCGTACTCCGAGCCCAGTAGTCGTCCGGTCGAGACATACAACCGGTCGGGATTTGCCGGGTCCAGCGCCAGCGACGCAATGTCGTCCGTTTGCAGTCCCCGGGTGGCTTCATGCCAGGTTATCCCGCCGTCGGTGCTCTTTTGGATCCCCGGAGTCGGGAATCCGCTTGAGTTCTGCGCCAGGTAGACGACGTCCCAGTTGCGGGGATCGGCCTTGAGGAATACCGAGACGATACCGTTGCTGACAATGCGGGGCGCGGAGAGCCTGGTCCAGGTATCGCCGTGGTCGGAACTGCCATAGACTCCATGCGTCGTCGCAACATACAGCCTGTTTGGTTCTGCAGCGTTGATCGCAATTGCAGCGATGTCTGTAGGAGTCAGAAAAGAGCTGATGAGGTCCAACCCGTTGCTGGCGTCTTCCCACGTTCGGCCGCGGTCGGTGCTTTTCCACAAGCGGCCGGAGACAGCTGTCGGGTGCAAGCTGTTCCCCTCCAAACGGCCCCTGGTTCCCAAGTAGAGAACCTGGCTGTCCACCGGATCGACAGCGAGCACCAGGGGCTCCGGCGTCCTGGTCTCGCCCGGGAGCTCGAACTCCATCGGCGCCCATGTCTGACCGCCGTCAGTCGTTTTGCAGACTCCGCCAAAGTAAAGCCCGAGGTACGCGTGCCCTGGTGTGTGCGGGTCGGGGGCGATGACCGAGACGGCGGCGCCGCGGTCCGGGATGGCCGCCTTGCTCCATGTGAGACCGCTGTCGGTGCTCGTAAAGACGGTCGCAGGAAACGTCCCGGCGTAAATCCTGCTCGGCTGGTCGGGATCCACCGCGAGAGCGGTTATGTCACTCGGCTCGAGGAGGGTACGAAGCCATTCCGGAGCGCTGGCGTTCACATCCCCAGCGAGGCTTGCGGCGATGATCATCAAGACAGTGAAGCAGCGAGTATTTTGACGAACGGATTGCAGCATGGTCCCTTCCTGTGCCCCCCGCCAGAATAGATGCAGCCGCGGATTGGAAAGCCGAGGGAAATCTTGAAGGGACGCGGAGCTCGGCGGGCAGCGTATGCGGGGTCAGACGCACTATGCCCAGGCTTCCTCAGGCAGGGACTCCTGCGTTCGGAGTTGGAGCAGGCTTTCGCGCACGCGCTCCGGCCTCCCCCAATCGCTCCAGCGCAGCTTCGGATTCATCTCGAGAACAAGCGTCTGTCTCGTCGCGTGCTCAAGGAGATCGCGAGAGAGATCCACGCTGGGCAGATCGGCATACAACTCGTGCCATGACATCCCGCCTGCAGAGCCGCGTGCCAAGTCTCCCCGGTATGCCGCCCTCAGGCTATCTAAAAGCGACCCGAACGGCCTGGTGAAGGCAGGGAGAACAGCCTTTCCTACCGACCACAGGGCACGCGCCTTAGTCGCCAGCAGCATCGTATTAAGCAGGAAACCGCGGTCCAGAAACCTCTCTGCCTGGGGCGCCGATGGTTTTTCTTTGAAGCTGCGAACACTGCGAACCCCGGTTCCCAGCGAGACGCCTGGCTCGATCCAGCCGAAGTCGGTTCCTTGTCTTTCTCCCTTGGCGCCCAGAAGGACCAGATGATCGGGGAAACCATCAGCGACGCGGAGCATACATTCGAGTTGATTTATAAAATCGGTTTCGGGATAAACAAAATGATCGGACGGGGCGACCAACAGGACGGCCTCGGGATCGACGGCCATAATGCATGCAAGGGCCAGGAAGACGGCCGCGCCAGTCCCGCGGCTGTCCGGCTGTTCGATGATTCTGCCAGGTAGCCGTCCGGAGGAGGTTTCGAGGAGATGGCTCCAGTGGCCTCGACCGATCACGGTGATCACCTGGTCGTGGTCCACAGCCCTGCTCATTCGGTCGAGTGCGTGTTGCAGCAAGGATCGGGTGCCGGTGAAAACGCAGTACTGCTTTGGGCGCAAAACCCCGAGCCGGGAAGCGATGTAACTCCTCATTCGGGTCCCCTCGCCGCCCGCCAGCACGATTGCCCAGCTGTGACGTCTCATATGGTCCTCCCCTCGATTGCGCTACCGACCGCCAGCCGTGCGAGAGACGGCAGGAG
>CAYQYP010000286.1:0-41851 GCA_964421755.1 uncultured Acidobacteriota bacterium
GATACGCAACCCCTTCAGGGTTGGAATCTTTGACGGGCCGCCACCCAGGGTAGGCCGCAAACAACGCGGCCAACCCTGGGCTTTGCTACGCGACCCCTTTGGGGTCGAAATGCGGTCTCACGATTTTTTCACACCTTCTGACGACTGACGACTGACAACTGACGACTGACGACTACTGATGCCCGTTGTGCGGCTCGTGGGCGGCCAGCACGCCGTCCGAGCTTTCCACTTGTCGATGGTCCGTCGTTAGTTGTCAGTTGTCAGTCGTCAGTCGTCAGTTCCCTCCAGAATATGCCGAAGCGCCTGAGATTGGTACAATCCGAGGAATGGACCCCGCGCTCGCCTACCTGGACGCAGCATCCGGCATAATCGCAAAGATCCAAGAGACCCAAATAGAGGCGATCAGGCGGGCCGCCGGCGTCTGCGCGGACACGATCGCCGCCGACGGACTGGTGCACCTGTTCGGCACCGGCCACTCGCGGATGTTCCTCGAGGAGATGTATCCCCGACATGGCAGTTTCCCGGGCTTTCACCCGATCGTGGAGCTGTCGCTCACCTACCACACTGACGTAGTCGGCGCCAACGGCCAGCGCCAGGCCATGTTCATCGAAAGGGTGGAAGGGCTCGGTCAGGTCATCATGAGGAATTTCGTCTTCTCGCCCCCCGACTGTTTCATCATCTTCTCGAACAGCGGCATTAACGAGGTGGTCATCGATGTGGCGCTCGAGGCGCGCCGCAAGGGTATGCCCCTGATTGCCGTCGTTTCGGTGGAGCACTGCTCGGTGGCGAAGCCGCGGCATGGCTCTGGCAAGCGGCTGACCGATATCGCCGACATCGTGATCGACAACTGCACACCGGCGGGCGATGCCCTGGTTCGGCTCGAGGGTCTGGAGGACCCCGTTGGCCCCGGATCCACGATCGGAGGCGCGGCGGTGACGAATGCGCTGAAAGTCGAAGTGGCCGAGCGGCTCGTGGCGAAGGGGAAGCCGCCCATCGTCCTTACAAGCAGCTATTTTGTGGGAGACGAGGGATCGCGGGAGCGCTTCGAGTCCTCGTACGACGACTACCGCCGACGAATCAGTCGGGTTTACGGCCGGGGCCATTGAAATGAGTTCCCCCCGGTCAACGATGTGCTTCATCGGAGTGACGACCGGCTCTTCCGCCAGCCTGCGGATGTTTCCGTCGTGGGCTGGTATCCTTGAGCTTGATAACGCCCGGCTGGTCGGGATCGACTTACCGCTCAACGCCCCGGCCGCTCGTTACAGGGAAGTCGTTGCCCGCATAAAGGGAGACCCGTCAACGTTCGGCGCGTTGGTTACCTCCCACAAGATCGGGATCTTCAGCGCGGCAGGCGAGTTGTTCGATCGCCTGACCGATGATTCGAGACTGGTTGAAGAAGTATCCTGCATCTACAAGCGCGATGGCGAAATAGTAGGCCATGCTACGGACCCGGTGGTCAGCGGTCAGGCCATGCAGGCGATCCTCGGAGCAGAGTATTGGCGCAAAACCTCGGCCGAGGTCCTCTGCTTGGGCGGTGGGGGCGCAGGCGGCGCGATCATGGCTCAATTCCTGGTTCATTCGCTACCAGAGAACCGCCCCAAGAGGATCCTGCTCGTTGAAAGCCGGCCATCTCAGGTCGAGCGGCTCCGCTCTTTGGCGACCCGGCTGGGGTCTGCGGACTCTGTCGAGATCGTCGAAAACTCAGACTCGAGCGTGAACGACCGGCTGCTCGGTTCGCTAAGCCCGGGTTCGCTGGTCATCAATGCGACCGGCATGGGCAAAGATCTGCCCGGTTCGCCGATAACGGACGCGGCCGTCTTCCCGGAATCCGGGGTGGTGTGGGAGCTGAACTACCGCGGCGATCTCATGTTTCTCCAGCAGGCGAGACGCCAGCATGCCGGGCGAGGGCTCCGAATCGAGGACGGATGGCATTACTTCCTATTGAGCTGGACACTGATCGTGGGGCTCGTTTTCGATGTTCCGGTGAAGGAAGCCCCGTTCACCCGGCTTTCAGCGGCGGCGGCAGACTTTCGTGGAGGATTCAACGACCTCAAGGAGGACCTCAGGGACTTCAAGGACAATTCATAGACAATGGTTCGTCTCGTTGAGTTCCTCAGGTCCTGGGGTCCTTGGGGTCGTTTTCAGACGCCCTTGTCTCCCTCAGCCGGTTCGCCGGCCTCCGAATCCATGTCCTCATCGATCTTGATGCGGCCAGACTCGCGAAGGATCTCGCGCGCTTCGGCGAGTCGGTCTTCGAGCACCTTGATCCTGACTTCTCCGAGGCCGTTAATAGTGAACGGGTAGATCGAGTGCGGGACGTGACTGACGAGCAGGCAGTCGATGCCGGATTCGGCGAGCAGGCTCTGGATCAGGCTGGCCTCTACGTCATTGTAGACTTTGACCAGTTCGACCAATGGCTGTTGGTTGTCCGGGCTGGCATTTGAGTTCATGGTCAATATCCCCAGCAATTCTAGCACTCTGGCGAGCCGGCGATCACATTCCACGGTAATAATCGAGAATTCGTGCAAATCCCAATTTTGATTCTTGCGCTAATAGTGGGTTTACAGCAAAATAAGCTGCCCTGATAATGCCTCCCGGTTTTAGGCACCGGCCCGACGAGCGGAGGCGCTGCTGTTCTGAGCCGGAGAGTCTTTAGTTTCGCTGTACCTATTTCCACGTAAGGGGGATTTTTGTGTATGGACGAGAGTAACAACAAGTTGAACCCGTTTGAGATGGCTCTCACAAATTTCGACCTGGCGGCTGATCTGCTCGGGTTGGACACCGAGACTCGAAACCAGATCCGGCTGCCGGAGAGAGAGTTGACTGTCAACTTTCCGGTCAAGATGAGAGACGGCAAGTTCAAGACCTTCACTGGTTACCGGGTTCAACACTCGACGGCGCGCGGACCAGCCAAAGGCGGCATCCGGTATCATCCGGACGTCAATTTGGACGAAGTCAGAGCGCTGGCCAGCTGGATGACCTACAAGTGCGCCGTGGTCGGTATTCCGTACGGCGGAGCGAAGGGCGGAGTCATCTGTAATCCGAAGGAAATGAACGAGTTCGAGCTCGAGCATATGACTCGACGCTACGCTACGGAAATCTCTTTCATCATCGGCCCGACCCGCGATATCCCGGCTCCTGACGTTTACACGAACGCGCAGACGATGGCTTGGATCGTTGATACCTACAGCATGGCCAAAGGCGAGTGGGTCCCCGGTGTTGTGACTGGCAAGCCGCTGTCGATCGGCGGATCGAAGGGACGCAACGAAGCGACGGCCATGGGCTGCGTGTTCGTCATCGCTGAGGCAGCCAAGCAGCTGCAGATTAACCTCAAGGGCGCAAGGGTGGCGATTCAGGGGTTTGGAAACGCCGGCGCGATTGCGGCCCGTTTGATTCACGATATGTACGACGCCAAGGTGATCGCGGTAAGCGACTCGCGCGGCGCCGTGTATGCCGAAAACGGCTTCGATCCACACCGCGCGATTGATCACAAGATGCGAACCGGTTCGGTTGTCGGACTTGCCGGTACCGAGACGATTCCAGGTGACGACGTGCTGACAGTCGAATGCGACATTCTCATCCCCGCGGCGTTGGAAAACGTGATCACTCCATGTGTCGCCAACAAGATCAACACCAAGATCATCGCTGAAGCCGCGAACGGCCCCACGGTTCCGGATGCCGATACCATTCTCGACCAGAAGGGAATCTGTGTGCTTCCGGATGTCCTGGCAAACGCCGGCGGCGTTACCGTGTCTTACTTCGAATGGGTGCAGAACAACTCCGGACTCTATTGGACCGAAGATGAGGTTAACGCGAAGCTCAAGCAGATCATCGTCGGCGCCTTCGAGGAGGTCTTCCTGGCTTCCAAGAAGTACAAGGTGAACATGCGCCGTGCCGCCTGGAGCCTGGCCGTCGGAAGGGTTGCTGAGGCTCTCAAGATGCGGGGCATTTACCCATAAACTGATAAAGGAAGGCACCCGATGGCGGAGATCAGTACCGGGATTACCTCCCTGGATGAAATCCTTCAGGGTTTGCGGCTTGGTGACAACGTAGTCTGGCAGGTCGATCACCTCGAAGACTACCAGTTCTTCGCGGACGCTTTTGCTCAAGCAGCCCTGAAAGCAAATCGCCGGCTTCTCTATCTGAGATTCGCCGCACACCCCCCGGTACTGCCGCCAGATCGGGGGGCGGAAATCCACGAGTTGAACCCCCGGGCAGGCTTCGATGTCTTCAGTGCCGACCTGCACAGGATCATCGAACGGGAGGGGAGGGAAGTCTTCTATGTTTTCGACAACCTCTCCGCCCTCGTTTCAGATTGGGCGACCGACGAGTTGCTCGCCAACTTTTTCCAGGTCACCTGCCCGTTTCTGTTCGAGCTCGGGACAGTTGCATACTTCGCTTTGACCCGAACTCGACATTCCAACCGCGCCATTGGCCGCATCCGGGACACCACGCAAGTCCTCATCGATCTGTATCGGGTCAAGGGGCGCCGGTACCTGCAAGCCCTGAAAGTATCCGATCGTTTTTCATCTGAGATGTTTCGCCCTCATCTGGTCAGCGGCAACAGCTGTCTGCCGGTCATTGAAAGCGACGACGCCAGGCAAGTATCGGTTGCCGCGCACGGTTCGTGGGTGCGGCCGCTCAAGAGCTCGATTGCTCCCTGGGACAGCGTACACGCGCGACTCATGCAGTATCAGGAGTCCGGCGGGGAAGTGGGCGAGACGTCCCCGGAACTGAAGGCGCTGAAAGAAGAGCTTCTGCGGATGCTCTTTGGAGCCGACCCTCACTTTTTCGCCCTGGCGAATGCACATTTCGGGGTCAGGGACTTGCTCGCAATCCGCGACCGGGTGATCGGCTCCGGACGGATCGGTGGAAAAGCGGCGGGCATGCTCCTCGCTCGCCGAATACTGAGCGATCAGTCTGATCCCGCGATCGCGGCGGTGCTGGAGGATCACGACTCGTTTTTTGTAGGATCCGACGTATTCTTTACCTTTCTGGTCAACAACGACCTGTTTCGGCTGCGTCTCCAGGTCGCCCACAGTCCGGAGACTGCGTTCCCGTTCAATTTCGCCGAGATCGAAGAGCGTTTCCTTCAGGGTGCTTTCCCCGACGAGATCATGGAATCGTTCGAACGGCTTCTGGATTACTTCGGTCAGGCGCCCGTTATCGTCAGGTCCAGCAGTCTGCTGGAGGACAGTTTTGCGAATTCCTTCGCGGGCAAGTACCGAAGTGAATTCTGCGTCAACCAGGGGAGCCCGCAACAGCGCCTGGAGGCGTTCGTACGGGCAGTCAAGCTGGTCTATGCCAGCGCGCTGAACCCGGATGCGCTTGCTTACAGGAGGAAACGCGGCCTGATCGACGCAGACGAGCAGATGGCGATCCTTGTGCAGCGCGTCTCGGGGACGATGCACCGTCGTTACTTCTTCCCGGCACTTGCCGGGGTGGCTTTCTCCCGCAACCTGCACGCGTGGAGCAGCCGCATCGACCCGCGCCAGGGCGCCATTCGCCTGGTTTTCGGTCTGGGAACGCGCGCCGTCAACCGCGTCGGAGACGACTACCCGCGGATGATCGCCGTGAGCAGTCCCGACCTGCGTCCAGAATTCGGAATGAAGGTCGTCAAGTACTCACAGCACCAGGTGGACCTCCTGGACCTGGATACCAACGAGCTCACCGCCCGCCCGCTGGTTGAGGTCATCGAGGACGGGCGGTATCCGTCCTTGCATTTCATGGTCTCACGCGTGAAAGACGGCTATCTTATGCCTCCGATCGGGACCGATTGTTCAGGCCCGGCGTCGGAGCTCGTCATGACGTTTCACAACTTGATCAACCGGACCGAGTTTGTTCCGACGATGGGACAAATACTGGCCGCGCTCGAGCGGGCTTACGGACATCCCGTCGATACCGAATTCACTGCCTCTGTGGATTCGGGCGGGGCAATCAGGATCAACCTGGTTCAGTGCCGCCCACTTCAAGTGCCGGGCATGGCCAAACCGATGGGCTTTCCGGCCGACCTGAGGCCCGACCGGGTGCTTTTCAGGGCCGACCGGATGATAAACGGCGGCATGATCAGCCCCATCCCTTACATCATCTATGTCGACCCGCGGAAGTACGCCTGTCTGCGCGACATGCGAATCAAGAAGTCGCTCGGGTCGGTCATCGGTCGCATCCTCAAGCATCCTGAAATCAGCCTGACGCAGACTCTCACCATGGGCCCCGGGCGATGGGGCAGCAGCAGCGTCGAGTTGGGCGTCAATGTAAGCTACGCGGATATCAATCCGACGCGGGTCCTCGTCGAAATAGCCCGGGAGGAGGCCGGTCACGTTCCGGAAGTTTCCTACGGTACGCACTTCTTCCAAGACCTCGTCGAAGATTGCATCGTCTATCTGCCGGTTTACCCGGATGATCCCCACTCCGATTTCAACGACCGGTTCTTCGGGTCGGCCTCCAACAGCCTTGGACAGTTGCTGCCCTCCGCGGCTGAGTTCGAGGAGTGGATTCAGGTGATTCACGTGCCCACGAATGCGGGCGGCAAGAGCGCGCACGTCGTCGCGGATCCCGAGAACCAGAGAGCCATCTGCTACCTCGCGTAAGCCCGCGTAATAGCCTTGTCCGAGAAAGGCAAAGACCAAAAGCCGATTACGATTACGAGTACGAGTAAAGACGATTCTCGAACCGCGCTCACGATGGCAACCGTGTCGGGTTTGCCTTGGTCTTTCTCGTAATCGTACCCGTACTCGTAATCGGCTTTTTGCCTTTCTCGTCATCGATCCATCCAATATCTCCCTCGGCATTCTCCCTTTTTGAGTCAGTATAAAACCGCTATTGACATAACCGGCAATTTGGGCTGGAATGAAGGTAATCCATCCCAGGGCTCGAACCCGTCTGTACGTTCGGCCCGATCTGACGGCCAGCCGACGGGTAATCGTCACACCATTGACAAGGGGGTGAGCCATGAGGCGAGAGTTTTCAACCCGCCCGTTTCGCCTGCTGTTGGCCCTGGTTCTGCTAGTTGGTCCGATCCTGGTCCAGGAATGCCGAGCTCAGGTTCTCTACGGATCCGTTATTGCGGACGTGAGGGATCAGTCCGGAGCCGCTGTCCCCGGCTCGACGGTTACCATCACCAACCAGGCGACTAACCAGTCGCGCGAAGCCTTGACCGATGACCTCGGTCACGTGACCTTTTCCACGGTGCAGACCGGTCTGTACCGGGTGACAGTGAACATGACCGGGTTCAAAGAATTCACTCAGACGAACATCGACGTACCGCTGAATTCGGTCCGACGCGTCGACATTCAGTTGCAGGTTGGCGAGGTGAGCGAGAAAGTGACAGTGTCGGCAAGCTCGGCGGTCTTGCAGACCGACCGGGCGGAGGTAAAAGCGGAGTTGCCGACCAAGATGCTGGAGAACCTTCCGACCCCGGTCGGCCGGAACTACCAGTCACTCCTGAAGATCGTTCCCGGGATGACTCTCCCGGAGAACGCCCACTCGATTCCTTCCAATCCTTCGCGGGCGCTGCGATTCAACGTGAACGGCACCAGCGGGAGTATCAACAACATTCGCGTGGACGGGGTCACGGGCACCAACGTCTGGCTGCCTCACATGACCTCTTACATCCCCGCGCTCGAGTCGATCGAGGCGGTCAACGTGGTGACGAACGCCATGGATGCCGAGCAGGGGCTGGCCGGCGGCGCGGCCGTCAACGTGCAGATCAAGAGCGGATCAAACGACTTGCACGGGTCCCTTTTTGAGTACCACACCGACAACGCTCTGAAGGCGAAGAACTTCTTTCTGCCTCAGGGGCAGAGAAATCCGAAAATCGTCTACAACCAGTTCGGCGGGACGATCGGCGGACCGATTCTGCGCGACAAGTTGTTCTACTTCGTGAGCTACGAGGGAACGTACGACAATCAGTTCGCTTCTCGTTTTGCGACCGTTCCCACCCCGAAGCAAAAGTTGGGAGACTTCAGCGAGTCCCTGACGCCCATTTACGATCCGGCGACCGGGAATCCCGATGGAACAGGTCGAATACCGTTCGCTGGGAATATCGTCCCGGCCGAACGGATCGACCCGATCGCCCAGAAAATCGTGGGATTGATTCCCGACCCGAATATCCCGAACCTGCCTGCCAACCAGTTCACCAACAATTACTTTGGGACCGGCAGTTTCGCCTTCAAGCGGCACACCGTCGATTCGAAGGTCAACTGGAACGTCACCGAGATGCTAAGCGTGAACGGCCGGTACAGCGTGCTCGAGTTCGACATGGATAACCCGGAGATTTTCGGTGAGTCGCTGGGCGGACCGGAGATCAGCAGCTACGGGGGTAACCCCGGGCACGGCTATGGAGACACGCACAGCATAACGGTTGGCGCCAACTACGTCGTGACTCCGACCCTCGTCCTGGACGGCAATTTCGGTTGGACCAAGATGAACACCAACGTCGAACAGTGCTGCCTGGACAAGAACATAGGGCTGGACGTTCTCGGGATTCCGGGAACGAACGGTACCCGGAAGTTCGAAAAGGGGTGGCCGCGATTCACCGTCACGGGCTACACCAATTTCGGGATGAACAACGACTTCATGCCGTATTTCCGCGACGATCCTCAGTGGCAGTACACAGGGAACGCGAACTGGACGAAGGGGACTCACAACATCCGTTTTGGATTCGATTTCTCGGTTCAGCATCTGAACCATACTCAGCCGGAGTTCCCGGGAGCGAGTCACGGGGCCTCGGGCGGCTTCACGTTTGGCGGGGGGCCGACGACACTCAACGGTGGTCCGTCCTCCAACCAGTTCAACGCCTTTGCGAATTTCCTGCTCGGGCTGCCGACGACGATCGGAAAGATCGTGCAGGATCCGGACGTGTACAGGACGCGCACCCAGGCATACAGCCTCTATGTGCGCGACCAATGGCAGGCAAACCACAAGTTAACCCTGTCGTACGGAGTTCGCTGGGAGTTCTTCCCGATCCCGACCCGGGAGGACCGGGGGATGGAGCGGTACGACCTGGTGAACAACAAGATGCTGGTTTGCGGTGTTGGGGATGTACCGACCGACTGCGGGGTAAACAACAGCTCGAACCTGTTTGCTCCGCGGCTCGGTTTGGCCTACCGCTTGACCAACGATTTTGTCATTCGAGCCGGCTATGGAATCACGATTGACCCGTACAATCTGGCCCGCCCACTGCGGACAAACCATCCTCTGCTCCTGGCGGCAACCTTCTCATCGCCTAACAGCTATTCCTGGGCGGGAACGCTTGCCGAGGGCATCCCTCCAATCACGGCGCCGGGCGTCGGGAACGGCGTCATCGACATCCCCGGCACCGTCGCGGTGAACACCCTGACGGACGATTTCCGGCGAGGCTACGTGCAGAGCTGGAACTTCAGCCTTCAAAAGAAGCTGCCGTGGGATTTCGTCGGCCAGGTCGGCTACGTGGCAACCCGGCAGATCCGACAGCTCGGGTTCTTGGACCTGAACTACGGAAGCCCAGGGGGCGGACGTGACAGCCAGCCGTTCTACCAGAAGTTCCAGCGGTCTGCTCTGACCCGCATTGTGGACCCGATCGGTGGCAGCCACTACGACGGCCTCCAGACAACAGTTGAGCGTCGGTTTGCCGACGGAGTTGCTTTGAACGTCGCCTACACCTGGTCGAAAGCAATCGGGGTGGCGAGCGCCAGCAACAGTGACGAGTCCCCGTCGATCCAGCATCCTGCTTTCTACCACTTGAACCGTGGTCTTCTGGGAATTGACCGGCCCCACAACTTCCACGTTTCGAGCGTGATCGAGCTCCCGTTTGGTCCCGGCCAGAAATGGTTGAATCAGGGCGGTGTGCTGGGAATGCTGGTGGGTGGATGGCAGGTGAACAGCATTTTCACCTACCAGTCGGGCGTACCTTTCTCAGTCAGCGCGTCAGGCAATTCCCTGAACGCTCCTGGAAACACCCAGAGGGCCGATCAGGTCAAAGCAGACGTCGAATACCTCAAAGGAACTGGCCGAGGCGAATCGTGGTTTGACCCTCTCGCTTTCGCTCCGGTTACGGAAGCCAGGTTCGGGACGGCGGGATTCAACACCCTGCGCGGGCCCGATTACCGTAACATCGACGTCGGCCTGTTCCGGGAGTTTGCGCTGAGCGAAGCCTGGAGGCTGCAGTTCCGGGCGGAGGCTCTGAACTTCACGAACACGCCTCACTTCGGTAACCCGGGGACCAACGTGTCGAACATGGTTCTGAATCCCGACGGGACGATCAAGAGCCTGGGTGGTTATACCGAAATAACCAGCACCCGGGGGACCGGACGGGAGGGAATCGATGAGCGACAGGTCCGCTTCGGATTGCGCGTGAGCTTCTAGGCCCATGTAAGTTAACCCCAGGAGGCAGGCGCTTTCCGGCCTGCCTCCTTCAAGGAACTCAAGGAACTCAAGGAACTCAAGGAACTCAAGGAACTCAAGGAACTCAAGGACCTCAGAGACCTCCCAGGACAACAAGGACGAACGACGGCTAAACCGACAGTGTGTCGTTGATGTCCTTGTGGTCCCGAGGTCTTTGAGGTCCTTGGCCTTTTCTATGGACGGTTTTAGCGCAGAGTCATTTGCAGCCCTGCTCGCCATGATCGGCGCGGTTATCGTGGTCTCGGCGCTGCTCTCTGGTCTGGTGGACAGAAGTGGACTGCCCCAGGTAGCCGTCTTTCTGGGGCTGGGTGCTGCACTGGGACCCTTCGGGCTTGCCGTACTGGACGTTTCTCTCGACTCGCCGGCCCTTCGGATTGTATCCACCCTCAGCCTTGCCCTCGTGCTTTTCACTGACGCCGTCGCGCTGAATATTTCGGAGGTAAAGCAGCGCGCGGTTCTTGCCCTGAGGCTGCTCCTGCCTGGGACCTTGCTTTCCGCTGCCCTGGTTGCGTTGGCTGCTTGGTGGTTGCTCGAACTGCCGGTTGCCGCATCCGTAATCCTGGGAGCGGCACTGGCTTCCACCGATCCCGTTCTGCTGCGTGGATTGCTTCGACGCCGGGACATCCCGGACGATGCCCGGCACGCGCTTCACCTGGAGAGCGGCCTGAACGACATCGTCCTGCTGCCGGTCGTGCTGGTGGCGATGGCCTTCTTGGGTAAGGGCACCGTGTTGAACGGCGAGATCCTGGCAAAGCTGGGACTCGACCTTTTCATCCTGGGACCCAGCGCCGGGATCATTGTCGGGCTGGTCGCCGTGGCGGCTCTGGACTTGACGCGGAAGAAACTCGGTGTCCGCCGCGATTACGAATCGCTTTACTCGCTCGGAGTGGCGCTGGCAGCCTACGCTGCCGGGGAGGCGGTGCACGGCAGCGGCTTTCTGGCGGCCTTCGCAGCCGGGGTGACGATCGCCGCCCTGGACGTGGAGCTGTGTGACTGTTTCGTGGAGTACGGTGGGGTGACCGCCGAGATGATGTTGCTTTTTACCTTCGTGGTCCTCGGGAGCTCGCTGATCTGGACCGGTTTTTCGGTTATTGACGGACGAACCGCGTTGTTCGCTGTTCTGGCTCTGGTCGTTCGGACGCCAATTTACCTGCTCTCCCTGGTGGGTTCCCGCGTGGGACTTCGCGGCCGTCTGCTGATCGCGTGGTTCGGGCCCCGGGGTTTGAGCTCACTGCTGCTTGTTCTGCTTCCGGTCTTCGCCGGTTTTGCAGAAGGCGGGCGGTTGTTCTCGATTTGCTCCCTGGTCGTGCTCGTATCGGTTGTGATGCACGGTGGTTCGCCGATGTTGCTCACTCGCGCGGCCCGGAGGCGCGCTCGCCGGGATGGTGCCGAAGCTCCCAGGGTCGTGACGGCGGCAGCGTCTCAGGCGCCTCGTGGAGCAGAGGAGGAGGTAGCAGACCGGCAGAGGATTTCGATTGAGGAAGTGCAGAAGTTGACGCAAACGGACAAGCCCGTGACCGTGCTCGACGTCCGAACCGAGCGCAGCCTTGAGGGAAGCAGTTCGCAGGCAAAGGGCGCGGTACGGATGCCGCCCGATCACGTCTCGGACCGGGCGCGCGAACTAGGCCTGGACGTGAATGCATGGCTGGTTGCCTATTGTGCCTGAACGAACGAGGCGACAAGCACCCGTGTGGCGCAAGAACTACGACAGGCTGGATGGGGTAGGGCGAGGGCACTAACCGGTGGCTGGACGGCGTGGCAGGAAGCCGGCCTCCCCGTCGAACCGAGAGGCGAGATGGAGGAGGGCCACGGCTAGTCGGGTGTGCAGCTGCTCCTCTCAACTCTTCTGATTCGAACACTCGCCAACCGGGCCGAAAAGCGGCGGATTCTGAAAAGCGAATCCGCCCTACGACTGACTGCTTTGGCATGTCGAGCGGTCGTAGGGCGGATTCGCTTTTCAGAATCCGCCGCTTTTCGGCCCGGTTGGCGACCTCTTGACCTTGTAAGGCCAGAGTGCTAAAAAATCCCAAAACCCGTGAAGGACATAAAGCTCACGCTTTACGATATCTTCGGTTACCTGGTTCCCGGGATCGTCTTCTTGCTCGGGTTGATGATCCTGTACTGGACGGTTTTCCTGAACGAGACGAGGCTTACGTTTCCCTCGCTCTCAACTGCCAAATGGCTGGGGCTCGCTGTAACCGCCTACCTTCTCGGTCACATGGCGCAGGCAATCGCCAACCTGCTGCCCGGCATCTTTCCCGAGGGAATTTCACTGGTGTCGGCTCGAGGAGACGACAAAGGCTTCCGTGAGTTGTTGGCTGCGGGACGACGAAAGCTCGCCAAGAAGTTGGAGGAACAGCCGAACAGGCTGACTGACTCCGCGGTGATCGCGATCTCGACTCGTGCCGTCAAGCTATCGGGCGGAGCTTCGGTCGACGAGATCTACGAACATCGGGCCGGATTCTACCGCGGATTGGCGGTTTCCTCTTCTCTGGTCGCAGTCGCACTCGTGATGGGAGCCGCACGGAACATTGCTATCGAGATTCCTGCGCCCCATCTGATGGGCGCCGGAGGATTGCTCGGGACGGCAGCCTGCTTTGGCGGTTTCGGCGTACTCTCCGGTCTTCGCTATCGGCGATTCGCCGCCCGCCGGGTTCACCAGGCGCTTCTCGCACTGGTGTTCACGGACGCGACCCGTGGACGGGATCAAAGCTCGGATGAAGGCTGAGGCATCGGCGCCCCCGTCCTTCATCCTTCGTTCTTCTTCTCACGACCAGCTTATATTGCAGCTCGCCAGAAAGTCCCTGTCCGGGTCAGAGGATCTACGTTGATGACTCGGACCTGCGGCGACACTCGATCCCTCTCGGATCATCCTCGCGTATTCGTAGAGGGAGTAGTGGAGGTTCTCTGGATCGATGACCCCGGCCCTCACGGCCGACTCGTACTGCAGACGGGTCATCTCCAGGAGAACGTGCCCGCTTTGAGTCATTAGCGTTACCCGATCCTCTTTCTCTTCAACTTTGGTATCGATGAACCTCATTCGCATGGCGGAGGGCTGCATGCATTTCGTGGACCATCTCGAAGACAAGCGAAGAGTCACTAATTCTCTGCCGTGACAGCGCCGCGGAGTGACCGAAACCGGGAATATTTCCCCGGCTGGCCGGTAAAGTGAAACGCCTACTTTCCGACGGCGATCCCTCTCGCGAGCTGGCGCGCAAACTCCTCGAAACTGGTCGGCGTCGTATTTTCGCTGGTCCGTTTTTGAGTCGGGACGACGAGGCCCTTTTTGATCGCTCGGGCCATTTCGAGCAGGGCATCGGCGACCTGGCTGCTGATACCGGCAGCAGCCAGCGCCTCCTTGATGGTCGACTCGTCCATCTGCTGGTAACGCATGCCAGGCTGGCCGAGAGCTTCCCCGATCACTCTGGCCGCCTCCGTCATGTTCAGATCCCGCTGTCCGAGGAGCTCGCGAATCTCCGTGCCCGAGAAATCGAGCCGCAGGAGGCGCTCGGCGACGTAGCGGCCGATATCGCCGGTGGTGATCATCGGAAGAACCACATCCGGATCAAGTTCGGCGGAGAGCATGCCGAACTGTTTGACCGCCGGCATGCTCATGTAGAAGTTCTCCATGAAGTAGGCGGCCCTCACGCAGAGGAGGTTGAGGTTGGGGATACTGCTCAGTCGCTGTTCGGCGTAGTGCAGTCCCTTGATTGGCCCAGTTCCTTCTGGGTGTTGAGCGCCTATGCTGCTCAGAAAGACGACATGCTTGATTCCTGACCGGGTCACTGCATCGGCCAGGGAATCCGCAGTCCTTTTCTGGGAGGCCGTATAATCCGGGTCGCCCAGATTGGGTGGTATGAGGAGATAGGCCGCAGTCGCGCCTGTGAGGGCGCGACTGAGCGCTGCGCTGTCTTCCAGGTTCACCGTGACCGCCTCGGCGCCTTTCCCAACCAGCCGGAGAAGCTTCTCGGTGCTTCTGCCGAGCACCCTCACTTGCTTGCCCCTCGCCAGGAGTTCCTGGGCCGCCACCTTGCCGGTATTACCGCTCGCACCTGCTATGACGTACATGATTCACCTCATTCTTTCGCCGCCGCGCCAGACAGTGCCTTTTCAGAGCCGCGCAGCGCAGCTTCAAGGATGACCTGTTTAGGCGAGCAACACCGACCGAGCGGTGTCAGAGCCGCGCGCGAGCGTTTTCCAGCGAAGCAAGCGGGTTTCAAGCTGTGAGCTGATCGCGGTCCCCTGCAGCGCCACTGCCAACGGACATCCGATCAGCCGGCTGTCCGAACCCGCTTGCTTCGCTGGAAAGCGCTCGCGCGCGGCTCTGACACCCCTCGGTCGGCGTGCGTCCGGCGCCCAAAGAAAGCCCAACCGTTTACACTTCTGTGTACTCTCTGAGACTTTGAAGCAATGCAAGACCTTATTCAACACCCTCGCTGCGTGTGCGCGGCTCTGATCATAATCCCGCCGGGCTGAGAGGCACCTTGATTTTGTCGTTGAGGCCCTCTGTCAAAGAAGACAGTGGCGCTGTTCGAAAGGTTTCGGATCTATTGACTGTCGACGCGGCATTCAACCACAAGAGGCAGGTGATCCGATGCCTGGGACGAGACGACCCACGCGGCGACCGGTTTCAGAGCCGTGTGGTTTGACAGCCAGACGTAGTCGATCCGACTCCGCGGCCGGTCTGCCGAGAAGGTGAACCCCTCGCCCCGCCCGACGAGCTCCCAGGCGTCCCGGAACTGTTGCTTCATTTTAGAATGGACCCTGCTGCCCGGGTGGTCATTGAAGTCGCCGGCCACGATGACGGGCAAGGATCCGTGCCGGTCCGCGGCTTCGCGGATTTCGTCCACGTTGATGACACGTTCGGAGTCATCGGATCTGTGATCGATGTGAGTCGCCATGAAAGCAAGCCGCCGGCCGTGTGCCGAGATGACGACTTGCAGAAGACCTCTTTGCTCGCCTTCACGCAGCATCCGGTAGTGTCGATTCTGGCGTTGCTCGATCGGGTAGCGGCTCAAGATGAGGTTTCCGTATTCGCCTCCCTGGTGGTCGATGTTCTTCTCGAAAAAATAATGCAGCCCAGTCAGAGTGGCGAGTTCGGCGGGCAGATCTCGCCCGGCCGTCCGGGCGACTCTCCGGTCGACCTCCTGCAATGCCACCAGGTCGGCCTTCTGGCTGCTGATCACTTCGGCGATCCGTTTGATATCCACTTGCCCGTCCATACCCTCCCCGTGATGGATGTTGTAGGTCATCACCCGGATGGTGATATCCGAGCCGGGGAGCAACGTGATGAAACCAAGTAGAACAAGCAGGAGGACGAAGAGGCGCGCGCGGTCAGTTGCCTTCATGGCGGCGTTTCTCCAACTCATGGGTCCGATAGCGGGCGAGGATCTGGTCGATTACCCGGGTCGTGCGTGCGCCGGTCTCACCGTGGCACGGGCAAGTCCCGCGTCCATTGAGCTCGTCCACAATTGTCTGGATAAAGGGCTGCTGGATGTGCTCAGGATGAGCAATCTCGATGAGACTGGTCCCGGACGAGTCAGTAACCTGGATCGGACGGTTTTCGAACGTCGCGAAGCCAATCTTCCCGGCGCTTCCGATGATTTCCGTCCAGTCCGTCGCCGCCGAGCAGGCGAAACACCATGTGCCCGAGCCGTGAACCCCGGACTCGAAGACAAACGTCGCACAGACCGTGTCTTCCGCAGGGTACAGACCGGCCAGGCGCGAGGCGGAACCAGAGACGTCGCAAATGGGCCCGAGTGTGAAATCGAGGAAATCCAGGGTGTGACAGGCCATGTCCACGAACCGGCCGCCTCCGGCGATTTCAGGTAGGACCCTCCATGATCGATTCAAAGGGTCGAGCTCATCGGGCGCCGGTGGTTGAGACAACAAAACACTAACGGCGCGCACCTGGCCGATGGCTCCAGAGTCAATCAGTTCCTTGATTTTCAGGAACCGGGACAGGGAGCGGCGATAGTACGCGACGAAAAGTGGCACCCCGGCCGACCGGCACGCCGCGATCATCTGCTGGCATTGAGCGAAGGTGACGGCCATCGGCTTCTCGACGTAGACCGGCTTGCCGGCCTGGGCGCAGGCCACCGCGTACTCGCAATGGGAAGACGGCGGGGTCGCGATGTAGACGGCATCAACTTCCGGGTCATTGATCAGGTCATCCGCGTGGGCGTACCAGCGCGGGACCTGATGCCTGCGCGCGTAGTCTTCCGCGAGCGCAGGGTTACGCCGCATGCAGGCCACCAGGGAAGAGCCTTCAGCTTTCTGGAAGGCGGGCCCGCTCTTGACTTCGGTGACGTCGCCGCAACCGATCATGCCCCATCGAATCGTCTTCATCGTATCCATCTTACGACCGACAGCCATCGAGCTTGGATCGGCGCCGGGGCAGTTTACCGCGTTTCCGGTGACTCCGACTCGGTGAACCACGCAACGGCGTCGCCGACGGCAATCGGTCCGCCGATAACGATTTGCCCGTAGGCTCCGCCGTACCAGGGGGATTGCATTCTTGCCCTCAGACCGGGCAACGCTTCGTCCATCCTCTCGCACGGGCGGGTCTCGCCGACGATGCGGATGGTGCACTGCCCGATTCGCAGCACCTTCCCCCGGCTTTCAGCCAGGTCGATGCCCTCGACCAGAAGGTTCGCCCGCCGTGCACTCGGGTCCAGGTCAGACCGAAGATCAGCTATCATCTGCGCCCAACGCTCGGCCTCCAGTATCGTGACCTGTCGTTTGCCTCCCTGGTCGGCGCTCCCTTCCAGCCCGCGGCCCGCCACCAGTACAGCCGAATCGCGCAAGTCCATCGGCCCCCGATGGGCGCGTTTGACCCAGATTCGAACCAGGCTTCCCACGCGAACCTCCATTTCCCAAACTCGTCGTCTACTTGCTCGCGTTTGCCCCTTTTGTCTTCATCTTGATGCTGTAAAGGCCCTTGCTGGCGGTGATGAAGAGCGTCTGGTGGTCTTTGCCGCCGAAGGAGACATTGGCGGTCCAGCTTTCGGGTACCTGGATATGGCCCACCTGAACGCCGTTCTTGTCGAAAATCAATACTCCCCGGCCTGTGAGGTAGAGGTTACCATCCGCGTCCAGGGTCATCCCGTCCGAGCCCTGCGGGCAGACCACCGTCTTGTTCGCAAGTGAGCCGTCCGCCTGGATATCGAAGCGATAAGTCTTGCGATCGCCGATGTCCGAGACGAACAGGGTCTTGCCGTCGGGCGTCCCGATGATGCCGTTTGGCTGCTTCAGGTCGGTTGTTACCCGTACTAGTTTCTGGCGATCGGATGGAAGATAGTAGACGTGCTGCCCGTCCTGCGGCATTTCCTGGTGTGTCCACCACGGCCGCTTGTAAAAAGGATCTGTAAAGTAGAGACCCCCATCCGGCCTGACCCAGACGTCGTTTGGGCCGTTGAGCATTTTGCCTTGGTAATCCTTCACGAGGACGGTCACTTTCCCCGCTGGATCCACCGACCAAAGCTCGGTCTTCTCGTCGGCGCAGGCGATCAAATTGCCTTTGGCGTCGAAGTACATCCCGTTGGCACGCCCGGCAGGCTGCATAAAAGTGGACAGTTGCCCGTCGACGCTCCATTTCATAATGCGGTTGTTCGGCTGGTCGGTGAAAAATACGTTGCCGGTTGCATCCGCGGTCGGGCCTTCCGTAAAGCGGAATTCCCCACTCAGTGCTTCCAGCTTTGCGTCGGGAGCGATCAGGCCGGCGTCGTCCCGGTTACCAGGTTGCGGCTGGCCGAGCAGGGAGGCGGTCAGAGCGATCAGAGCGAGTAGAGAACACAGGAACGGGGTCCTTATTGTTAGTTTCATCGAGGCCGATTATACGGGTTGATGCAGCCGACCCCAAGGACAACAAGGACCAACCAAATCCTTGACGACGGTTTCGGCCTGTCCTAGTGTTGTCGGACGTCTCCCGAGTTTCGGGGACACAAAACTTAATTCCTGTGCTCCCGCGTGAATGGCGGCAACGGCTTGGGAATTAAGTATTATGTCCCCGAAACTCGGGAGACGTCCGCGCCATCGGGGGAGGTTGATCCATGCCGAAAAGTTCCCTGACGACAAGGACCTGATAACATCCTCTTCTTCGTCCTTGCTGTTCTTGCGGTCCTTGAGGTCCTTGAGATCGGCGATAACCAACATGAAAGATCGCGCTCACCAAGTCGAGGCCTGGCTGGATCGGCTCTACATCGCTGCCGAAGGCGCCGGATTGCGCGACGAGGATCGGCGCAAAGCGATCGAAGTGGCCGCGATGCTCGAAGAAATTGAGCGCGCCGTGGAACGTTGGTCCGCCCGCAGGCCCCTTGTGCTCGTCGACGCGGCGGCCGGCAAATCGTATGTCGGTCTGCTGGCTGCCTCTTTGGTGTTTGACAAATTGGAACGCCAGGCCAGAGTCATCGTTCTCGAGCGAAATCGCCGTCTCGTCGACCTGACCGCGGCCGCGATCGGGCGACTTGGAACACGGGTTCCAATCGACTGCCGGGAAGCGGACGTCGCCGACCCGGCGGTCTGGCCGGATGAGCCTGATATTGTGGTTGCCCTCCACGCCTGCGGTCCCGCGTCCGACGCAGTGCTCGACCGCGCCACCGGTTCCCGGGCAAGGTTGTTGCTGCTGGTGCCTTGTTGTACGAGCGATTCTGTCCCGTCAGCCGCAGAAGCGATGCGAGAGGCAACCCGCCTCGGGATTCCCCGGCAGGCGCCGGTCCGCCGCCGTTTCATCCAGGCGCTCGTGGACGCGGACCGCACCCGCCGCCTGGAATCGGCGGGATATCGAACGGAGGTCGTCGAGTTCGTGGGCGCGACGGTGACTCCACACAACCTGCTCTGGCGCGCGCGTCGAACAAGGCAGGCGGCGGCTGACCGGGACGAGCCGTAGAGGTACAATATCCTCCTTCGTTGTGCAATGCATGAAAGCTACACTTAGCCTCCTCGTTCTCTTCCTCGCGTCCGCCGCCGGGGCGCTGGGGCCTGCTCCGGCTCTGGAACGCTTCGAGTTCGCCCGGTTGCGCATGGGGACCTCGGTGAGGATCGTCTTGTACGCGCCCGATGAAGCCTCGGCCCGAGCGGCTTCCGGCGCCGCTTATGCACGAATCGATGAAATTGAGTCGATGATGAGCCACTACCGGCAAGACAGCGAGCTGAGCCGCCTGTCGGCCTCCAGTGGCTCAGGGGCGAAGCCGGTCAGTACGGAAATGTTCAAGATCCTCACGATTGCCCGGGAGTTCTCCGTGCGGAGCGGCGGAGCTTTTGACATCACGGTTGGTCCCTTCATCGAGTTGTGGCGACAGAGTCGCCGGGTGAAGCAGCTGCCCACAGCAGCCGCTCTCAGCGATGCGGCGAAGCGCGTCGGCTATGGCCACATGGTCCTTGATCGATCGAAACGCTCAGCTGAACTTCGCCGACGGGGTATGAAACTGGATTTGAGCGCGATTGCCAAAGGGTACGCGGCGGACGAGGCTCTCAGGGTACTGAAATCGCGCGGGCACCCGATTGCGCTCGTAGACGCGGGCGGGGATATCGCCCTCGGGGAGGCGCCGCCGGGAAAGAAGGGCTGGACGGTTGCAATCGACGAGGTACCCGGTCAACCGGGCACCGCTCGGCGCACGGTGGTGCTTACGAGGGAAGCAATCGCTACCTCGGGTGACGCTTACCAATTTGTTGAAATTGGGGGCGAGCGCTACTCGCATATCGTCGACCCGAAGACCGGCCTGGGTGTTCGCGGAGCGGCTTCGGCTACGGTGATAGCCCCCGACTGCCTGACGGCCGACGCCCTTGCGACGAGCCTGTGCGTCATGCCGCCACGCGAGGGTCTGCGCCTGGTCGAATCAAACGGGCACGCATCCGCCCGGATCCTGCGCCGCACCGGGGACGGAGTGGAGCAATTCGTTACCGGGAGCTTTACTCCTTGACCTCATCTTACCGGTAGTGAAACTATAACGAAGTCCGTATGTTAACTTACGCCAATCAGCTGACGATCCTCCGCATGGTTTTTGTGCCCGTTTTTGTGATGCTCGTGGTTTACGGGCACATGACAGCGGCGGTTGCCGTCTTCATCGCAGCCGGCATTACGGACACGCTCGATGGCTTGATCGCCCGCCGGTTCGGTCAAAAGACACATCTGGGGACATATCTCGATCCGATAGCGGACAAGCTTCTGCTGGTCAGTTCTTTCATCGTTCTCACCTTGAGAAATGCATCGCTGCCGGTCCAGATTCCGCTCTGGCTGACGATCACGGTGATCAGTCGAGACGTCTTGATCGTGGTCAGCGTTGTAATCATCACTTTGACCATGGGCCGGCGTATCTTCCTCCCCTCGGTCGTCGGTAAAGTAACCACCGCCGTTCAGCTTCTGACGGTCTTCGCGGTGATGACCAGTGCAGTATTCCATTTCTTGATTCCGATAGTGCAGCCACTCATGTATGCGACACTTGTCCTGACTGTGACGTCGGGGCTTCACTACCTGATTCGCGGAATGAAAATCTTCGAATACAACCGGGAACAGGTACTCTAATTCATCGCTGGAAGGGCAAGTGGAGACATACCAGTTCCGTTGGCTGGGCGTTACCGTTGAAGGCAAAATCGCAGTCGTCCGGCTGAACCGGCCCGACGTGCTGAACGCGCTCAACCGGGAAATGCTCGCCGAGCTGGATGCCTGTTTTACAGCGATGGCGTCCGATGAGGAGGTCGCCGGGATTATCCTCACGGGCACGGGTGAGAAGGCTTTCGCGGCCGGCGCGGATATTCGTCAGTTGGCCGAGCTGAGTGGAGTTTCAGGACTGGAGTACTCCCGGGCAGGGCAGGCGGTCTTTGAGCGGATCGCCTCCATGGCGAAACCCGTCATCGCCGCCGTGAATGGCTACTGTCTCGGAGGCGGTTGCGAGTTGGCGCTGGCCTGCCATTTTCGATTCGCTTCCGAAAACGCACGTTTCGGTCAACCGGAGGCCAAGCTCGGGCTGATCCCCGGCTACGGCGGCACCCAGCGTCTTGCGAGGCTTGTAGGGCAGGGACGGGCCATGGAGCTGATACTGACGGGTGAACCGGTCAGCGCGGCAGAGGCGGAGCGCATCGGGCTCGTCAACCGGGTGGTTCCGGGGGCGGAATTGCTCCGGTTGTCTATAGAAGCGGCGCGTAAGATTATTGCGAACGGGCCGCTTGCAGTGCGGCTCGCACTGGAGACGGTGACGAAAGGCGCCGAGCTGCCCCTGGAGCGGGCGCTGGCTTTCGAGAGTGCGATGTTCGGGCTATGCTGTTCAAGCGAGGACATGAAAGAGGGGACCGCCGCGTTCATCGAAAAGCGAAAGGCCCAGTTCCGGGGCAAATAGCGGAGGCAAAGTGAAAGAATCGTTCGGCAAGCTCGACTCGAGCTCACTACGGATCGCGATCGTTGTTAGCCGTTTCAACGAAATAGTGACTTCCAAGCTGCTTCAGGGGGCGCTGGGTGTCCTGAGGCGCACGGGATGTCCTGAAGATGCCGTGGATGTGGTTCATGTGCCCGGCAGCTTCGAAATTCCGCTCGCAGCGCGTGTCCTGGCTCAGAAAAAGGAGTACCAGGCCCTGATTTGTCTCGGGGCGATTATCAAAGGCGAGACGGATCATGATCGGTACCTTGGCTCCCGGGTCACGGATGCGATTGGCGCGATCGGTCTCGAGTTTGGCATACCGATTGGCTATGGCCTGGTTACCGTCGATACGGCCGAGCAGGCTCTGGACCGTGCGGGGCTCAAACAGGGAAACAAGGGCGCCGATGCCGCACTCGCCGCGGTCGAGATGGCCACGCTGCTGAAGACTCTATGACATTACACGGGGAACGGTTTCCCCGATCCTTCCGTCTTAGGTTCACTGAATCATCATGAGCAGTCGTAGAAAAGCGAGAGAGTTCGCTCTCCAATTACTATTTCAACAGGATTTGACGCACAACTCCGCCGAAGAAATCGGACAAGTTTTCTGGAAATCGACGACCGCCGACGATCCAACTCGCAACTTTGCAGAACACCTGTTTCACCAGGCGCTCAAGAATAACGAGCTGATCGACAACCTTATCCGAAAGCATGCCTTGCACTGGCGGCTGGAGCGCATGTCCGCGGTAGACCGGAACGTCATCCGAATGGCGGTTGCCGAGTTCCTGTACACCGAAACACCAAAAGTCGTCGTCATCGACGAGGCAATTGAAGTGGCGCGCAAATACAGCGGAGACGAGGCGACGGAGTTCGTGAACGGGGTGCTTGACGCAATCCGTGCCGAGCTGGAGGGGACCGAAAAGAAATGACCGAGGATCGTTACGAGAAGCTGGAGGAACTGAAGAAGCTGGGTGTCGATCCCTACCCGCATAAATTCGAGTGGACGCACACCATCCCCCAGATCGTCAGCGCCTACTCGCCAAAGACGGCCGAGGAGCTGGAAGCCGAGAACTACGCCGTCAAGGTGGCTGGCCGCATTGTCGCCTTGCGCGGCCACGGGAAGGCCGGATTTGCGCATGTGGCCGCGGGCGGCCAGAAGATCCAGATCTATGCCAGGCAGGATCGCCTTGGCGAGCACGCCTACCAGGTCTTCGGCTTGCTCGACATCGGGGACATGGTGGGAGTCATAGGCAAGATGTTTCGAACCCGGACCGGTGAACTCACGATCCTGGTCGAAGAGCTGCACTTCCTGGCCAAGTCCTTCTTGACGCTTCCCGAGAAATGGCACGGGCTCAAAGACGTCGAGACGCGGTACCGGCAGCGGTATGTCGACCTTATCGCAAATCCGGAAGTTCGCGAAATCTTCGTGCGGCGGAGCAAGCTGATCGCCGCCGTCCGGGCTTTTTTGGAGCAACGGGGATACCTCGAGGTCGAAACGCCGATGATGCAGCCTATTGCCGGTGGCGCAACGGCTCGTCCCTTCGTCACGTTCCACCAGGCTCTCGGGATTCCGCTCTACCTGAGGATAGCGCCGGAGCTGTACTTGAAACGGTTGGTCGTCGGAGGGTTCGAACGCGTCTACGAGATCAATCGCAATTTCCGAAACGAAGGGATTTCTACCCAGCACAACCCGGAATTTACGATGCTGGAGTTCTACCAGGCGTACAGCGACTATCGCGACCTGATGGACCTGACCGAGGAAATGTTGCGCGAGGTTGCCCTCGCCGTCACGGGAGGACTGACAGCTCAGTACGGGGAAGATACCATCGACTTCGGCAGCTACGCCCGCCTTACCATGGTCGAGGCGATTCGGACCTTCTGGGGAGACTCGGATGTTCCGAGCGTAGAGGACCTGAACGATCGTGCGAAGCTGCTCGCTCTCTGCAAACGGGTCGGCGGCGAATTCCGGGAAGGCGATCCCTGGGGCACCCTCCTTGGCGCCCTCTTCGAGGCGGTAGCGGAGGAGAAGCTGGTTCAGCCGACGTTTATTTATGACTTTCCAGTCGAGCTGTCGCCGCTCTCCAAGCGAAAGGATGAGGATCCGCGATTCGTTGAACGGTTCGAATTGTTTATTGGCGGATTCGAGGTTGCAAATGCGTATAGCGAGCTGAACGATCCCAGGGAACAGCGGGAACGGTTTGAGCAACAGCTGCAGGCGCGCGAGCGAGGCGATGAAGAGGCGCACCTCATGGATGAAGACTACGTGAGGGCGCTCAGCTATGGCATGCCTCCGACGGCCGGGGAGGGCATCGGCATCGATCGCCTGGCCATGATTCTGACCAATTCGCGTTCGATCCGCGAGGTTATTCTGTTCCCGCAACTGCGTCCTGAGGAAGGCCGCCCTGCGGAGGAAATTTCGGTGACATGACCTTAACTCGGGTTTCGGCGGCGCATTCCCGCGACCGAAACCCGAGTTAAGTATCGTGTCCCCGAAATTCGTCACACTGCGGCAACGGCAGGAGTTTCGGGGACACAAAACTTAATTCCTTTGCTTACGCATTATCACGCCGACGGAGTGGGAATTAAGTATTATGTCCCCGAAACTCCGCGGTTTTTTTCAACATGAAATTCGAGTTCTTTGTTGCCCTTCGATACCTGCGAGCCCGAAGAAAACAAGCCGTAGTTTCAGTAGTTACACTCATCTCGATTATCGGCGTGGTTGCTGGCGTCGCCGCGCTCATTGTTGCCCTCGCTTTGAACTCCGGCTTCCAGAGCGAGTTTCAGAACCGGATTCTTGGCGCTACGTCACACGTGAACCTGTTCCGTCTCGGAAGCGGACCAATCGACGATTTCGACCGCCTTGCAGAAACTACGCGGACTGCGCCGCAAGTCGTTGCGGTTGTCCCGTCGCTGTATGCTCAGGCTCTTCTCCAGAGCGACCTGCGGCAACAGCCGGCGATTCTCAAGGGAATTCGTCTCCGCGAGGCGGATCGGTCGCTGCTTCCCCCCATCCGGGAAGGAGACGTTCGGAACTTCGACATCCCCAAGACTCCCGCTCCGGTCATCCTGGGGAAAGACCTGGCCGAGGGGCTTGGCGTTCTGGTGGGCGAAAAGATCCGCGCGATTGGGCTCAGTGGTAGGCTTTCCCCGCTCGGCCGGATGCCGCGCATCCAAACCTTCGAGGTCGTTGCCATTTTCCAGTCAGGACTATGGGAGTACGACGCGAACTGGGCTCTCATACCCCTGGCAGCCGGCCAGAAGTTTGTCGGGTTTGAAGCAGGCCAGGTGTCGACTTTGGAGTACCGGATCTCGGACATCTACGCTGCCCCGGAGGTCGCGGCGAAAATCCGCCAGCTCGCGGGTAAATCGTTTGCGACCAACACCTGGATTGAGCTCAATCGCCCGCTTTTCGCCGCTTTGCGGCTGGAGAAGCTCGCCATGTTCATGGCCATCGGGCTGATCGTGATCGTCGCGTCTCTGAATATCGTCAGCACGCTGACCCTGATGGTGATGGAGAAGAACCGCGACATCGCGATCATCAGCGCCATGGGCGGGACGAGCCGGACAATCATGGCGGTCTTCATGTTGCAGGGACTCATCATCGGTATCATCGGGACGATCATCGGCGCGGTGCTTGGCTGTGTGGGGGCCTGGTACTTCAATCGTTATCAGGTCTTCCAGCTGGAGCCGCAGGTGTATTCGATCCCGTACGTCCCGTTCCGCCTGGAGGTCTGGGACGTCATCGCTGTCTGTGCGGTGGCGGTGCTGATCAGTTTTCTGGCAACTCTCTATCCGGCCAGAGCTGCCTCAAGGCTCCACCCGGTCGAGGCAATCCGGTATGAATGACGTACTGCAAGTTGCCGGACTGAACAAAAGCTACCGATCGGGCGACCAGATTCTCCACGTCATCCGGAATCTTGCCCTGAGCGTGCGACGCGGGCGAATGCTCGCGGTAACGGGAGCCAGTGGATCGGGGAAAAGCACGCTGCTTCATCTGCTCGGAGCGATGGAGAAGCCGGATTCAGGCCAGATCGTTGTCGATGGAATCGACGTGACACGACTTGGCGATCCGCAGCGTCCTGCTTTTCGAAACAGCCGGATCGGGTTCGTGTTCCAGTTCCATCACCTTCTCCCCGAATTCACCGCGCTCGAAAACGTGATGTTCCCTTTGCTCCTTCGGCGCGTACCGAGCGAGGAGGCCTCGCGAGCGGCGACGGTGCTGCTCGAAGAGCTGCAGTTGAGAGAGCGTTTGCACCACCGTCCCGGCGAACTCTCAGGCGGGGAACAGCAGCGTGTCGCCATCGCCCGCGCCCTCTCGGGAAATCCGGTGTTGCTGCTGGCCGACGAACCAACCGGGAATCTGGATCCAAAGACCTCCCACGCGATTTACGAGGTTCTGATTGGTCTGCATTCGCGTTACGACATCACCTCGGTCATCGTGACCCACAACCACGACTTGGCCTCGGTCTGCGACGCAGAGATGCGCATGATCGACGGGGCACTCGTGCAAGCCCGCGGCTAAGCCCCCGAGAATGCATCCATCCGCTGAGCCTGAATGGAGCGTAATCGCGATCGTAAGGAGCCGCGCACGAAGCGAGCGGAGCGAGCGAGAGTAAGCGGACCACCCGACTTGCCCACTGCATCGGGATTGAAATGTCACCAATGAGCGGATTGTCTGGTGGTCCGCTTACTCTGGCTCACTGCTGTTCGCTTTCGTGCGCGGCTCCTTGCGATCGCGTCCGCACGCTGTCAGCCCATAGCAAGTCCATCAATATCTTGTCAGCCTTCCCGCGAATTTCAGAAACTTCGGAGTCTGCTCAAACATCTTTATAGAAGTCGTTGGGCGCGTCGAGAAGTCCCTGAGACGGAATTCCGGGAGTGTATAATGCCGGAGCAGTTTTTCAGGGACGCAGGCTTTGCTTAAAATAGATTAAGAGACACACGCCGCTATGTTTGAGAAATACACGGAAAAGGCGAGGAGAGTCATCTTCTTCGCTCGTTACGAGGCAAGCCAGCTAGGCTCGCGCTGCATTGAGACCGAGCACATCCTTCTCGGGCTTCTGCGCGAGGACAAGGCACTGGCCGGCCGGTTTTTCCCGCGGACTGAAACCGCGCTCGAAAGCATCCGGAAACAGATTGAGGGCCGCGCGCCATCGAGAGAGAAGGTCTCTACCTCGGTTGAGCTGCCTCTGAGCGACGAATCCAAGCGCGTGCTCACCCATGCTGCCGAAGAAGCTGACCGGCTTCTCAGCAACTATATCGGTACCGAACACCTGCTTCTCGGTCTGCTCCGGGAAGAAAAATCTCTCGCGGCGAATATCCTCTACGAAAAGGGACTTCGACTGTCCCGCGTGAGAGAAGAGCTGGCCCCGACAGCCGACAAGCCTGCTCCGACCAAGCCGAAGGACTCCCTGATCCTCACGGAATTCAGCCGCGACCTGACCGAAGCGGCGGCCAACGGAATGCTGGACCCGCTGATCGGTCGCGAGGCAGAGATTGAACGAGTCGTTCAGATCCTCTGCCGGCGTACCAAGAACAACCCGGTCCTGATCGGTGAGCCGGGCGTCGGAAAGACGGCGATCGTTGAAGGTTTGGCTCAGAAGATAGTCATGGGCGAAGTCCCGAGCATGCTCAACGACAAACGTTTGCTTGCGCTGGATATCTCGCTGATCGTCGCCGGAACCAAGTACCGTGGTCAGTTCGAAGAACGCCTCAAGGCGATCATGAAGGAACTGATCGAGAATCCGAACTTCGTCATCTTCATAGATGAGCTGCATACCCTGGTCGGCGCCGGGTCTGCCGAAGGCTCGCTCGATGCAGCCAACATTCTCAAACCGGCTCTCTCCCGCGGGGAAATCCAGTGCATCGGCGCTACTACGCCGTACGAATATCGGAGATCCATCGAGAAGGATCGCGCCCTCGAACGACGCTTCCAGGCGATCAAGGTTGCCCCGCCGACCGAGCAGGAAACCCTCGAGATCATTTACGGAGTCAAGGAAAGGTACGAAAGCTTTCATCAGGTTGAATATACCGACGACGCCATCCAGGCCGCCGTCTTTGAATCAAACCGCTATATTCCTGACCGGTTTCTCCCGGACAAGGCGATCGACGTCCTTGACGAGGCAGGTGCTCGCGTTAAGTTGAACAATACGACGCTCCCCGATGAAGTGGTCGATATCCAGAAGCGAATCAAGGTGATCGTCCGTCAGATGGACAGCGCCATCTCGAGCAAGGAATTCGATCGCGCGATCAAGCTGAAGGACCAGGAGCTGCAGGAGCGGGAGGCCCTCCAGGAAATCAAGGAACGATGGAGACTGAAGAACCGGGTGCCTCCCCAGGTGACCAAGCACGAGGTCGAACAGGTCATTTCACGATGGACGGGGATACCGGTCACCGCCCTGCAGGAAGAAGAGATGCAGAAACTCCTGCGGATGGAGGAAGAGATTCATAGCCGCGTGATCAGCCAGGAAAAGGCCATCTCGGCCCTCTCACGGGCGATCAGGCGCAGCCGGGCCGGGATGAAGAATCCGAACCGGCCGGTCGGTTCGTTCCTCTTTCTCGGGCCGACAGGGGTCGGCAAGACTGAACTGGCAAAGGCTCTCTCGGCATTTCTGTTCGGGAGCGAGAAGGCGCTGATTCGTTTCGACATGTCCGAGTACATGGAGAAGCACTCCGTGTCCAAGCTGATTGGCTCGCCTCCCGGATACGTTGGCCACGAGGAAGGCGGACAGCTGACCGAGAAGATCAAGCGGAATCCGTACTCCGTGGTTTTGCTGGATGAAATTGAGAAGGCGCACTTCGACATCTACAACATACTTTTGCAGGTTTTTGAAGACGGGGTGTTGACTGATTCGCATGGGAACCATATCGACTTCAAGAACACGATCCTGATCATGACGTCGAACATCGGAGCCCGTTACCTGACCAACAAGGCGAATGTCGGGTTTACGACAACCGTCGAGCAGGGACGGCAGAAGGTGGAAGACCTGATCATGAATGAGGTCAAGCGGGTGTTCAACCCGGAGTTCATCAATCGCCTGGACGAGATCATCTTGTTTGACTCCCTGTCCGACGCGGACTTGATTCAAATCGTCACGCTGCTGATCAGCCAGGTCAACGAGAACCTGTCTCAGAAGTCAATCGACATTTATCTCGAGGATGACGCCAAACGGTGGATCATCGACAAGACATGCGGCGACCGGTCCTATGGCGCCCGCCCGCTTCGCCGGGCAATTCAGAAATACATCGAAGACCCGGTGTCTGAATTGATGATCCAGGGAAAACTGAAAGAAAAGCAGACCCTGGCCGTCTATTTGAAGGATGGGGCGCTCTATTACCGTCCGAAGGGCTCCAAAAGCGAAGGCGCCCTTCTATCCTTCGGTCTGGCCTGACAGCTTTGTTTCAGTATCGAGGCGCGATGTGTGCGCACTCGCGGTAGCCACCCGAAAACCAGGAACCTTAAAACGCCGTCCGCTGCTGCCGGACGGCGTTCCAGCCAACCAATCCTCCTTTGTTTATCAACAGTTCTGTTGTGCCCACCTTGCAGAATTGCTATCATCTAACCCTTTAGCCTTTTTTCTTTCGAGGGACCGATGACATTGTCTGAGCTGATCAGAAAGTCAATGAATTACGGACTTCGGACTTTGCCCCTGCTCGTGGTGCTGGGCATCGTGCAGTCCTTGGCAACAGTAGCGGCCGCACAGAATCAACCCCCCAAGCAGGTCGAGGACGTGCGCGTCGTGGGCAACCGCCGCATCCCTGAGAGCACGATCCTCTACTACGTCCAGACTAAGAAACGCGATATCTACAACCCGGACCAGATCCTGCGTGACTACCGGGCGATTCTCAATACCAACTTCTTCGAAGATGCGAGCGCCAAAGTCCAGGAAGGGGAGATTGGCGTGGTGGTCATTTTCGAAGTCAAGGAACGTCCTCTCGTACGCGATATCAAATACGAGGGTATGAAATCCTTCAAGGAGTCCGACGTCCTGGAAAAATTCCGGGATATGAAGGTCGGTCTCACCAAGGATTCTCCGTTTGACGAATCGAAAGTCCCGCGTGCCCGCAAAGCGCTGAAGCTCCTGCTCGATCTGAACGGCCGGCCGCTTGGCCGAGTGGAAGTTGAGACCGAACGAGTCACGGCTTCCGCAGTCAATCTGCTTTTCAAGATCGAAGAGGGGCCCAAAGTCCGCATAGGCGACATCAACTTTGAGGGGAACACCGTCCTCAGCGACAACGAACTGCGCGATTCTCTGCAGTTGACCAAGGAACGCGGCCCGATCACCCTTTTCAAAGGGACGGACAAATTCATCCAGGAGAAGCTCGAGTACGACGTCCAGGTCAACCTGCTGGCCAAGTACCGCGAAAAGGGATATCTCTTCGTGAAGGCGGGCGATCCGAAGGTCGAGATCGTCGAGGCGCCCAAGGGCGTCCTCGTTGGCTTCCGCAAGACCAAGCAGCAGTACTTCATCACCATTCCCATCGAGGAGGGAGAGCAATTCAAATACGGCCAGTTCGCGATCGATGGCGTCAAGAACATGAACAAGGACTACATCGAGAAAGAGATGTTCAAGGTGAAGTCCGGGGAAATCGCGAACTATACCGCCATGAAAAAGGCCAGCGAGGACCTGAAGAAGCTCTATAACCGCTTCGGTTTCCTCGACATGGAAGCGTTCCCCGAGGTGAAGCCTGACCCGGAGACCAAAATCGTCGACATCACGATCCGGGTCACCGAGGGCAAGCAGTATATCGTTCACCGGATTAATTTTGCAGGGAACACCAAGACACGCGACAAGGTTCTGCGCCGCGAGTTCATCCTGGAGGAGTCCCAGCAGTTCAACGGCGATTACATGGAACTCTCCGTCCTGCGGCTGAACCAACTTGGCTTCTTCGAAAAGATCGAAGAGAAGGACTACGAGGTCAATAAGCGACCCCAGGAGTCCAGTGTCGATATCCTCGTCAAGGTCAAGGAACGGAGCCAGCAGTCGATCGGCTTGACCGGCGGAGTCAGCGGTATCAGCGGCAGTTTCATCGGGATAAACTACCAGTCCAACAACTTCAGAGGACTGGGGCAGCAGATTGACGTTCAGCTCCTTACCGGTACCCGCACCGCCAACTACATGTTCCGGTTCACGGAGCCGTACTTCCTCGACACAAAGCTGTCGATGGGGCTCTCGGTCTTCAACCAAAGGTATCGGTACGACACGTACACTCTCTTTTACGGGCTGATTTCTCCGACTGACAACGTCCCGCTCTTTACGCGAATCAGCACGGGGTTTGACGTCACCGCCGGCTATCAATTCTGGCGATGGACCCGTCTGAGCATGAGTTACAGCCTGCAGACGATCAAGATCGGTGACGTCGACGATGGCTATGCTCCTTTCGCCTATAACCAGTTGCTGCTGTTCACTCCCGGAGGCGACATCGAAGGGGCAAAGAAGGGGATCATCCGGAGCGAGGTCACACCCGGGTTGATGTACAACACGAAGAACGCGTACTTCGGGGCCACGCGCGGCAGCCAGTTCCTTGTCCAGGTGCCAATCGCAGGCGGTCCGCTGGGAGGCGATTTCAGCGTGCTGCGTCCGGTGGTCGAATACCAGAAGTTCATGCCTGACCGATTTATCAGCAAGGGGAGAAACAGTTTTGCGTTCCGGGCGCAGTTCCAGCACATCATCCCGTTCGGAAAGCTGCCCAACGGCTACCCGATGACCGTGCCGTTTTTTGAGCGCATCTTCTCCGGCGGCGAATATACGTTGCGCGGCTTCGATATCCGGTCGGTTGGGCCGTGGGCGATTACGCGAAGCCCGCAGTCCGACATCGGCGGCAACCCGATCATCGACCCGTCGACTGGATTGCCCTCCATCGTGGAGAGCCCGATCCTCATCGGTGGTGACACCAGCGCACTGCTCACCGGGGAGTACCGGATACCGATTGCAGGACCTTTAACCTTGTCCGCTTTCGTCGATTTTGGAACTGCCTGGGTGGCTCGAAAGAACAACTTGAGATTATTGGGGCCGGGAACAGTTGTCCAGTTGCTGGAGGATACGAACAATATCTGGCGGCTCTCGACCGGGGCCGAAATTCAGTTCCTGCTTCCGATGATTAACCAGCCTTTCCGCCTGATTTTCGCGTACAATCCTATGGTGCTTGACACCAGCATGGTGCTGGGAGGAGTAAGGTTCCCTGTCTATGAGCCCAAGCGCGGTGTTAAGTTCACCGTTGGCTATACTTTCTAAGCCTAAAGAACTCCAAGGAGAATAGAGAACGAATGAGAAAAGTGACCATTTTCGCGACGATCCTTTTGCCTGTCATGGTGACCGGCTTCGTCCTCACGGGTCTTGCCCAGGGTCAGCCCGCCGCCGGCGGCGCCAACATGAAGATCGGTTTTGTCAGCTCTTATGACGTCTTGTACGGTACCGACGAGGGAAAACAGGCACTGGACAAGCTAAACGTTGTAATGCAGGACAAGCAAAAGCAATTCGATACCCAGAAAGCAGACCTGGACAAGCTGAAGAACGAGTTCACCCAGAAGGAACGTACACTGAACCCCGCGACCGCGACGGAAATGCGCAGCCAGATCGATACGAGAGAAAAGGCGCTGACCCGATTTCAGGAGGATGCCCAGAGCGAGATCAACCGGCAGCGCGACGAGTTGCTGTCGTCAATCAGCGAGAAGATTCAGGCCATCATCGGCGATTACGCCAAACAGAACAACTTTGGCGCGATTTTCATGCGCGACCCGCAGATCGTGACCTTTATAGCGCCCGCGATGGACGTCACACCCGACATCATCAAGGTGTACAACCAGAAGCATCCAGCCGCCGCAGCGGCTGGGACGACGAGCGCAACGCCCGCAACTCCGACGCCTGCGGCTGCCGCCCCGGCCGCTTCTCAGCCGAAGCCCTAGCAGCTGACAGCCCTGTCTTGAAAAGCCAGCCACGACCGTTCGTGGCTGGCTTTTCTTTTGGCCGCTGCAAGCGCGAGGGCGAGATCGAATGGAGCCGCGCACGAGAGCGAACGACCCGGCTAAACACTGCCCGGTCAGCCGATCAGCTGCTCAGCTGGTCAGCCGTTCAGCGCAACCTTGACCGTTCCGTCTCGATGTTGTTAAATGCGCGGATGTTCACGCTCGGCGAGCTGGCATCGAGGGTCAATGCGACCGTGGCTGGTGATGCCGCGTTGGAGATCAACTGGGTGCGCCCGTTCGACGCGGCGGGCCCGGGTGACCTGACGCTTGCCGCCGACCGCAAGCACCTCGCGCAATTGGAGGGCACCGGCGCATCGGCCATCATCGTTCCACTTGGAACGCCCCCTTCAGTTACCAAGAGTCTCTTGCTGACGGATCAGCCGAAAGTCGTATTCGCTCGTCTGCTGGCGGTGTTCACGGAAAAGCCGTTTATTGCCAGGGGTGTTTCATCGCTTGCCCACATCGGCAAGCGAAGCTCGATTCCGCCCGACGTAACGATCGCTTCCTTCGCGTATATCGGGGATGATGTTGTAGTCGGCGACCGGGTCACCATCATGTCGGGGACGCACGTGGGGGACGGGTGTTCGATAGGCGCGGGTTGCACGCTTCATCCCAATGTTGTGCTTTACCCGGGAATCACGCTCGGACAGCGTGTAATTCTGCACAGTGGATGCGTCATTGGCGCAGACGGTTTCGGTTACGTGTTTGACGGGCACGAACAGGTACCCATCCCGCAGACCGGTACCGTAGTGATTGGGGATGATGTCGAAATCGGAGCCAACAGCTGCGTCGATCGCGCGACCTTCGGTGAAACGGTCATCGAGCGCGGCGTGAAAATCGATAATCAGGTGCATATTGCCCACAACTGCCGGGTCGGTGAAAATACTGTCATCGTGGCCCAGGTAGGGATTTCGGGCAGCGTGGAGATCGGTCGGAACTGTGTGTTTGCAGGACATTCCGGCGTCGTCGACCATGTCAAGATCGGCGACGGGGTCCGGGTGATGATGAAAACGGCCGTATCCAAGGATGTCCCTTCGGGCAGCTCCGTTTCCGGGCAACCGGCGATGGATCACCGGCGTTCCCTAAAGATACAGGCCGCTGTCCGACGGCTGCCTGAAGTGCTCGATAAACTTCGTGCGGCCGGCGATCTGCCGGGCGACGAGTCCAGCCAGGAGTAGGAACAAATGGAGAATACCGTTTCCGTGTTCGATATCCAGGAAATCATGAAATGCCTGCCGCATCGGTACCCGTTTCTGCTGGTTGACCGGATCGTCGAATTTGACGAGGTAAATCAGCGAATTCTGGGTATCAAGAACGTAAGCATGAACGAGCCGTTCTTCCAGGGCCACTTCCCGGGCGTGCCGATCATGCCCGGCGTCTTGATTCTCGAATCGATGGCTCAAGTGGGCGGATTCCTGGTTTTCAAAGCCGCAAAAGAACGCGAGAAAAAGCTTGTCTTCTTTGCCGGAGTCGAGAACGCACGCTTCAGGCGCCCGGTTCGGCCCGGTGACCAGATGAAGATTGAGATCGTCGTGATCAGGATGAAAGCACGCATCGGAAAAGTGCACGGCGCTGCCTACGTTGACGGTCAACTGGTGGCCGAGGCGGATATTATGTTTACGATGGTCGACAGGGACGACTATGCTTCGGGAGTCGCCTAGGCTCATGACGTCTTCTGCAAGCATTCACCCGACCGCCTTGATCTCCCCTCGCGCCAGTTTGGGGGAAGGCATCTCCGTCGGCCCCTATACGGTGATTGGCGATCAAGTGGTCATCGGCGATAGCAACCGTTTAGGGCCGCATCTCGTCTTCGAAGGGCCGATCCGAATCGGGAAGAACAACCATTTCACGGGTCACAGCTGTATCGGCACCCCGCCCCAGGATCTCAAGTACCACGGCGAACCGACCGAGCTCGAGATCGGCGACAACAACGTGGTTCGGGAGTTCGTGACAATAAACCGTGGAACCGTCGGCGGAGGGGGCCGGACCACGGTCGGGAATCATAACCTCCTGATGACCGGCGTCCACATCGCGCATGACTGTCATATCGGAAGCCACGTCATCATGGCCAACGCAGCAACGTTGGCCGGGCACGTCGATATCGGCGACCACTCGACCGTGGGCGCTTTCGTCGGAGTCCATCAGTTTTGCAGGATCGGGGTTCACGCCTTTGTTGGCGGGTACTCGGTGCTAACCAGGGACGCGCTCCCGTTTGTCAAAACCGTCGGGGACCGGAATGACGCGAAAACGTACGACATCAACAGCATCGGGTTGGAGCGTAAAGGATTCAGCGCGGACTGCATTGCGGCCCTGAAGAAGGCGTATCGAACTCTGTTCCGCAAGGGCTTTCGGCTTCAGGAAGCCATTGACCGTATCCGGCACGAAGGCCCTTTGACTGAGGAAGTCGAGATTCTCCTGCGTTTTGCCGAGACGTCCGAGCGCGGCTTCGTGAGATAAAAGCAACACGGACGGACACGGACGAACACCGACACACACGGACGGATTGCGGGGTTTTCCCAGACCGGTCCGTGTCTGTCGGTGTTCGTCCGTGTACGTCCAGCAGTGAACAACATGACCGACATCAAGCGGCTGGGCATCATTGCCGGCAATGGCACGTTTCCGCTGCTGGTCGTGCGGGAAGCCTTGCGTCAGGGCATGCCGTTCACGGTTGCCGCCATCCGCGAAGAGGCCTCTCCCGAACTCGAGGTATTGGTTTCCGGACAGCCCGGGGCGGATTTGCACTGGATCGGACTGGGCCAATTGGGGAAACTCCTCAGGGTCTTCAAAGAAGCAGGAGTCGACAAGGCTCTTCTGGCCGGGCAGGTAAAGCACGCCCGGATTTACGCGCCCGGGTCGCCGCGCGGTTTCGGAAGACTTCTTCAGACTGTGCCCGACCTGAAAATGATCCGGATGTTCATGTCCCTGCCCACCCGGAACACCGAGGCACTGATTCTCGGGGTGGTCCATGCCATCGAGGAAGAGGGCATCCAGGTTGTCGACTCCACGCTGCTGTTGAAGCATCTACTGCCTCAGGCAGGCGTTCTGACGCGTCGCCCTCCAGACCAGGGTGAACAGCGCGATATCGACTACGGCCGATCCGTCGCCAGGGAAATCGCACGCTTGGATCTGGGTCAGACGGTTGTGGTAAAAGATGGGGCGGTTGTGGCTGTCGAGGCAATGGAGGGGACGGACGAGACCATCCGTCGAGCCGGGAAACTCGTGGACGGGCAGCGGCTTACAGTCGTGAAGGTGAGCAGGCCAAAACAGGATATGCGCTTCGATGTCCCGGTCATTGGTTTGCAGACTCTTGCCGTTCTCCAGGAGTGCAATGTGTCAGCACTCGCCCTGGACGCCGGCAAGACCCTGATCTTGGACTACCCCGCATTCCTCCAGTCAGCCGATCAGTCCCACATTACGGTCGTAGCGGAGTAACAGTGAGCGAGATTCGTGCCGCAGTCATAGGTGTAGGGGCACTCGGGGAGCATCACGCCCGAGTGTACAGTCAGCTGCCGGGCGTCAGGCTAGCCGCCGTGGTGGACATCGTCGAGAGAAAAGCCCGCGCGGCAGGTGAGAAGTATGGATGCCTGGCTGCTTCCGACTACCGGGAAATCCTCGACAGGGTCGATGCTGTGAGCCTCGCGGTACCAACCGAACTGCATGCGGCCATCGGCGAAGAGCTGCTCGATCACGGGATCAACGTCCTGGTCGAAAAGCCGATTTCCCGAACCTTGGACGAGGCACTGCGGCTGGTCCGTGCGCAGGCGCGCGGCGGATGCGTCCTTCGGGTCGGCCACGTGGAGCGATTTAACCCTGCCGTTCGAGCCGTTCTCCCGTTTTGCACGGCACCGCGATTTTTTGAGTCTCACCGGCTTGGTGTCTACTCCCCTCGAAGCCTTGATATTGATGTGGTGCTGGACCTGATGATCCATGATCTCGACCTGGTCCTCCAGCTGACTCGGTCTCCCGTGGCAGACATCAGGGCAGTCGGGATTCCGATTCTCACTCCGAAAATTGACATCGCGAACGCCCGGCTGGAATTCGAGGATGGGTGCGTCGCGAATCTCACGGCCAGCCGAGTATCCAAGGATAAGGTTCGGAAGCTGCGCTTCTTTCAGCCGAGCGATTACATTTCGATCGATCTGTTCAAGCAGGAGGTCGAGATGTACAGCCTGGTTCGAAATCCGTCCGGTCCGCAGATTGTTGAGAGGATGCTCGAGGTTGCCAAACAGGAACCGTTGAAGCTTGAATTGGCTTCGTTCCTCAGGGCGGTGCGCGGAGAACCGACTGCTGATGATCAATTTGCCGCGTGTACAGGCGAACAGGGGACAGAGGTCCTCACCTTGGCTATGAAGATCCTCGAGGCCATGCGAAGGCAGTGAGGGCAGGAGTGAGAAGTCGCGAGTCTTTATGACCCCAACGGGGTCACGTAGCAAAGCCCGGGGTTGCCCGCGCTTTGGGCGGGCAACCCCGGGTCGGAGGGCAGTATGGCGTTCAACCCTGAAGGGGTTGCGTACTGCGCTCGATACGTAACCAATTTCAGGGCAGATGACTTACGGATCATGGTACCCCAGGGTGGGTCGCAAAAAACCGCAGCCAACCTTGGGCTTTGCTACGTAACGCCTTCGGCGTAAGAACTCGAAATCGCGAAGGACCACGAGGTGATGACAAGGGCACGGACTGTGGTTTTCATCCTCTCGCTCTTGTGCGCGGGCGTTGCCGTTCCGAGTTGCGGCGGGAAGAAACGTCCTCCGCCTCTGCCTCCGCCCGCCCAGCAGCCCCCCGCCTCCCGACAATCCACCGACAGGCCTCCGGAACCGAAGCAGGAGCCTGGTCCCCCTCTGAAAAAGCACGGGCGAACCATCAGGCTGCTGCTTCGGGAGGGGTTCAAGACTGTCGAGATCTCTGACTCGAGCCTCGGAAAGCTGCTCCGTTTTGAGTCGGCGGGCCGATCCATCCTGATGTTCAAGGGCGCTGGCACCGGCCGGGCGTCCGAAGCGAGCACTGGGTTTCGTGTCGAGCCGGCCGAAGGCAAGTTCCTCGGTCTGCAGGGGGGGAGGTACCGAGGGGTCTTCGATGTCTTCATCAATCCCCTCGGATCTCCGGTTGTTGTCAACGAGATCGATCTGGAAGAGTACCTTCGGGGAACGGTGCCGAATGAACTGCATCCCTCACGATTCCCACAGACAGAGGCGCTGAAGGCCCAGACGGTCGCCGCGCGAACGTTTGCCCGCTATCACCTTGGCGCTTTCGGCAAACGGGGTTTCGACATGTACGCCGACGAGCGCTCGCAGGTCTACACCGGCATCAGGGGCGAACACGAGTTGGCCGATCGTGCAATTGAAGAAACGAGTGGCGTCGTGGCGGTGTACCGCAACAAGCCCATTCTGGCGGTATATTCGTCGACGTGCGGTGGCCAGACGGAGTCGTACGAAGCCGTTTTTCGTAGCACGCAATGCCCCTATTTGAAAGGCGGCGCCAAGTGCTCTGATGAATCGAGCCCCTTCTACTCCTGGGAGGTCCGAACCGCGGGATCAAGAATTGAGGCGAACTTGAACCGGTCCTCGAGCTTCGGCCGGCTGAAAAAACTGACGACGATCAAGCGCGGGGTCTCCGGACGCATCGTTGAAATGAAGCTCGAGGGGAGCAAGGGCGAAGCACTTCTGAGAGGCAACCAGATACGCACCGTGCTGGGACTGCGCAGCAATTTGATCACGAGTCTAAAACCTGTGCGGGATAAGGACGGCTATGTGCGCGAGGTCGAAGTGGCGGGCCGGGGCTGGGGACATGGAGTCGGGCTTTGCCAGTTCGGGGCGGTCAACCTGGCGACCCGCGGCCGCAGTTATGAAGACATCCTGGACCACTACTATTCGGACATTCGATTGGTGAGGGAGCCTTGATCTCCTCTCCTGGGGGTCCGAAGAATCGGCTGATCGCAGTCGCAGGTCCCACCGCATCCGGGAAGAGCGCCTTGGCCATCGCCGCGGCGATGGCGCTCGATGGTGAAATCGTCAACTGCGACTCGATGCAGTTGTACAGGCGTCTCGATATCGGTACCGCAAAGCCGTCGGCAGAGGAGCGGGCGCTCGTGCCGCACCATTTGTACGACGTCCTCGAGCCGGACGAGGTCTACAGCGCTGGTCGTTACATGATCGAAGCCCGGCAAGTCTGCGTCGAGATCGCTTCTCGCGGCCGCGTGCCTGTCGTTGTGGGCGGCACAGGATTGTACCTGGGAGCCTTGCTCGACGGCGTCTTCGAAGGCCCCGGCCGTTCAGAAGCGCTGCGGAATCGTTTGCATCGAATCGCCGACCGCAAAGGTACCCCCTGGCTCCATCGTTTTCTTCAGCGCCGTGATCCGGCCGCCGCGACAAAAATCCAGCCGGCGGACCGAATCCGGATTGTGCGCGCGCTCGAGATCTACCTGGCAACCGGGCAGCCAATTACCTCCCTGCAGCCGCACCGTGAGCCCCTCGAGGGATTTCAAATCGTCAAGCTGGGCCTCAATTTACCCCGATCCGAGCTGTATGCTAGAATCAACCGCCGCGTCGACCGGATGTTCGAAAGCGGTCTGGTCGAGGAAGTCGAAGGGCTTCTCCGTCAGGGTTTTCAACCCGATATCAAGGGCTTCGAGGCACTGGGCTACCGGCATGTTGTCTCGCTCCTCGGCGGCTGGATGACGATCGAAGAAGCACGAGAACGGACTGCCCGCGATACCAGGCGTTACGCAAAGAGGCAGCTGACCTGGTTTCGTCGCGATCCGGAAATGCATTGGATTGAGTTCCCAGGCGAGGACCCGAGGTCCCTTGGCGCTCTTTTGGACCTGCTTCCTGTTTGAGTCGGCGGCTCGTGTTCCGCGCCAGCAAAATAATCTAGAGAGAAATCGAGATGGAATTTGAACCGGTCATTGGACTCGAAGTACACGCGCAGCTTCTGACTCGGAGCAAGATTTTCTGCGGATGCAGTACACAGTTCGGCTCCTCACCGAATTCCAACACCTGCCCGGTTTGTCTCGGGCTGCCGGGCGCTCTGCCGGTGCTGAATCGCGAGGCCGTGGCAATGGCTGTCAAGGCGGGTGTGGCCCTGGGGTGCCGCATAAACGTCGAGTCCGTATTTGCTCGCAAGAATTACTTTTATCCCGACCTGCCGAAGGGCTATCAGATTTCTCAGTTTGACCTCCCTTTGGCGTCCTACGGGAAGGTGACGCTGTTGACGGGGGAGCGGCAATCAACCGGTCAGATTGCAAACTATCGGCCGAAGACGTTTCGGATTATTCGCGTCCACCTCGAGGAGGATGCCGGGAAATCGATTCATGTCCCGGGGGACGATACATACGTCGACTTGAACCGAACCGGTGTCCCGCTGATTGAGATCGTGTCCGACGCCGACCTCAGGTCCTCGCAGGAGGCGTACGACTATCTCGTTTGCCTGCGTCGAACTCTCCTCTACCTCGGCGTCTGCGACGGGAACATGGAGGAGGGAAGCCTGCGCTGTGATGCCAACGTTTCCGTTCGGCCTGTCGGAGCGGAAAAGTACGGGACGAAGGTCGAGGTAAAGAACCTCAACTCATTTCGCTTTCTTCAGAAGGCCTTGGACTACGAAATCGAGAGGCAGATCCGCGTCATCGAGTCGGGCGGCAGAATCGTCCAGGAGACAAGACTCTGGAACGACGATCTTGGCAAGACAATCGCGATGAGGTCAAAAGAGGAAGCGCACGACTACCGCTATTTTCCGGACCCCGACCTGTTGCCGGTCGTGATTGACCAGACTTGGTTGGAGCAACTGGTGAGCGAAGTGCCGGAACTTCCCGAGACTCGGCGCGCGCGCATTGTGGCCGAGTACGCGCTTTCGGACGACGAGGCGATGCAGGTGACTCAAACCAGGGAGTTCGCTGATTACTTCGAGACTGCCGCCAAAGCGTGCCGGAAACCGAGACCGGTATTCAACTGGATGATCGGGGAGCTGACACGTTACCTGAAGCGAGATGATCGTCCGATCGAGCAGGCCCCAATCGCTCCGTCGGCGCTTGCCGAGCTGGTTTCAATGGTGGAGAGTGGTGCGATCAGTGGGAAGATGGCCAAGGAAGTGTTCGACAAGATGTACGCCACGCAGAAATCACCCGGCGCCGTCATCGCCGAGCTCGGCCTCAGGCAGATCAACGACGAGGCAGCGCTGGAGGCTGTGGTGAGCCGTGTCCTGGATGCTAATCCCAAGCAGGTCGAGGCATACCGGGGTGGCAAGGAGGGGCTTCTCGGCTTCTTCGTCGGGCAGGTGATGCGGGAGACCAAGGGACAGGCCAACCCGCAGCTGCTTAATCAATTGCTCAGGTCCAAGCTACGAGGAGAGTGATTCGAGTGGGAACAGCGACAGCCACGCCGAGCAGTCCTCCGGCCGCCCTCCGCATTCCGACGGGCTTCCAGATCATTGCCCACGGGAAGACGTTTCTCCGCGTGCTCAGGCTGGTTTCCGACCTGCCGAAGGGGAAGCTTCTTGATTTGCCCGCAGGCGAAGGGGCCTTTTCCTTTTCGGCCCGGGAGCTCGGTTTCACTGTGGTTGCCGGTGACATCGACCCACGATTCTTCAAGGTGGCCGGCATAGAGTGCCGTTACATGGATATGAACCACCGGCTGGATGCGACGGACGGCGAATTTGACTATGTGGCATGCCTCGAGGGGATTGAGCACCTTCAGGACCCGTATCAGTTCGCCCGTGAATGCAACCGGATCCTGAAGCCGGGCGGGCGCCTCATCCTGTCCACGCCGAACATCCTGAACCTTGCATCCCGGCTGAAGTATTTCCTCTCGGGTTTTTACTCGCTCTGCGTGCGACCCATCAACGAATTCAGCCACCTGCCGGTCTTTGACCATATCAACCCGATGACGTTTTACCAGGTGCGCTACCTGCTTCACTCCTCAGGTTTCCAGATTCGTCTGGTGACGACCGACCTGTGGAGGCGCTCTTCGGCCGCACTTCTTCCTTTGTATCCCCTGCTGCGGCTTTATGCGATCCGGACGATGCGAAAAGAGACCGACGAGCGCCAGAGGGTGGCGAACCGGGAAATCCGGCGTCAGATGAACTCGCTGGACCTTCTGCTGGGCCGAACGCTCATCTTGGAAGCGCAAAAGACTGGTGAGGCGAGGATCGAGATGGTGGCTGCGTC
>CAYQYP010000287.1:0-6664 GCA_964421755.1 uncultured Acidobacteriota bacterium
TTCGCCCCGCGTTAGATTCGTACTGGATGATCGACGCCAATGTTAACTCGAATACAACCTGCAAAAAGCAACATTCTGAACCCACCTGTTCAGCGGGCTCGCGCTGAGCAAAAACGGAAGTCCAACTCCTCCCAACTCCATCCCCTGCTGCAACTTCAACAAACCCTTGGCAATCGTGCTGTCGGAAGTCTCGTTCAAGCCAGGTTGAGAATTGGGCAGCCAGGTGACCGATACGAGCAGGAAGCTGACCGTGTCGCTCAGCAGGTGCTGCGGATGCCCGAAGGCGAGCTTGATGCATCAGGGGTTTCCGACCGGCCGCGGAAGATGGACGTGCAGCGGGCATCCCCTGAGGAGGAGCTCCAGCGCCAGCGCATGGATGAGGAAGAGGAACCGCTTCAAGGCGCGGGAATCCCGAACAGCACGTCGGTTGCGCCCGAGAGCCGCACACGAACTCACCCCATCCCCTCTGAAGGCCGGCCTTTGCCTGAATCCGTGCGGGCTTTCTTTGAGCCCCGTTTTGGGCGCGATTTCAGCCACGTCCGGGTGCACAGCGACGACCGAGCAGCGAGATCGGCCGGGGCAATAAACGCTCAAGCCTTCACGACCGGACGGAACATAGTGTTCGGGTCGGGACAATATAGCCCGGAATCCACGAGTGGAAGAAAGCTGTTGGCCCATGAACTGACCCATGTCGTGCAACAGGGATCTGGTGTACGACCTTCAATGATTCAACGGCAAGGCGGTGCTCCTCAAGGAGCGAAAGCGAAGGCCGAAGCAGCCAGGAAAGAAGCACTTGGACAAGTGTCCGAGTACGAGACAAACTGGAAGTCAATTCGCGATGGAGTGGCTGAAGTTGCGGATTTAGCGCCCTGGGTAGCGCGAGGAACCACGGTGGTTTCGTTGATCCGCGCTCATACCGTGGCGGCACTAGAGGCTTCGGAGAAGGGCGACCGCGAGCTCTACCTGGCGTACAAAACTGCTCTTGAGAGCGACGTCGTCATGTATGAGTTCATTGCCTGGCATACGGTGGTGTACGCGAACTTGCTCGGTCTCAAGGGGGACAATCGAAGGCTGATCGAGTCCTTCGATGCGGACCAGACCCAATATACCGGGCGAGCTGATGCCGAGCGACTGGCCAGGGACTTTCAGAGGGAAATCGACAACGTGCCAAAGCACGCGTCCGACAGACTGGCGTTAGTGCGCGTCGATATCCCTTTGGTGGTGAGAAAAGGTCGGACAGACCAAGTCACGATTACTGTGTCGAGCGCAGCCATCGAGAAGGCTCGCCCGGATCTTGTCGCGCAGACCGAAGCTATGATTTCCCTGCAGGCTAACATCCAGCGCGGCGTGGTAAAGATCAATAGCTTCCTGTCCAATGCCACCGTCGAAGGCGCCATGTATGCCGTTGATGCCATTCAACAGTTCCTCCAGGTGAGAGGACAAGGGAAGGGCAAAGGTCCTAAAGCCAGCAAGTCAAAACCTCCGAAAGAAGCGAAAAAAACGAAAGCGCAAAAGAAGAAGGAGAAGAAGGAGAAGAAGAAAGAGGAAAAGGAGAAGGAGAAAGAGAAGGAGAAAGATAAAAGGCAAGCTGCCATGCGCTTTCAGGTTCAATGGGGGACTGGCCAGGGAGGTCCGACCTTCGGTCTACCTGCCGTCGCTCCTTGGAAAACGGGAGTCACCACAACCCAAGCCGTGACGACTCTTAGCGCAGTGGTGACGATGGTCCGTCCCGACGAAGCTCGACAAGCAGCGTCACCTGCTGCGGCTAAGCAAGTGCAGTGGATTTTGAGCCGTCCTCCGGCTGGAATCGCGACCGGCGGATTTTCGAAATCAGAATACTTCCCGTATCGGCGGTACACCGATGCCCGCGTAGATGTGGAGAACATACGCGGCCATAATCTCAGGACTTAGGAGACTTCACGCGTGTTCGTTCTGGAAATGATGGAAGCCATCCGGCGTGGCGGCGAAGAGGCTCATGAGGCAGCACTGACTCTCGGCCTTCTCATCGAGCGGGAGAAAGTGAATCGTCCTGCCGGCGACGATGGGGGTATCAGCGTCATTCTCGGGGACGAGTTTGCGAAACGGAGACTTTCGGAGACTGAACTGAAGACCGCGGTGGACGAGCTGATTAAGTACATCCAGGGAACAAACGACCCAATTCCGACCGCAATCTGGGCGTTGACCAAAAGCTACGACCCGCGCATCGTGCCGTATTTGATCGAGTTCTTGAACAAAGTCCTAAGCGACCCGGCGAAAGAACAATTGGCGTACCTCGCGCTCTTAGGAATCATCAATACCGGGGTATCATCCTCATACAAGAGTGATTCTTTGGCCGCAATTCGCAACGCAGCTGAGCACGGACAGGGAATAGTAACAGAAACGGCGACGAACTACCTGAAGCTCTTTTCAAATACAGGTTGAAGAGGATCAAACAAAATCGACCCTGACGCGATGGTCGCGATATGTACTTGTTTGGCCTTCGTCCCCATAACAGGTAGCGAGCGCACAATCATGCTAAACACGGCGCACGACTCTTCCAGCGAGAAAAGGAAACCCATGGAAACTCTGCGTGACAGAATGGCTGCAACAGTACAAGAACGACCTGTATTCCGGTAAGTACGAGGTTGACGAGTATGGTTTCATCATCGAGGAATATGATTGACAGGCGATTCAGGTGCGGGTCCAACTTCGCCATGAGAAGAACGGCGATAAAGCGGGGGTAGTACCATGGAGCACCAGATTTCAAGAGCCCCGAAAGCAGACTCGCGGCGTTCGGCTTTGCAGAGGCGGCAGGCGTCCAATACGATCCATCCGGTTCAAGGTGCGTTTCTGCAGCTTCAGTCCCAGATAGGAAATCGGGCGGTTGCGTCGTTGCTCCAATCGCAGATCCAAATGCAGACGGTCGATCACGAACCATCTGCACAGCGGCAACCGACGCGGGACCAGGATGAAGAGTCGACGAAGCAGCTGACAGCTGCCACTCTGCAACGCCAGGTGATACCTGAAGAAGAAGAGCCCTTGCAGATGCGCGCGGGTCTTGTTAGCGCGCTGCAGCGTCAGCAACCAGAGGAAGAAGAAGTACTTCAAGGAAAAGCGACCAGCAGCGAGACGCCCCGTAAGCCAGGCGTGGGCGGAGCTGTTCCCGCCACCGGAATGCCCGGTCCACTCAGGATGGGGCTGGAAGCATTGTCGGGGGAGGATTTGTCGGCGGTCCGCGTTCATTACAATGCCACCCGACCTGCGCAGCTTAATGCGCTCGCATATACGCAGGGCCAAGAGATCCACGTGGCTCCGGGCCAGGAAAAGCATCTGCCGCACGAAGGATGGCATGCCGTCCAACAGATCCAGGGGCGAGTCCGGCCCACGATTCAGGGCCCAGGTGTCGGGATTAACGATGACAAGGCTCTCGAGCGAGAAGCGGACGCGATGGGCGCGAAAGCGCAGCAGCTGATGACCGTGACGCGAGGAAGCTCTAGTCGCCGCAATTCAGCTGGTTCATCGATCGTACAGCGACAGGAGCCGGCCGCTCCTGTCACGCCCGGGCAGCTGATCAATCAGTATACAAGCTGGATCGGTAGCCTCGATGAAGAAGGTCTGGGAAGGAATCTCGCGCGTCGCCAGCCGGGACAAGCTGATCTCGCGATTGGCGTATTAAATCAGCTTTCCTCGGGTGACAGAGATGATGTGTCCTACGAGATTGCCTCTGCCGCGATCGGAAAGCTCTCGATTGTCGATGACAACTTGCGTATCAGGATGGTCCGTGAACTCGTGGGTGGCTTCGTCAGTGACGCTGAGGAAGGCGCAATTGCGAACATCTGGATCAGCTTCCAGCCAAGACTGCCCCAGGTGGCGGAGAGCAACCGCGAGCTCTGGAAAAAGTCGCTCTGGGAAAGCGATCAGCTCGTTGAGTATTTAAAGCCTTTCAATCATGCCTTCATCTGGGATGTCATCGATCTGGCTAGAGCCTACCTTGCGGAGAATAAGCGCGCAGTCATCGTCGAAGGGGCGCGTTTTGGACTGCAGCTGGGCGCCGAGGAGCCGGGCGAACCGATTCAGGAGCAGGAAGGTTACCTGGAGGACATTCTGGCCATTGCTGCCAAAGTCCGCCTGCTTCAAAAGGACCAGGACGAGCTGCGCAGGATCAAAGTGGGGTATAAGGTCACTTACAAAACGATGCGGGGGGATGTCTTTGAGTGGGAAACCCCGGTAACCTTCGACCCGGAATCCCCGCCGCGAAGCGGTCCGAAGGGAACCGAATCGCCTCCCATACCGACCTGGGCCGAGGTCAATGACCAGTACATGCGGCTGGGCGCCGTGATCTCTGGTTTCGCCAATCTCTATCCTTCGATCTACACCCTGATTCAGCAGGATAAGCTCGAGGAGTTAACCCAACAGGGTGAAGCCGCCAAGGCTAGAGAAGTAATCGCCGGATCCTTGCGCAAGACACTCGAAAAGATCAACGAATCGGACGAGAAAATAACCAGTGGCGACATCTCCTATTACGACCTTGTGCCCATCCAGACACAGCTTTTCGGCGGTGTCCCCAATCCGCTGGCTATACCGTATCGGTATCCGTGGAACCAACCTTTCTACATGGATATCGCCAAAGACGATCTCGAGGGTCATAAGGCGCGGGAATTCTGGGTGAAGTTGGGTCTGAGCCTGGTGGCGGCGGCCGCGTTGATTGCGGCTCCTTTCACCGGCGGCGCGACCCTCGCCATTCTACTCGGAACCGGCATCGGAATCGGTGTGGGTCAAGCGGCCGCCAGCTGGAAAAAATACATGGATTTGTCCACCGTAGGCGGCGCGAACATCAGGGACGAACTGGCCTTGGTGTCGCAAGGACAGGTCACCGGAGCCCTCGTCGACGCCATTCTGGACACTGTCGGGGTTTTCCTGGATGTCTACGGTGCACGCGCGGGTCAAGCGGGCGTAAAACTGACGCGAGCTGCTGTCGAGGCCGCGGAGAAAGGACTTAAGGAGAAGGTTGCCGAGGAGGCAAGTAAGCGCGCTCTGCGCGGGGCCGCCAAGGAGACGGGTATCACGGCAGCCGGCGCGGCCGTGGCGATCGCACAGGAGGAACTATTCGGGAAAGACGAAGAGCCTCAGTTTGAAGGTGGATGGCCCGGATATGATATCGATTTGCCTCCGGATATAGACATACCACCTGAATTCCAGTTCCCCGGGCCGGTGAGCCGGATGGTCATCCAGTTGGTGCCGGCGAGCGGCGCGGCCTTCGAACTCCACATTGAGGGGGCGTTGCGTAGAAACGAGATCCCTGGGCTTCCGAAAATGATCGCCGTCATCCCCGGTCAGTACACAGGAAGTGGACATGGGATCGATCGGATCGGAATTTCAATTGATAAGGCGGATCGAATCACCGTTTGGCACTTCGAGATGAAGTTTGTCGAGCAGGGAGGAACGCACAAGATCGTACTCGGGACGCCGAGTGCAGGTACGCAGACAGGTCTGTCCTGGACTCAGAACGCCATAGACAAGCTACTGGATAGCAATAAGCCGGAAGCCCGGTTGGCGAAAGAGAGATTGAGAAGAGCGATGGGGAAGCTGCCCGAGTATCAAGGGGTATCGATTACCAAAGCCCACATGAGCGAGTTCCTCAATGCACGGGTGCCCAAGGCCCCGACTCGCATCTTCGTTCCTAACTATGCTGATCTAAGTAGACTCTACAAACAGGTGGCCGCATTAATAAGGCACGGGCGCCGTGTCAGGATCAAGAAACTCTGAAGGCATGAACCGAAGCGATGAACCGGGAACTAAGGGAACTGCTTGAAACCGATTACCAGTACGGACTGGAGGCGATCGCGGCCGACGAGGCTGAGGCGCGGGCCGCGAAGGAATCGGGGGATCTGGCGGCGTATTTTGATCTCACCGTGAATCCGCTGTTTCCCGACACCTGCTGGGCACTCGAAAAGTGGGACGAGGCGAAAAAGCACTATCGTCATAACGCGGAGGCCATGACGGAAGCCCGTGCATGGCATGCCAAGCACAGCGGGCCCGATTATCCGATCGAAGAACTGTCCGCTTCGGAAGCCAGCACCTTGATCAAGGCAGGGAAGCTGAGTGCCGGCCGTGAACACTTGAAGCGGACGATTGCTTTTTTACGAGATCGACCCGGCTCGTCGCTGGTGTTGAGCACTTCGGGTTTGCATGCCGCTCAAGCCGGACTACCTGACCTCGCGACCCACGCTCGGTCCGTTATTGACGCCCGACTGGAGCTTCCAGGAGGATCAACCCAGGCGGCCCGGCAGGCTCGCGAATCACTCCATTACGAACCCGCCGAAGTGTGTCTTTTGCTCGGTCGTTGGGACGATTTCAAAGAGGAGCTCGACAAGCTGACTGGCGCCAGCCAGATGGTCCAGGGGAAACCCGAGATGGCTTTCCCGAGTCCTCTCCAGGAGGCCCTCGTTGCGGCATCGCTTGGACTCAGTGCCCTGGCATCTCTCCAGAGTCGCAACATCAAGCCGGAGCTTGGTCGTCAGAAGGCGAGGCAGGCTTTCGAAGAAGCGATGCTGCACTTTTATCAGTTCAATGGAGAAGTCGATTCGAATATCTATTTCATGCGGTTGAATACACGTTTCGCGGACGAATTGGCGGCTAACCGACCGCTTAACCCCAATCCATTTGCCGATGAGTAATCAGGCGG
>CAYQYP010000288.1:0-22239 GCA_964421755.1 uncultured Acidobacteriota bacterium
CGCTCTGTTCAAACGAATCGCGATCGAAGAGATGGGCCACGTCGAGCTGCTGGCCGAGCGAATTCTGTTCCTGAAGGGAGAAGTCGAGCTTATCGTCGCGGGACCGGTCGAAAAGATCACGGACCCCCAACAAATGCTCGCAAAGGCGAAGCAGATGGAAGACGAAAGCGCTGCCTGGTACAACGACGCGGCGTTGAAATGCAGCACGAATGCGGACTCAGCTTCCAAGCAGGTCTTTGAGTCGCTGGTCGCGAGCGAAGAGGGGCACGGAGATGTTTACGAAAAGCAGCTCGATAACATCAGCCGATTCGGCCCCAGCTACCTGGCTCTGCAGTCTTTCAGTGGAGCATCTGAACCGGCTGGAAACCAGACCTGATCAGGAAGACCTGATCGGGGACAGAGCTCTGCAAGCCGTCGAGTCGACTGTTCCAGCTACGCGAGCCGCCGCACGCTGCCCGTGTCCTGCAACGCGCCTCGCTGCCAGCGCATTTTCAGAGCGGATGCTACTGAACAAGCTGATCGTTCTTAGTCACTCCGCGGTAAGTTGCCGTAGGAGTGAGGGGGAAAATCATTGCATATTCTGCTACACGTTCCCGACAACCAGATCACCAACAACTTCCTCCCCCAGCTGTGGCCCTTTCTTCTTGAGACATTGACGCCCAAAGAACACAAGGTCACGATACTTGACGGAAACGTCGTCCACTGGGACGAGCGGCAGATGGTCCAGTTCGTGCGCGACCAGAAGGTCGACCTCGTCGGCATGGGCTTCATGACCCGGATGGCTCAGAAGGCCTACCGGGTGGCACGTGTCATCCGCACTGAAACCGGGGTACCGGTCGTGTTTGGAGGTCCCCATGTGACCGCCCTGCCGGAGGAGCCACTCGGCCAGACCGGCCAGCCGCAGTGCGCTGACTCCGTAGTCATGGGGGAAGCTGACCAGCTGTGGCCTCAGGTGGTGGATGACGTCGTTCAAGGCCGACTCAAGAGGATCTATCGCGCCGGTGAGGCCGGCGAAGCTGCGGGCAAACCCTCGCTGGCCGACTACCCTGCAATTCACTGGGACAAGGTCGAGCTCGATCTTTTCAACCTGATGCGTTGCGTGCCGGGAAGCATTCGTCGCCTGCTCAAGGCAATGTCGGTGCCTTTCGACAGGGCGTATGTTTTCCCAGTCGAATCGGGTCGCGGCTGCCCCTATGGGTGCGAGTTCTGTACCGTAACGGGTTTCTTCGGGGACGAGATCCGCTTTCGATCCAACGAGAGTGTCATCAAAGAGTTACTGCTACTCAAGTCCATTGCCAAGCGCGACCGGGCGCTCGTCATGGTTTTCTTCATCGACGACAACTTCGCGATCAACCGCAAGCGGATCAAGTCGTTGCTGCGCGAAATGATCGACCGGGACGCCTGCCTGCCGTGGGTGGCTCAAATCAGTATCAACCTCCTGCGCGATGAAGAGCTCGTCGAATTGATCGCTGCGAGCGGTGGACGGTGGATCTTTGCGGGCCTGGAGTCGATGGAGCCCGAAAGCCTCAAGGCCGCAAAAAAGCAATTCAACAAGCCCGCCGAGTACCGAAACACCTTGGAGATTCTCGCTCGGAATGACGTGTACGCGATTACTTCGTTCATCGTCGGGATGGAGGGCGATCGACCCGGCATGGCCAAACGGCTTGCGGCTGAATTTGAAACCTGGCCTCCCGGACTCCCCGTCTTCGGGCTGCTGACGCCTTTCCCGGCGACCCCACTCTACGACCGGCTGAAAAAAAGCGAACGGCTGACCAGGCCGGAGCATTGGCTGGATTTTCAACCTTTTGAGAGCAGCTTCGTGCCCGCCCACCTGTCCGCCGAGGAAGCCCAGGTCGAACTTCGCGAGTCGTGGCGTGCGGCCTACAGGCCGGCGGCTTTTTCGAGTACGCAGAAGTGGATGCACAAAAACCAGAAACCGTTCGAACAGCAGCTTATGCTGTTCATCTCACGTCTGCTGTTCCGGGGCATTTACTTTCCGCAAATGACCCGCTGGAGCTGGGCTCGACTGCTCGCACGAAACGTTTTCACCATGGCGAGTCTCGTCCGATCAGGGCTTCAATCCCGGGCGCGAGCTTTACCCCAGGCAGTCGACCAAGACCTGCCGAAGGATCTGCTCATGAACGGAAGGGGCGACGTGCACTGATCCGAGCGAGCCGATGATGGTGATCGCGTCCAGTCCTGTCTTCACGTCTCACGGGGTGTGCAACTGGTCCGAAAATACGCGTGGACCAACTCTCGGTTGAGCACCTGGACAGGAGCGGTGTCGGTGTGCCCACTCGATCCCATCCCCCCATGAACGTGCAGTTTGCAATGACCCGTTGCCGCCGGTCTCGCAAAATGCCCGATCAGCGGGCGGACGAGCGCGGCGGTGGCACGATCGGCTCAACCAGGAGCGGAGCGACGGTAGAGCCGAGTGTCGATTCAGTCCGGCAGACGTCGCCAAGCAGGATCTTTCGCGCGCGCGCCTTGCCAGGCATGCACCTTGCTTGGTTACCTCTGATCCGATTCTCAACGGGGCACGAAACAGATGAAATACTTAATCTTCTCCTCACTGGTGTTCATGGCCGCACTATTCATCGGGGCTCAAAATGAAACAGACAAAGAGGACTCGACCCTCGCTCTCCATGTCATAGGCAGAGTCAAGAAGGAAGCAGGCAGAACCGAGATAGTCCTGAAGCAGAAATACCAACCGGGGTTACGCGGTTTGGCGGACTTTTCTCATGCTTACGTCCTCTACTGGTTTGACCGCAACGACAGTCCGGAGAAGCGATCCACTTTGGAAGTCTATCCCAGGGGGAATCGCCTGAACCCCCTGACGGGAGTCTTTGCGACACGATCTCCGTCACGTCCGAATCTGATTGCTCTTAGCTTATGCGAGATTGTCAGTGTTCGGGCAAATGTCGTGGAGCTGCGAGATATCGATGCCCTGCCAGATAGCCCGGTTCTCGACCTTAAACCATACTTGCCCGAGACGAAGCTCGAGTCCTTCAAAGTTCCAGACTGGGCCAAGTAGAATTGGGTCGGACCGAGATGGGTAGAATTGGGTCGGACCGGGGGTAGAATTGGGTCGGTAGAATTGGGTCGGACCGAGATAACTGCTGCAGTCAAAAGACATAGCTCAAAATCCAGCAGAAGAAGATGGCCTTGCAGGCAAAATCGTCCCGGCTATTTGAAAGCGTTTAGCTTAGCGTGCGCACCCACCGAGGCGGGAGCGGCCAGTTTGGCAGCCACAGAGCCAGGAGCGACCAAGCAACGAAGCGGCTGAGTGACCGGTCACCTCCGCGATAGCTCCGTCTTGCCCAGGCGTACGATCGCAGTTTCGCAAAGTAACCGGTCGCTTGAACGGGGCTGGTAAAGCATCGCCCCGTTCTGCCGCTCCCGGCTCTGTGGGTGCGCGGGGCTTGGCTCTCGTGAGGTCCGTTAGGACCGGCACGTCTATAGAAAACGGAACACGGGTGGTCTGGTCAGGTCCGTAGGACTGACACGTGAACTCCGTGGCACGGTAATCCAAACGTGTCAGTCCTACGGACCTTGATCGGCCATGCCACGGTTTTCCTGTAAACGTGCCGGTCCTGCGGACCTGAACCCAAGCTAAACGCTTTCGAGTGTGGGGATTAACAGAAAAAGGGGCCAGAACTGGCCGCCCTGGTTGAGCACCCACGAGCCGTCTCGCGGTCCGGACCCCTGACGGTTCTCAACCGCCCTTCAATAGGACGTGGGTGCCAAGCGGCATGCCGACGTGTGAGGCCACGACCGGACATTTGACCTTGAAGAGGAAAAAGACGGGGGCAGGCTCCTCGCTAAGAGTCTCGAAGTTCCCCTGGCCCTTCGCGATGACCAGGTCGGCATCAGAAAACGCTCGCTGGAATTCCTCGCTGCAGAAAGCGAGAGCCGTGCCTGGCACGTCTGAGCCGTTGTCAATCACCTTCACCATATCGGTTAAACCGGCCGCCCGGGCGTCGGCTATTGTGGCATCGTTGATAACCGGGCGGCCTCGCACTCCAAGGACCACCCTCTCGATTGGCAGTTGTTCAATGAGCAAACGGTCGAAGACAATCTCGCCGGCGTTATCGGCCAGGTACAGGATTTTCTTGGCTTGCCTGACCGCGTCCCGGAATTCCTCTGTTTGTCCCGCCAACGGCTCGGCAAAGGCCTTCTTGATCGCCTTGTGAACATCCTCTTCGCTGATTCCCCCGTTGATCCCAAAGTCAATGACATTACCGGCTATTGCCACTCGCACGGCGGTCATGAGCGGATCAGCGTCCTCTTTGATCCTGCTTCTCAGTTCCGGCGTCAGTTCCATTGCCAGCCGGTTGAAGCGGTCCTTGGCGGGGCGGTAGATATCTTCCAGTCCCGACATCTCACTCAAGCGCCGGTAGAAGATCCGAGCCATGACAGGGGGCGGCTGACGCAATTCCATCTCCGCGGCCGACCGCAGGACCTGCCGGAGGATCTGTTCGTGGATACCAGGGTCGTCGGTTATGAATCGGGCCGCTTCGAGCGACTGGCGCAGGAAGCAGGGCAGACAGTCGAGAGACGTTTTCATAAGCGTGCGCTCATCCGAGGGAGTCAATCATCGTGATCGCGTCCCGAATGTAGTTGGGGCAACGTGTGGCGTACAGGTTGCGACGAAGGCCTTCCTGGTGGCCTTCCTTGGTGAACACGTCGATCCCGAGCAGTTCCCGGCAATTAATCGAGCCGTGTTCCTTCCTGAACGTCTCTACGAACTGTTTTACCCTTCCGAACAACGCCTTTTCTCTCTCCACGTCGCCGCCGGCCGGAACCAATCGGCCGTGCTTCATCCCCAGTACCAGGTACCCCGCCCCCACCGCCCCGCATTCGCCTCCGACCGTCGAACCACCGGCCAGCCCGGCTGCCATCTTCAGCGCAAGATCGGTGTCCAGACCGAACTCATCGGCGTAAGCGGCCAGAACCGACTGAGAACAGTGGTAACCAGCTTTGAATCTCATCAAGGCGAGGGCAACGCGGTCGTCGGTTGTCAGGAAATCGGAAAGCTGTGGTGGCGATTTCGCCGAGTTGCTTTGAGTCCTGTAAGTAGAGCCCGCAGCGACCGGACAGAAACCGCACAGAGAAATCAGAAACCGGCGGCGTTTGCAATCGGCGCTCTCCTCCATGGCTGTCCTCGCGGGTTGAACCTCATTCTTTTGTGATTGCTGCTACTCAAACACAAATCGGCTTCCGGTTCTGCATTCCCGCACGCGATCCCCGAACGAAAGCCTGAGAGACTGGATTGCAATCGCCCCGGTACAGTGACAGGGGCAGAACACGTCTATCGCCAGACCCGCAAGCGCCTCGAGGGTCTTTTCGATCCGACTCTCGGACGCGTTGAGTAAGTGCGTTCCCCCCAGGATCGCGTGGATCCTCTTTCCGCCGGTTTTGCGGCGGACGTGCTCAAGGGTGTTGATCACACCTGCATGCGCGCAGCCCAGAACCACGACCACTCCCCTGGATGTTTCAAAGAACAGCGCCTGGTCATCCAGCAGAGGGTCCGGCGCGGTGCAGGAGGAATCCCGGTAAAAACGGCCACCCGTATCCTCAAAATCGGTCAGACGGGGGATCTCACCGGTCGTCCAGACACCCGGGTACACCTCGCAACCTCCCTTGTCGGTGTATGCATGCTTCATGCCGGTGTCCGCCAAATGGGGGATTCCGATTTCGCAGCCCGGGCCGCGATCAGAAGGCTTGTACTTCGGTTCGAGCGCGTGGGGGTGGAGGAATACGCGGGCTCGGGGCGAGAGCGCTAAAGCGTCACCGAGGCCCCCGGTGTGATCGTAGTGACCGTGGCTGATGATGATTGCCTCGACCCGTGAAAGATCAAGCCCCATGACTTTTGCATTTCGCCTGAGGGCCAGCCCCTGTCCAGTGTCGAAAAGGAGAACTCGCCCGTCCTTCTCAATACAGACAGCCAAGCCGTGTTCACCGACAGTACCTCGCGGCCCGGCCGTGTCTTCGGCAAGGATGCGCAGATGCACGGCGCTCATCTCAAGTCCCCCCGGGCCCACGGCGGTTGAAGCGGTCATCGGCTAGCCGGTCACCCGGAGGCACTTCGTCAAACCAGCCCGATCGATTGACCGGGAACACGTCGAATCTCGGGTAATACGGTTTGATGTCCAGAAGCGGGGTGTTGTCGAGGATATCGACTCCCTCTATTACCAGAACGTTTCCTTTCATCTCGATCAGCTTGACGCAGGAGAGCCCGAGCGGGTTCGGGCGACATGGGGCGCGTGTCGCGAATACGCCATGCTTCCTGTCGTCGAGAAAAGGTATGACCGTGAGTCGGGCCGGTGGAGCCTGATGGAGCCAGTAGAGGAGCCAGATCCGTTCAAAGCCTTCGAGGTCCCGCAGACCCTCCTCGTAATCGGGGAAGATCTCGACAGTGCCGCAAACCCCTGTTGCCATGGAAGACTGAACCGGCGTTCCGGCCGGCTCTTCGAAGGGACTGTGTATTCGTCCGATCGGTCGGACAATAAGCTGCTCGCTGCTCGTCCCCGGCGCTGCTTCGACCATATTTCTTACTCCGGTGCGGCCACTAATCACGTGCGCCGCTCACAACTCACAAAAGCCCGATGTCCTCCCGCATTTACTGTCATGCGCGGACGGCTCCCGTCTGACTGGTCTCATATCCGGCCAGCGTCTCCAGCCTTCGGCGCAAGACCGCGCGCTGCAAAGCATCAAACAATGCTTCAACCGCCGCGAGCCGCAGCGTCTCGCGGTGAAGCACGAAATCGTATTGTTCACTGCGCAGGGGGATAAAATCCAGCCCGAAGATGTGGGCAGCGGCCCAGGTCGCGACACAGCAGTCGGCGGTCCCCGCCTGCACTGCCTCAGCCGCCGGCAGATGGCCAAAAGCAAGGCGGTCATAGCCACGCATGGTCTCTGGAGTCAACCCCGCGCTTAGCATCAAGTCGTCCAGAAGTGAGCGACCGCCTGATCCCGGTTCCCGATTGATGAGAGTGACGCTCTTCCGAGCGATATCGTCGATACCGCGGATACTCTTGGGATTGCCTCGAGCCACGACCAGTCCCGCCTCCCAGCGCGCAAAAGTGATCACCGCCATGTCCCGATCAGGGAACAGGCGACGGACGAGTGGCAGGTTGAAGTCGCCGCTGTCCGGGTCCTGAAGGTGGGATCCGGCTATGTGCACCTTTCCCTGTTTCAGCCACTGGAGCGCCAGCTGACTCGAGGCCGGAGCGTGAACAATCTCCACCCCGCTGACTCGCTCAACGATGTGGGCGAGGATGTTTGTAGCGGGGTCGCAGCCCGCCACGAGGACCTTGTTGCGCTTTGCGTCATCGTCCGAAAAGAGCTGAAGCCTCGGGTTGCGAGACCGGGACGCAGAGCCTGTGACCACCGCGTCCGCTTCCGGGAGATGATACGATCGAGCATCAACAGGCACGCTCACCCACTTCGCGCCTACCCGGCAGATCTGCACAGCCTGCCCCTTCCCGGGTGGGTTTTGGCCCAGGTATTCGGCCGTTACCGAGGTCGACTCTTCCTGCCTCTCTTCAGGGAGCAAGAAGAGTTCCTCGACCGCCACTTCAAGCTCACGGGCGAGCCTGAGCGTTACTTCGGTGTTGGGCAGATAGGTGCCCGCCTCGATTGCATAAATCGTCTGACGGGTCACACCCACCTTGTTGGCGAGATCGGCCGCCCCGATGCCTCGGGCCTTCCGAATGGCCGCCAGGTTTGTCTGGATGCGGCTCACTTACTTTCTCCCCTGGTCATGCTGGGCCCAGGCCCCCGGCGGGAGAAAAATTAGGCCCGGCCCATTTCAACCCGAACCCGCCGTAGACATCCGTTTGAGAACGTGAGTAAATCATACGCGACAATGTCGTCCAAAGAGTACCACAGTACTTTACGATTCAAGAGGCATTGGCTGCGTCTTGGCCTGTCGTTTCTCATCCGGCCTCAAAAGTCCGCTACCCGCCGCGCTTGGATCGCCGGCGTCTTGAGCGCAATCGTGATGCTGTACCAGGGGGCAATGCTGCCCGCGCAATCGACGAAAGCGGAGCTTTTCGGGTGGATCCGCGACCCGGCGGGACTCGCAGTCGACGGCGCCGATGTCCAGCTGCTCAACCTTAACACGCAGCGGGAACAGTCTTGCTCCACCGGCAGCGATGCCCGGTATCACTTCCTGGCGCTGCAGCCCGGATCCTACAGGCTGACCGTGCGGAAACCCGGTTTCGCAGGCCTGGTGCGAGAGGTCGTCCTCCGGATCGGAGATCAAGTCCGCCTCGATGTCACACTTCAGATCGGCGATATCGCCGACTCTGTGAGTGTCGTTGCCGCGACGCCGTTGCCGCAGTCCAATCGCGGCACGGTAGGTTTCGTGGTCGGTCAGCAGGAAGTGTTGACACTACCACTCGATGGCCGCAATTTCGTTCCACTGGTCGCGCTCGCTCCCGGGGTCATGCTCCCACCCGGGTCTACACTTCCGCGAATCAACGGCGGCCGGCCGCGCGTGAATGAGTACCTCTACGACGGCATCAGCGTTCTCCAGCCGGAACCCGGGCAGATTGCCTATTTCCCAGTCGTCGACGCCATTGAAGAGTTCCGTGTCGAGACGAACAGCTACTCGGCCGAGTTTGGGCGATCCAACGGGGGAGTGATCTTGGTTAATCACAAGTCCGGCTCGAATGACTTTCACGGCACGCTATTTGAGTTCGTGCGCAATGAGGCGCTGAACGCCCGAAACCTGTTTGCCACCTCCGGATCACGGCCACGCTTTCGTCGCAACCAATACGGATTCGTGTTCGGTGGGCCGATCCGGAAGAGCTCAACCTTCTTCTTCCTCGACTACCAGGGCACGAGGCTTCAGACCGGCTCCGTTCGAACCAGCACGGTACCGACCACTCTGCAGCGCCAGGGGGTTTTCAGCTTACCTGTTTACGATCCGGCGACAACGCGACAGACCGCGTCCGGATACCTCCGCGATCGATTCCCGGGCGACAGGATTCCTCAGAATCGCTTTGACTCGGCAGCAAGAGCCGTGATGGATCGCTATCCGTACCCGAATCTGTTCGCCGGTGGGGAAGAGGCGGTCGCAAACAACTATGTCCGCATCGGCAACGAGAGAGCCGACCAGGATCAGTTTGGTCTCCGCGTGGACCATAACCTGCGTGCGGATCATCGGCTTTTTGTCCGCTATGCCTATCTCCGCGATCGCTCCATTCCCATAACGCCCTTACCCGACGGGAGTGGAAAGATTCCCTCGGGTATCGTCGGGGACACGCTCACCCGGGCCGACAGCATCACGCTTGAGCACACCTGGGCAATTTCGGGAAGCAAGGTGAACCAGATCGGGTTCGGACACACGCGGCGCGGGTTCAAGCGCGCGTCACTCAGAACGGGCCAGCCGGCGTCAGACGCGGCGAAAATCCCCAATATACCGGCTTCGGCGTTTTCGGATACGCTTCCAACCTACGACGTGGTCGGATTTCAGCAGTTGGGGCCGCCCGCAAACGGCAACGCCGAGTTCACTACCTCGGTAGACCAGGTACGAGATACTTTCTCCTGGCTCCGCGGGCGGCACAGCATCAAGCTGGGCGGTGATTGGCGGATCGAGCGCCTGGATGTCTTGCAGCCACCCAGTCCGACCGGCGCCTTTCAATTCAGCAGTATCCTGACCAGCGGGTTGTCAGCTGCCGGGACGCCTCTCGGCGGAACGGGCAGCAGTTTCGCGTCATTTCTCCTTGGACAGGTTCAGACCTTCACGATCGACGTGCAGAGAGAAGTGCTGAAACCGCGGGCGCAAATTGCTGAGTTCTTCCTGCAGGACGACTTGAAGACGAGCGACAGACTAAGTCTGAATCTCGGCGTGCGCTACACGCTCAATTTCCCTTCCACCGTGGTCGCTGACCGAGGCGCCATCTTCAATCTCGAGACGGAGACGTTGGACTTTCTGGGGAAGAATGGGTATCCGCGGACGGCTCGAAACCTGGAAAGATTGAATTTCGGTCCGAGAATCGGCGTTGCTTTCCAGCCCAGCCGCAGTCTTACGATCCGTTCGGGCTACGGGATGACCTGGATCGAACAAGCCGGCATCACAACGCCGTTCACGACGCCTTTGTTTCCCTTCATCCAGACAACCGGCCAGCGGTCCCTTGACAACATCAACCCCGCCTTTGTCTTGTCGGACGGCCCGTCCATACAAGTGCTGGATCCGAATCCTGACAGCGGACTGGGGCAGGGTGTGTTTGCGGTCAACCGGAACCAAAAAAGTGGATACGCCCAGCAATGGAATCTCACCTTTCAGAGAGTCTTCGGCGAGCACTGGAATTTGGAGGTCGGGTACCTCGGTTCAAAGCTGACCAATCTCGGAGTGCCCGATGTTAACTTGAACCAGCTTACGATAGAGCAGCTCGCAATTGGACCCTCGTTAACCGAGCAAGTGGCGAATCCCTATTGGGGCCAACTCCCTGCATCGTCATCACTGGGCGGTCCAACCATCGCGCGACAGCAGCTGCTGCGGCCTTATCCTCGATTCACGACGGTAGCGCTTTACCGGAATAACGTGGGTCACTCAACTTATCATTCTTTCCAGTCCCGCTTGGAAAGGGGCTTTTCGGAAGCCTTGGGGCTGACCTTCGCGTACACCTTTTCAAAACTGATCGACGATGCCGGTACGGTGTTTGATGCGGCTGTTCTTGCCGGTCCCATAATGTCTTACCAGGCGGCGGACAGCTTCAATCGACGCCTGGAGAAGGATGAGTCGACAGGCAGCATCCCCCATGTGTTGTCCGGATCATTTGTTTGGGAGATCCCGGCGGGCCGGGGTCGGCGGCTGGGGTTGAGCGGCTGGCGGGATTGGCTGGCGGGAGGCTGGCAGATGGCTGGTATTGTCCGCCTCCAATCGGGTAGTCCGCTGCCGGTCACCCAGGCGACGAATCTGAACGCGTTCGCCGGATTCGGGATCCAGCGACCGAATCGCATCGCTGACCCGACTCTTCCGCCCGACGAGCGCAGCACTTCTCGATGGTTCGACACTGCCGCATTCGTCCAGGCGGCCCAGTTCACGATCGGCAGCAGCTCACGAAATCCTGTGGTGGGTCCTGGTTACCGGACGCTGGACGTAATGCTGAGCAAGGCCGGCCGAATCGGTGAACGGTTTCGTGCCGAGCTCCGCCTCGAAGCTTTCAATGTGACAAACACACCTCCCCTGACGGCACCGAATACCAGCTTCGGTACTCCGGCCTTCGGTACGATCACACGGGCGCTTGATCCGCGGGTATTCGAGTTGGTCCTCAAGGTCCACTTCTGACGAAAACCATTCAAGGGAAATGGCAACCAGCATGGGCTATCGGATCGGTTTTGGGGGAGTGTTGGACAAATCGCGACTGCTTGTCAGGTTCTCCGAGGAGCAAGCGGTTCTTCGGAGTGATATCCCCAAGAGTAGCTTGAGTATGTATCCGATAGCCGTGGCTTTGTCTACGGTCCAGCCGGCTCCTTCACGATCAGCACCTGATCGCACGCCACGTCGTGCAACCGTGTCAGGAGGCCGGAAGGCCATCTGATCTCAAGCTCTTCGACGACCGTGTCCTTCCCCAGCCCAAAGTGAAGCGGCCTGGCGCTTGATGACGCATAGCCTGCGCTGGTGGACACGTGGTCGTATTGCGTCCCGGACTTGGAAACGATCTTCGCCCGAGCACCGATGCCGTCGCGATTACTCTTGGTTCCCTGAAGCCGGATCTCGAGCCAGTGGCCCGCGTCGGGGCTTTGGTTGAGCCAGATCTCCGCGGGCGCGCTGATCGCGCTGACGACCGAGTCCAGGCGTCCGTCGCCATTCAGATCGCCGATCGCGGAGCCTCGGTGCCGCGAAGGGGGTGACGCTTCGAGCCCGGCCTCCCCCGTAAAGGCACCGAACTTCAAGCCACCCAGGTTGCGAAACACCGTATTCGGCTGCTTGATTACAGCACGCTGTGCAGCCATAAGCGACTGAACGTGTCCGCGCGTGACGAAGAGGTCCTTCCAGCCGTCGTTGTCGAAATCCGCGATGGTAGGAGAATAGCCAGCCATCTGTAAGCTAAGCAGTGTCATGCGGCTCTCCGCCGTCACTTCGTCGAAATCTCCCTTGCCCGTATTCCTGTAGATTGGGAAGGTCTCCTGGTCCAAGGCGACAAGGCTGATATCCGGGTAGCCGTCGTTGTCCAGGTCCCGGAAATCGGCCCCCATACCAGAGATAAAGACACCGTCTTCGCGCAGGGCCAGATTCAGCTCAATCCCGGTCTCGACGAACTTGCCCCCGCCCTCGTTCCTGAAGAAGTAATTGAAAAGCTTGTCATTGGTGACAAACAAGTCCATGTCGCCGTCGAGGTCGAAGTCGGCCGCCACTCCTCCCATTCCCTTGCCGGGATGCGCGCGGAAGCCCGAAGCCACCGACACGTCGGTGAAGGATCCATCTCCCTTGTTGAGGAACAACTGGTTGGGGGTCGGCTTGTACATCTTGGGATGGCAATATTCACGGTGGCGGTCGATCTCGCAAACCGGCTCGTGTTCGGGGTCCCATTTCAGATAATTGACGACTGTCAGATCGAGCAGGCCGTCGTTATTCACATCCACCCACACGCCTGCGACCGACCAAAGCGGCCCATACTCGGGGTCGGCGCCATTAAGTCCGGCCTTTGCAGTTACGTCCGCAAAGCTACCGTCGCCTTTGTTGCGATACAGCGTGTTTCGGTAAACGCCTCCCACGAACAGGTCCTGATGGCCGTCGTTGTCGTAGTCACCGACCGCGGCGCAATTGTCATATCCATGGCCGGCCAACCCGGCCTTCGCGGTCACGTCCACAAACCGCCCCTGGCCGACGTTTTCGAAGAGGCGATTGGAGTACTTCGCCGACGTCTTCTGAAGACTCTTGATATCCGCCCCGTTTGCAAAGAAAATGTCCAGCTTGCCGTCATTGTTGTAGTCGAAGACTGCGACGCCCCCAGCCATAGTCTCGGGCGCGTGGCATTCCGGTGTCTCGCTACTGTCGAGGGTGAAGTCGATCGGCGTCAACGCAAACGCGATCGGGGCTCTGCCGGCGGCGTTGCCGGCCGGGCTGGTCGCAACAGCGGTCGCGGAATCGGGTGTCGAAGTGTGGGCGAGGTCCTGCGACGGTGAGGCCGGGAGGCTGGCCAGCAACACGAGGACAACTGCCGTGGCGGCCCTGCATTTCTTCATTGGTCACGGGGAAGATACCGCCGGCTTTTCGGGGTTGTCAAGAATCGTCGGACAGCCGAGCAAAGGGAAGGGCCCTGCCGGAGCCCAGTCGATATCCCGTTCGCAAACTCGGATAGATCAGAAGGCGTCCGACTTCCTCTGCCACGAGCTCGACGGCTGCCTCGATTTATCGGTCAGCGCCAGGCCAATCGACCGTGTCTGAGGAATCGTCGAAAAGCCCCAGAGGGCTGGCGGCGACGTTAACCGCCTGGGCTAACCGTTAGCTTGAAAAGTCCCCGGGCGTTTCCCGTGAGCCCAACCGTAAGATTCCATTAGCGCTCAACGCCATATACCGTTAGATACGTGGTCTTTGCAGGACTTGCCTGCTAGGATCGCCGCGATGCCTAAGAAATCACTCCCGCTCGTCTTACTTCTCGTACTTGCAACACCCGGAACCGGCGCCGGGCAAACCGATAAGTCCCTCGATAAGCGCATCGTCGCGAGCATTGACGCTCGCAAAACCCGAGCTCGCATTTCTCCATACCTCTATGGCCAGTTCATCGAGCACATCGGCGATCTGGTCAACCGGAGCGTTTGGGCTGAGATGCTCGATGATCGGAAGTTCTACAACGAAATCAACTCGGAAACAGCTCCGTCAGCCCCGTCATCACGAGGCCCGATGCGACGCCGGCAACCCAACCGCTGGCGGCCCATTGGCCCCGATGCGTCGGTGGTGATGGATTGCGACCGTCCCTATGCAGGGGAGCACACTCCCCTCATCAGGCTGGCGGGTCCGGAGCCGCGGGGAATTCAGCAGGCCGGGCTCGTACTGCGCCAATCCAAAGCCTACTCCGCACGAGTAGTGCTGGCCGGAGAACCGGGCGCGGCTGTCACGGCCAGCCTCGTCTGGGGATCGGGTCCGGGCGAGCGCCAGACCATCCCCATCACCGGTCTGAAGACCACCTACGCCAAGTTCCCGTTGCAGTTTACTGCCGGAGGCGACACCGACAACGGTCGTATCGAGATTGCCGCAACCGGCGCCGGGTCCTTCCACGTCGGAGCCGTGTCGCTCATGCCTGCGGAGAACATCCGCGGTTTCCGCCCGGATACGATTGCTCTGTTGAAGCAACTCCGTTCGGGAATGTACCGCTTTCCCGGCGGCAATTTCTTGTCCGCTCATGAATGGCGCGACGCCATCGGCGATCCCGATCGGAGGCCGCCGCGCTGGGACTATGTGTGGTCGGCCTTGCAGCCAAACGATGTGGGTACGGATGAGTTCCTAACCATGTGCGAGCTTCTCGGCGTGGATGCTTTCATCAGCGTGAATTCGGGTTTCGGAGATGCCCATTCGGCCGCCCAACTGGTGGAGTATGTGAACGGCGCCGCCGACACCCCCATGGGGAAATTGCGCGCCGCCAACGGACACCCCGCTCCCTACAACGTCAAGTGGTGGGGCATCGGCAATGAAATGTACGGAACCTGGCAGTACGGCTACATGCCGCCCAGGCAGTACGTGATTAAGCACAACATGTTCGCCAAGGCGATGTGCGCCGTGGACCCGTCCATCACTCTGCTCGGGACCGGTGCAACGCCGGAAGAGATGACGGTAAACCGTCTTTCGGAGGCTCTCACCGGCAAGGTTGTGCCTGATTTCGGCTCCGACGCCGATTTCACCGGCCTGTTGCTGGCCAACTGCCTGGATAATATCGACGTCATGTCGGAGCACTTCTACAGCTACGACCGCGAAAGATTCGACCTCGAACAGAACAAAAGGGTCCCGATCGAGGAACCATTGCCCGAAGCCGTCTACCGGGCGGCAAACCGCGTACGTGAAAAAGTCGAAGCTTACGAGGAGTATTACAGGCGGTTTCCGGCCCTGAAAACGAACCGCCTGCAAATCGCGATTGATGAATGGGCGTTCACCCGCCTGCCTTCGAATCTGAAGCAAACCCTGGCCAACGCCCTCGTGTTCCATGAGATGTTCCGGCACACCGACTTGATCTGCATGGCCGGACATACCATGGGAACATCGTCCATCGAGTTCAATGCCACCGACGCGGCGCTGAACACAACCGGCCTGCTGTTTCAGCTCTACCGTGAGCATTTCGGAACCGTGCCCGTGGAAATCGAGGGTAGCTCCCCGCCGCCGGCGCCGAAATACGCGGTGGGCGGCGATCAGCCGAGGGTGAATGCGGGCAGCCCAACCTACCCGCTCGATCTGAGCGCCGCGCTCACGAGCGACGGGAAGCGCCTGGCAATCGCCGTGGTCAATCCCTGTGAGTCGGCGAAGGAACTGGATTTGACGATCAGGGGCTTTGAGTTCGGCGGCAGGGGCCGGCATTGGCGTATGAGCGGCCCTGGACTCGATGCGACGACGGGCTTGACCCGGCAGGAGGTCCAAGTGTTGGAAACGCCGGTGAACGAGGTTCCCAAAACGCTGCGCGTGGAGCCCATCAGCATCGACCTGTATGAGTTTGAGATTGCATTCTAGGAGTCACATGTCCACTCAAATACGAGCATCACTCTTGCAGCTGATCCTGTTTACCGGAATCTCCGTGTTCGGCGCCGATTTCACGATGAAGGTAACCGACAGCGGCTACCTCGATACGCAGGGTTTCAGCGTCATTCTCTATCACACTACGTTCCACCGCGTCTTCGTCGATCAGAAGACCACGGCCATGGAGATGATCCTTCACGGCAATCGCATCGCCACCAACGGCGACGTGCGCCTGCTGCCCACGCCGGAACAATGGGACCTGGTCGCAGATCTCAAGTCGCGCGACGCCGACAAGGCAAACAACCGTCTGACTGCCCTGCTTTCCTTTCCTCACTACCAGGTGGACTACCGCCTCGAAGTGGCGGCGGAGCCGGGCGGCGTCCGGGTGAGCGTGAACCTGGATAAACCGCTGCCGGAGAAGCTCGTCGGGCGGGCGGGTTTCAACCTGGAGTTTCTGCCCTCGGCGTATGTCGGTAAGACCTACTCCGTCGACAACAGCGTGTTTGGTGTGTTCCCGCGAAGTCCGCAGGACCCGATGGTAAAGGTTCCACCTCCGGCCGACGATCCGAAGAAGCTGCCGTACCAAGAGGAGTGGGACGGAGCGAAAGGGTACACGCAGCCGCTGCCTTTCGCCACCGGACAGAGCATCACGCTCGCCGTGGAGGACCCGCTCTGCCGCGTCAAAGTCAGTTCGGAGACGGCGCCCCTATCCCTCTACGACGGACGCAACCGGGCCCAGAACGGCTGGTTCGTACTCCGCTCGCTCATCCCGGCGGGCAAGACCGAAGGCGCCATCGTGTGGCATATCCGCCCGGATGTGATTCCGAATTGGACGCGGCCGCCCATGTTGGCGCATAGCCAGGTCGGCTACCCGCCCGACTTCCCAAAAGTCGCCGTGATCGAGCTGGACCCGAAGTTTGAGGCACCCAGGACGGCTAAGCTCTTGCGGCTGGCGGAGGACGGGGTCTACAAGCAGGTCTTCGAGGGTCCGGTCTCGGAACCTACCCCCTGGATGAGGTATGTGTATTCGAAGTTCGACTTCTCGTCGGTCAAGGACCCCGGCCTGTATGTGATCGAATACGGCGGACAGCGGACGGGGGTGTTCCCGATCGCTAAAGACGTCTATAGCAGAACCTGGCAACACAGTCTGGACGGCTTCCTAGCCGTGGCAATGGACCACGTTTCGGTGCGCGAGGGCTACCGCCTCTGGCACGGTGTTTCGCACCTCGACGATGCCCGCCAGGCGCCCGCCAACAGGCAGCACTTCGACGGGTGGTCGATGGGCGCGAACCTCGATTCTCCTTTCGCGGCCGGTCAGCACATCCCCGGATTGAATGTCGGCGGATGGTATGACGCGGGAGACTTCGACATCCAGACGCCGAGCCAGTTCGCGGTCATTCAGGACTTGTCCCTGGCATATAAGGAATTCGATCTGAAGTGGGACCAACTCACGGTGGACGAACAGGCCCGTTCGGTGGAGATGCACAGGCCCGACGGCGTTCCGGATGCCGTGCAGCAGGTGAAACACGGGATCCTCCAGATCCTGGCGCAGATCAAGGCCGTCGGGCACCCGATTTCGGGTATCAACGAGCCCACGCTGCGGCAGTACACCCACCTGGGCGATGGCGCATCGAAGACAGATGGCCGCATCTATTCGGACAAGCTCGGACCCTACGAGGTTGACGGGAACTTTTCTGGGGTTCCGGACGACCGATGGGCTTTTACGACAAAGATGCCGGGCCTGCAATACAGCGCCGCCGCCTCGCTGGCCGCCGCGTCAGGCGCCCTGAAGGGCTGGGACGACGCGCTTGCCAAAGAGTGCCTGGATACCGCCACCAAACTGTGGGATGAGGAGCACGCGCACCCGACCCCGCCTCCATCGGAGAGGTGGTTCAGCGGCCCTCCAGGCATGGCGCAAATGCAGGAATGGAGGGCCGCGGTGGAACTGCTGATCGCCACCGGCGGGGGTGAGCCGTACAAAAAACGGCTGCTGGAGATCTTCCCCACGGTCCTGCAGCGGTTCGGGTTTGGGGGCTGGACGGCGGTACGCGCCCTGCCTTACATGGACGACGCCTTCCGGAAGCAACTCGAAGAAGCGGTGAAAGCCTATGTGGCGCAGTTAGACAAAGATCTGGCGGCCACTCCGTTCGGCGTTCCGCCGAGCCTCGGCGGCTGGGGCGGCTCGGCGGCCGTGGCCGACCTCGGCGTCAGGATGTACTTCCTCCACAAAGCGTTCCCCGAGATCGCGGGCACGGATTACACGCTTCGCGCTGCCAATTACATGCTGGGCACGCATCCGGCTTCCAGCACCTCGTACGTGTCGGCGGTAGGGTCATCGTCGAAGCTCAAAGCCTACGGCAACAACCGCGCTGATAATACGTTCATTCCCGGCGGAGTAATTCCTGGCTACGTCATCATCAAGCCGGATTTCCCGGAGTGCATCGACGACTTTGGATTCCTTTGGTTCGAGCACGAATACACCATCGGCGCCGTCAGCAAGTGGATCCTGGCCGCCAATGCGGCCGACGCGCTTGTCAGATGAGATGAAAGGGGAACATTGGAGTCGGTTTTTTTTGACAGGATTCACACGATTTAGCGAATTAGTAAGTAATCCCGTAAATCCTGTGAATCCTGTCAAAAGCTTTGAGGAGCATTACCATGCAGCATTTTTGATTTCTTGCGAGAGTTGCCAGATTGATCGCGCTGACCGTAGGTCTTCTCACACCCCGCCTTCCGCCTCGAAGGTGGAAACGTTTACGGCCGGGGCATCTGGGCGCCCTGCATCCGGTATCACGACGGTATGTTCTACGTCTTCTCGAACGTTAACGGCGTTGGCTTGCAGGTCTTCCGCTCCAAGTCCGCCAACGGGCCCTGGCAGCGCAATCAGCTCCCCGGCATGCACGATTTGTCCGTCCTCTTGCCGGGAAAACACTTGGCGAGGCGGAATCCTTCCAATGGGTCAACCTGATGCGCGGCGACACCATGCTCATGTCGCTCACCAACCATCGCACCTGGCCACCCAACCCAACAGCCCCGGGCCGGTAATGGCTACCGCCACCGGCCCACAGCCGGACCGCAAGGACGGCGCGTGTTTCAAGTGGAAGACAGTTGACTGAGAGCAATTTTGGGCCAACCATGCCGATCCCGCGATCCGGCCAATTCGTTGACCGTGTTCCGCATCCGAAACTAGTCCCTCGCTGGGCCCAACAAGGCCCGAGGGGTTTGGTGGAGCAAAGCGCATGAAGAAGCTGATGATTGCACTATTGAGCATCTGCTGCCTGCAAGGAGCGGATTTGCGGGTTGACTTGAGCCGGGCCGGCAAGAAAGTCAGCCCGGAGCTGTTCGGGATCTTCCTTGAGGAGATCAATCACGCGGGCGATGGCGGACTGTATGCCGAACTGATTCGCAACGGCTCCTTTGGGGAGGCACCGACGTTGGACGCATGGTCGGCGGTTCGAACGGGCGCCGCCAAGGTGAACCTGTTCTTCGACGGAACGACCCCTCTAAATACCGTCAAATCGCGAAGCCTCCGGATTGAAATCGACTCCCCGAGCGGAGAAAGAGCAGGGGTCGGCAACGAGGGCTACTGGGGCATTGCCGCAAAGAAGGGCGAAACGTACGAGTTCTCGATGTTCGCGCGCGGCGCCACCGGGTTCGAGGGGCCTCTGACGGTTACGCTCGAAGGGAAGGACGGCGCTGTGTATGGGCAGACGCAGATAACCGGCCTGAAGACGGCCTGGAGTCGCGTCTCTTCGTCTATACAGGCCGGAGCGACGGACCCTGCCGCACGCCTGAACATTTGCGCGAATCGCAGCGGTACTTTTTGGATAAACATGGTGTCATTGCGCCCTGGCCACGACATCTTCCGGCCCGACCTGCTCCAGATGCTGAGGGACCTGAAACCCGCATTCGTGCGCTTCCCGGGCGGGACGTACGTCCAGGGCAACGAGCGCGAGAGCGCGTTCCGATGGAAGAATACTATCGGGGACCTCGAATCACGCCCCGGGCACCAGAATGCGCCTTGGGTGTATTGGTCCACCGACAGCATGGGGTTCCACGAGTACCTGCTGCTTTGCGAGCGGCTGGGCGCTGTCCCGATGTACGTCGCTTACGGCGGTATGACCTGGACTCCCAACTCCAAGTCGCCTTTTGGGGTTTTGGAGAAGCATAAGATCCCGGTCAGCGACTTCCCCCTCGACCAGATGGGCCCCATCGTACAGGAGGCGCTGGATGCGATCGAGTACGCCAACGGGCCGGTCACGGGCGCGTGGGGCGCCTTGAGGGCGAAAGCGGGGCATCCGGCGCCGTTCGGGCTCAAGTACATCGAAATCGGCAATGAGGACGGTTTCAACGCGCTTTACACCGAGCGCTACATGCTCTTCTACAACGCGATCAAGGCGCGGTTTCCGGAGATCCAGATCATCGCCAACGAGCGCCGCGGCAGGACGGCGGGGGAGTTGCCAATGGACCTTGTGGACGAGCATATCTATGCCCGGCCGCTCATGGCCATCGAGATGGCCAAGCGGCTCGACGGCCGCGATCGCAACGGCCATAAGGCTGTGCTGGCAGAATACGCTGTCCAGGGATCGGGCGGTTTCGGCAACATGCGCGCGGGCCTGGCCGAAGCGGTTATGCTGAGCGGTATCGAGCGGAATTCGGACGTCATGCCGATGGCGTCGTATGCGCCCCTGCTGGCCAACGTGCACGCCATCAATTGGAGGCCGGACCTGATCTATTTCGACAACGTTTCTTCGTATGGCACGCCTTCCTACTATGTGCAGAAGATGTTCGCCGATTCCCGTCTCGACTCCGTGGTTCCTGTCCAGGTGACTGCCGACGAGATGAAAGTCCGGACGGACGGCGCCGTCAGCGCCGAGGGGTACAACGCCGAGGCCGAGTTCCAGGACGGGAGGGGAACCGGAACCGGCGACAACTACACGTACACGGTGCGCGCCCGCAAGACCGGCGGCGAAGGCGGACTCGTCATTCGCTTCGCTCAGGATGGCAGCGGGGCTCACCTGGCCTGGTTTATCGGGGTGAGGCATCGGACTTCGACGCTCCATGTGTGGGGTGGCGGCGGCATGCTGGATGTACCGGCGCACCAGTTGGAATCGTCTTTCGCTGGCGCCCTGGGGCGCGGGGTCAACGGGACGCTCGACACTGGCCGGTGGTACGACGTTACGATCCAGGTGGAGGGCAGGCGCGTGCGCTGCTCTCTGGACAGCAAGGAGATCCACAACGTAGAGGTCCCCGAAGGCCTCGGTCCTTCCGTCTACGGCTCAGCGGGACGCACCGCCGCGGGCGAGGTGGTCCTGAGGCTGGTCAACGCTTCACCTGTGAAGCAGAACGTGGGCATCAACCTTGCCGGCGGGAGCGCCGACCGGTATTCGGCAGCGGCTGCTCACTTGACTTCGAAGAACCTTGACGACGAGAACTCGCTGGCGGAACCCACGCGGATCGCTCCCGTCGAACGCCAACTGCCGAGCGTTGGAAGCACATTCCAGTATGAACTGGAAGGCAACTCGTTCACGGTCCTGAAACTGACGCCGGAAGGAAGATAGCGTTGGGAGTCCGGTTTGTAGTTCCGCCTTCAGGCGGGCAGTTAACAGGCGGACACGTGCGTTAAAACAGCGGATTAAAAGCCCGCCTGAAGGCGGAACGACGAACGGATGGCGCAACGCGCTCCATATGGAGAAGGAATTGTTAGGAGAGAAGCTATGAACGGGAATCTCAATCGGCGGCGGTTCTTTAAGGCGGCGGCTGGGGCGGCAGCCGGAACCGCTGGGGTTGCGGCGGGCAAGTTGCGGGGTGTCGCCCTCGTGGTCGATCCGGCGGATGAGGTGTCATCCTCCCCGGCGGCGCGATGGGCCGCCGGGGAGCTGGAGCGCGCGCTGGCGGAACGCGGCCTCTCTGCCCGCGTCTACGGAAACGCCGCGCAGGCGCCTGCAGCCCACCTGCGAATTGTGGCGGCTGGGATGGCTTCGCCCGGCGCCGCGGCCGCACTCAGAGCCGCAGGGGCGCGGGCGGAAGCCGTGCCCGAGGCGCTCGCGCTGTGCCAGGGAAGGGACGCCGTGTGGGCGTGCGGGCACGACGCACGGGGCCTGACGTACGCGCTCCTGGAACTGGCCGACCGGGTGCGCCACGCGGCCGACCCGCTGGCGGCGCTGGCTGTCCCTAAGCCGGTGACCGAGCGCCCGGCCAACCGCGTCCGCAGCATCACGCGGCTGTTCACGAGCGATATCGAAGACAAGCCCTGGTACAACGACCGCGAGATGTGGCCCGAGTACCTTTCCATGCTGGCTGCGCAGCGCTTCAACCGCTTCAGCCTCGCCTTCGGCATCGGCTATGACTTCCTTACCGCTGTGACCGACGCTTATTTCGTGTTCACTTACCCATTCCTGCTTTCCGTCCCCGGATACAACGTGCGCGTGCCTCAGCTGCCGGACGCCGAACGCGATCGCAATCTGGAGATGCTGCGCTTCATCAGCGAGCAGACCGCCGCGCGCGGCATGGAGTTCCAACTGGGCATCTGGATGCACGGCTATCAGTGGATCAACAGC
>CAYQYP010000289.1:0-11367 GCA_964421755.1 uncultured Acidobacteriota bacterium
GGTGCCCTGAAGTGGAAGCACCTCGTCGAAGACGGAACTCCCCTGCCCACTCCATGGGAGAAAGAGAAGTTCGAGGAGGCTTCACGCAAATATCAAAAGGAGCGCGCGCGACTCCGTTCGGAGGGCGCACCGGAATCCGAAATGGAAAGGCTCTTCACGGAGCAAGAGAAATTGGAGACCGAAGTGCTCCGGAGGATGAAGTATTTCGGCAAGGTGGGCGCGTTCGAAGGGGCAAGCTACGAGCAGAAGGGACTATACCGCCCAAGCATAGACTGCATCATGTTCTCGCGAAACAAGGTTGGATTCTGTCCGGTATGCCGGGCGGCGATCGAGCGAGTGATCGACCTGCACGTCGGGAAATAGCACGGCTGGCCGGCTGAAGCGACTGCGCGCTGCGCACTGCTCACTGCACTGCAAACTGCCCGCTGCCTGCGGCCTGCCCTCATCCGACTGGGAAGTCGGGCCTACCCCAAAAGCGCAGTGGGCAGTGCGCAGTGGGCAGTGCGCAGCTATTTCACGCTTTTTAGAATCTCCAGCAGGTACTCCCAGAACTTGGGCACTGAGTCGAGGTGGATCTTCTCGTCGGGCGAGTGGACGCCTTCGAGCGTCGGCCCGAAGGAGATCATGTCCATTCCCTGGTAGCGCTCCCCGATGATTCCGCACTCGAGGCCGGCATGCACCGCCTTGATCTCCACGTCTCTGCCGTAAAGCTTCTGGTACGTCCGTCGGGCGATTTCCAGAATGGGCGAATCGAGGTTCGGCTTCCACCCGGGATAGCCGCTTCCCTGGGATACTCCCGCCCCTCCGAGTTTAAAAACTGACGCGACGCTTTCGGCGATCTCGAGGATCTCCGACCCCACCGAGCTCCGTTGACTGGTCGCCAATTCGATTTTGCTGTCGACGGTACTGATGACGGCAACGTTGGTCGAAGTCTCGACCAGGCCTGGAACCTCTGCACTCATCTTGATCACGCCATGAGGCAGGCCCGAAATCGTGCGGAGAATTTTTTCCTGCTGCTCCATCGCGATCGCCTTGCCTTCAACCTGGACAGCAGCGGACGAGGTAACGGACAGGTCGGGATCGACTGTTGAGAGCTCAGCTCGCAGCACGTCGTTCAGCCGCATGACCAGCTCGTTGGCCTGCTGCTTCTTGTCGTTCGGAACAAACACAACGGCCCGCGCCTCTCGCGGAATTGCGTTGCGCTTGTTTCCTCCCTCGATCCGGTTCAGGCGGGCACCGAGCTCGTGCAGTCGCAGGAGAACGCGGTTGAGAATTTTGATTGCATTGCCTCGGCCGGCGTTGATTTCCAGACCGGAATGGCCTCCCTTAAGCCCGCGGACGGCAATCTCGACGGGAGTGAACCCGGACGGCACGGATTCGAAGCTAAGAGACCAGGTGCCCGTGCTATCTTTCCCTCCCGCACAACCGACGTAAATCGCCCCCTCTTCCTCGGAGTCCAGGTTGAGCAGGGTTCGGCCGGCCAGAAGTCCGGGTTGAAGGTTCGCCGCACCGGTCAGGCCGGTCTCCTCATCAACGGTAAACAGAAATTCCAGTGGGCCATGCTCTAGTGTTTGGTCCTCCATGATCGCCAAGTTGGTGGCCACGGCTATCCCATTGTCGGCACCGAGGGTTGTTCCGTCGGCCATCAAGACATTGCCTTTTCGGACAATATCGATCGGGTCCTTGGAGAAGTCGTGGGTCTTGTCGGCGTTCTTTTCACAGACCATATCGAGATGACCCTGAAGGATCACCGTCGGGACGTTGTCTCTTCCTGGCGACGCCGGCTTTCGAACAACCACATTTCCGAATGAGTCTTGCTCAGCCGCGAGGCCCAGTCTGCTCGCTGTTTCCACGACGTACCGAGCGATTTTTTCTTCGCTCTTGGAACAGCGTGGGATTCGAGCGATTTCGCCGAAGTATTTCCACAGCAGTTCAGGTTCCAATCCCTTGAGCGCGTCAGACATGGGTTCTCCTTTTTTGATAATTGGTTATCTGAGAAATTGTATGCTCCTCGTCGCCAAAATAACAGGCGGGGCACCCGCGCTTGAGGCACCTGCCTGGAAGGGGTTGCTCCTGGTCCCGAGTTGAACCGGACGCGCTTTTCTCTTAGGGTGTTACCTGAGATGAAACTCCGAATACCGCTTGGCTCGGGTCTGGCGATCCTTTTAGGCGCGGCGCTGGGCCTCGGACTCTATACCTTCGTTTATGCCAAGGGCGCTTCGTATCTAACGGATGACCCGTCGGCCTGCGCGAACTGCCACATCATGGGCGATCACTTCGCGGGGTGGGTCAAATCGAGTCATGCCCGGGTGGCGGTCTGTAATGATTGTCATACCCCGAGCGGTTTCGTCTCAAAATACACGGTGAAGGCATCCAACGGCTTCTGGCACTCTTTTGCATTCACGACCGGCTGGTTCCACGATCCTCTTCAAATCAAGAGCCGAAACCATGGCGTTACCGAAGCGGCCTGCCGCAAGTGCCACCTGGAAATCCTTGCTGCAATGGACGCCGGGCAGGGAGACGAGGACCAGGTAGCCTGCATCAGGTGTCACAGATCGGTCGGCCATCTGCAGTGAACGAAGGCCGTCGGGTGACAAGTCGATAACGTCATAACAGACATGAGGGCAACAAATGTCCAGCACTCCTAATGATTCCGATGGCCCGAGAAAACGCAACCGTTTCTACCTGGTTCTGTTGACGGTCACTGCGTTGGCGGTCCTGGCCGCCGTGGCTCTGCTGATCAACATCTTTGAGCGAAAGCAGGAGGCGAAAAGTCTCTTTTACCGGGTGGTCGACCTGAACGACGAAGTGGAGGACCCGCAAATCTGGGGCAAGAATTTTCCACTGCAGTACGACGGCTACCTGCGAACCGTTGACCAAAGCCGCACCCGCTATGGCGGCAGCGAGGCGGTGCCGCGGACACCGGACAACGCCGACCCCCGGTCGATCGTGGCTCAATCCCGGCTGGAAGAGGACCCCCGCCTGAAAACCATCTGGGCGGGATACGCCTTCGCCGTCGACTTTCGGGAGGAACGCGGCCACGCGTACATGCTCGAGGACCAGACGTACACGCGGCGGCAGCAGGTCGCCAAACAACCGGGGACCTGCATGCACTGCCACGCCTCGGTGTATCTGCCCTATCGACGGCTGGGCCACGGCGACCTGATGACCGGTTTCGAAAAGATGAACCAGATGTCCTACGCGGAGGCCCGCAAGCTGGTGAAACACCCGGTCGCGTGCATCGATTGCCATGCACCCGACAGCATGCAGCTCAGGGTTACACGCCCCGGCTTCATCGAGGGTATCCGGGCCTTGAAAGCGGCCCAGGGGATACAGAATTACGACGTCAACAAAATGGCCACAAGGCAGGAAATGCGGGCCTATGTCTGCGGACAGTGTCACGTCGAGTACTATTTCAAAGGCGCTGAAAAACGACTGACCTACCCATGGCACAAAGGACTGAAAGCTGACCAGATCCTCAGCTATTACGAGGCCACCGGTTTTAAAGACTGGACCCACGCCGAAACAGGAGCAAACGTACTGAAAGCGCAGCATCCGGAATTCGAAATGTGGAATCAGGGGATACACGCCCGCTCGGGAGTTGCGTGCGCCGACTGCCACATGCCGTACAAGCGCGAGGGAGCGCTCAAGATCAGCGATCATCACGTCCGGAGTCCGCTCTTGAATATCAACCGCGCCTGCCAGACCTGCCACAAGTGGTCGGAGGAAGAACTGAAAGGACGGGCCGAAACTAACCAGGAAAGAACCTTCCAAATGCGCAACCTGGCGTTGGACGCAGTCGTCCAGCTGATTGGGGACATCAGAACCCAAAGAGCCGCGGGCAAGAACGATCAGGAATTGGAGGTCGCCCGGTCATTTCACCGAAAGGCGCAGTTTCTTCTGGATTTCGTCGAGGCGGAGAACTCAACGGGCTTCCATGCGCCGGGTGAGGCCGCACGCATCCTGGCCCTGTCCATTGACTATTCCCGGCAAGGACAAGTGGCAGTCCGCGACGGGCTCAAGGGGATCAAGTAGAAGGGCGGGCCCGCCGTGGTCGCTCAAACCGCTTTTGCCTGTTCTGATCCCTGGCTCGGCTTTCCGCGACGGGCCCTTTTCGAGTTCGGGAGGACGGTTGGCCTCCTGTTCCGGCATCCCGAGCTCGCAAGTCACAGATAATGCGACAACGGGTACTTACGCAAGCGACGTAACGCGAAATCGGCATTTGTCGCTTGTCTGTCTGCTGTTTGTCGCAAGTTGTCCAGCCCTTCCCGGGCAGTTCGAGGAGGGCTGGAGCCAGATTCAAAGCGGCAAGATGCTCCCTTCAGTATTCTCCTGCTGCCTGCTACCCGCTGGCCTGTTGCCTCTGCCCGCTGCTATTTACCGCGGGGGACCTGTCCGTTAAACTCGTTCGCAAATGTCGTCAGATGCAGGCAAGTCTCATCGAAGAATCGCGTTCGAGGATCTCCGAAGGTTCATTCATTCCATCCTGTCAAGAACGGGCGTGCCCGAAGAAATTGCGTCGGTCGAAGCTGACATCGCCGCCGAGGTGGACCTGTTCGGGGTCCAGTCACATGGCGTCCAACTGCTTCCGACCGTGGTCGAACATTTGAAGAAGGGCCTGATCAACCCGGCACCTGAGCTGAAACCGATGGTCGACTTCGGAGCTGCCGCGCTGTTCGACGGCGATCGCGGAATCGGTCGATATGTTTCCGCGCTGGCCATGGACGAAGCAGTACGACGCGCAAGCGAGTTCGGCGTCGGACTCGTTAGCCTGCGCAATGTCTCACACTGGGGACGCGGGCATAGCTATGCTCTGCGTGCCGCCCGCCGGGGATTCATAGGGCTCGCCTTTACAAACGCCATGGCCAATTTCCCCGCCTGGGGGACAAGCGTCCCGACGCTGGGCAATAATCCGATCGCGATTGGCATCCCGGCCGGCGACCGGGAAGAATCACCGGTGCTGGATATCGCAATGACGCAGTCGGCGGTTAGACGCGTTTGGGACGCGGCTTCGGCTGGTCAGCAGGTGCCACTAGACTGGGGTCTCGACGCAGACGGCAGACCGACCACCGACCCGAATGCGATCATACGCAGCGAGCGGTACCTGCCGATGGGACGCCATAAGGGCTCCGGGTTGGCTTTCATGACCGACCTGCTGACGGCGGGACTGGCCGGTGGGGCGCTCTGTTTCGAACAGGGAAGGAATGATGCGCCCTCGGATATGGCAGGCGCTTCCAGCAAAACTTTTATCGCGATCAGGCCTTTTGGAGATTGGCTGGAGTCCAGGACCGAAGATCTTAAGGAGCACCTGAAGAGCGCCCCGACCGCGCCAGAGCAAGGAGAGCCACTCTGGCCGGGAGAGGGGAGCTTCCGGCGGCGCCTGGATTATCTTCAGCACGGAATCCCGATCAACCGGCATCTTGCAGTCAAGCTGGAGTTACTCGCCGATCAGAATTCCATTTCCATACCATGGATGAAACAGGCCTCTGCCCCGGAATAGCCTGGTTGGAGAGCTACCGGACTCTCTGTTCCAACTGGGCAACAACGGTCTGCACTTCCTGGACCGACCGCCCCGAGTTGTGCTTCAGGTAGAGCCTGAAGAACTTAAGAGCCTCGTCAAAATGACCGGATTCCATATAGACTGTGCGATACGAAGCTCTCATCGCTTCGTCCTCCTTGGACTTGTGTCGTTTATGGCTGAGAGCCTGGGATAGGCTGGTTTGCGATTGCTTCAGCACGACTCGTGCCAAAGCGGGGGAGAACCACGGAACTCCGAATCCGCGGCGCATTCGAGCCGTGACTGAGAGAGAGCCAGGACGGTCCTCTGATTTGTTGGCAGGGAAAATTTCCTGCCTCTCTAACGGTAGCCGGAGAACCTGGGCGGGGTTGCTCACGCCCGCACGCTCGTCCTATCCTCGGCTGGATGAAGGAACGCTGGTTAGACCGTCACTACCGGCTTGGTGACCTCAACATTCACTACCTCGAGACGTCGATGCCCGGCGAGCCGACCATTCTGTTGCACGGCGGCAGCGCGGACGCGGCCCACGTCAGCTGGGGTCCTGCGATTGCCGCCTGGTCGTCGCACCTGCGCCTGATTGCGCCCGACTTCCCTGGCTTCGGACAGAGCAGCCGACCGCCCTGGCTGGCGTCTGTTGCCAACCTGACGCGTTTCGTGGAGGAGTTCACGGCCGCCATGGACCTCGACCGGTTCTCGATGGTGGGCTTGTCGATGGGAGGGATGGTAGCCGTGAACTTCGCACTCCGCAACCCGGACCGCGTCCGCAGCCTCGTTCTCGTGGACGCGGCAGGCCTCGACAAGCGAATTCCGTGGATCCGCGTCATCTATCCCGCCATTCGCATCAAGCCGCTTTACAGGTTGCTCCTGCGGCTTCGCCTTTACGCGTGCAGCCGGCCGCAGCTGGTGCGGTTCGGCATGCGCCAGATCATGTCTGACGCCAACCCGCCGACACCCGAACTGTTGCAGTCCGTCATGTGCGAATTGAGACGCCCAGGCTCCGCCTGGCAGAGCTTCCTGAATCATGAGCTGTGCTGGTCGGGATTCCGGCGGGACATGTCTGCACAACTCTCCGAGCTTCGGATACCGACCTTGATTGTTCACGGCGAAAAGGATGCGATCATACCGGTGGCCCACGCGCGAAACGCCCACCGCCGCATCCCGAACTCCAGACTCCACATCTTTCCGCAATGCGGCCACTGGCCCCCGCGCGAGAAGCCGGACGAGTTCAGCCGAATCGTGCTTGAGTTTCTGACTGAACGACTGAGCACTGACCAACCGACGACTGGCGACTGACAGAGGCAACCGGGCCGAAAAGCGGCGGATTCTGAACAGCGAATCCGCCCTACGACTGAGTGCTTCCGCACGGCGAACGGTCGTAGGGCGGATTCGCTGTTCAGAATCCGCCGCTTTTCGGCCCGGTTGCCTCTGTGCGCAGTGCGCAGTGGGCGTGCGCAGTGGTTTTGTCAGACCCCTCTGGAATAATTGCCACAATCTGTTCGCACGGGCATCTATCAACCTTGAAGGAAATCTGTGAATTGGCTGTCTGCGTCCAAGAGGCAGAAGAGAGGCACCATGACCAAGCGTTTCGCCACCCTCGAAGCCCTGCAGGAATGGTTTCGGACCCCTGAGCGCCATGAATACGAGATTGACTGCATCCTCCGTGAGGGCACCGGTTTTGTAGTCCTCGGGCAAAAGAAAAGACAGGCCGCCTGAAGTTAACCAATCGCTGTTTGCCGGCCGCTTGTTTAAGTCCCTTGGAACTGGACGTATAATCGGCACCGTCCCTACTGCCCCCGGGCAGTACTCAGATCAGTCAACCCCGAGGAGGTGCAAGATGCTGCGTGAGTTCAAGGAATTCGCCATGCGCGGGAGCGTCGTGGATCTGGCTGTCGGCCTGGTCATCGGCGTCGCATTCGGAAAGATCGTCACTTCGTTCGTCAACGATATCCTGATGCCTCCCATCGGCCTTGCACTGGGCAAGGTCAGCTTCGAAAACCTGTTCATCAACCTGTCGTCGACCAGCTATGCGACACTTGCCGAAGCCAAGGCGGCTGGGGCAGCAACGATCAACTATGGCCTCTTCATAAACGCCATCCTCGATTTCGTCATCGTCGCGTTCGCGATCTTCCTGCTCATCAGACAAGTCAACAAGATGCGTGCGAAACCGGAGATCGCGGCACCCGCAACTGTGAGAGAATGTCCTTATTGCCTTTCGACTGTACCGATTAACGCGAAGCGCTGTGCTCACTGCACCTCCGAGATCGGAACCGCAGCAGCATCCAGGGCGTGACCCTGATCATGGGCTGACGGGACGACGGCTCGCGGCGCTTCGAAACACGACTGAGCGGTATCCTCAAACGGAGTTTCTATGGCGAGCAAGTGCGTCGGAATCCTGACGGCCGGCGGCGACTGCCCCGGCCTGAATGCGGCTATTCGAGCTGTCGCCCGTCCCCTGATCGACCTTTACAACACCGACGTGATCGGTTTTCGCGACGGGTTCCGAGGCCTCATCGAGAATCGATTTACCCGGTTTGAGCCGGGTTCCCTTTCCGGCATCCTGACCCTTGGCGGCACGATCCTGGGGACGAGCCGCGACAAGCCTCACAAGATGATTGTCGGCAACGAAGAAAGGGACATGACCGACGTTGCCGTCGAAAACTACCACAAGCAACACCTGGACGCGCTGGTATGCCTGGGAGGCGGGGGGACGCAGAAAAACGCCCTGCGTCTGTCGGAAAAAGGGCTCAACATCGTCACTCTCCCAAAAACAATCGACAACGACGTCGGATGCACCGACCTCACTTTCGGGTTTGACACAGCACTTGCCATCGCAACCGATGCGATAGACCGGCTCCACAGCACGGCAGAGAGCCATAACCGGGTCATTCTAGTCGGAGTCATGGGACACAACGCCGGATGGCTCACGCTGGGCTCCGGAATCGCGGGCGGCGCCGACGTCATCCTGATCCCCGAAATTCCGTACGAGGTCTCCGCCGTGGCAAATGCGATCATTGCGCGCACCCGCAAGGGAAAACGCTTCAGCATTGTTGCAGTCGCGGAAGGCGCCGCCGCGCAGGAGAAGGGGCCGGGGAAGTCCGCCAGGAAGGGCAAGGGCCCGAAGAACGACAAGGACGTTAGAAAAGAGAAGAAACTCAGCGACGAGGATGCTGAAATTGTCGAAGCCCTTATGCCGGTGGGAGGCGAAAACACCGTCCTGCTCGCGCACGAGCTCCAAGACCGGACCGGCATCGAGATGAGGATCACGTCGCTTGGCCACCTGCAACGCGGCGGGACTCCAACCGCAACTGACCGCCTGCTCGCTACCCGACTCGGCACCACCTGTGCTCAGCTGATTCAGAACGGCAAGTTCGGCGTGATGGTTGCTCTGCGCGGTTCAGAAACGGTCGCAGTCCCACTGGAGGAAGTCGCCGGCAATCGCAAGACGGTCCCACTCGACCACGCGTGGATCCAAGCGGCGAGACTTGTCGGCACATCCATGGGGGATAGGTAATCTTGCAAGACAGCCGCCTTCAGGACTGATTTTTGATCGAAGGGATTGGCCCCGAAGGCTTCAGTCTTTTCCGTAAGAGGGGGTATAGGAGGAAGTATATCGATCGTGTAGGAACAATGGAAGGGCAGCTGTAGTTTTTTTGGAAAAACTGCCACCAGAATGGCAAAGGCCGATAACGATTACGAGCACGAGCACCGAGAAAAGCTCGTGCTCCTCCCCCATTTCTCTCGTATTCGTATCGGGGAATTTCGGGGACACAAAACTTAATTCCTTTGCTTACTGTCATTGGGCGCGGGCGGCGAGGGAATTAAGTATTATGTCCCCGAAATTCTCCCCTTTGCCCCTTCTTACCGCTTACCGCCGCCTGACCCGCTGCGCCGCCTCCTCCGTCAGGGGATTCCTCAAGTCCAGCGCCAGTCGCCAGCCGCCGCCGGTTTTCTGCCAGACATGCAGGTAAGCGAAGAACCTGTCTCCCTGGGTGTCGTCCCCCCCGATGATTTCGCCGACACCGTAGCTGTAGCCGAGATCGATGGATGAGGCCACGTCTGATCCTGATGTCGAGAATAGGAGCTTCCGCGACCCGACCAGAACCCCAAGCCTCTCGCGACCAGGCAGGGGCAGCTCGTTTGGCCGGTAGATCCTGATGTCTTCGGCGCTGAAGACCTGATAAGCGGCGAGGGCCCCGTGCAGAATGGCGGCCTCTCCAAGAGAGGAATCCAGTAACGTCAAATCATCGGTCCTGGGCACTTGGATGGAGGCCGCACGGCGGTCGGGTGTGGACCCTCTGGCCGGCGGAGGCGATGCACCATCCGGTCGGACGGAATCCAGAGACTCCTTTTCCTTGGGAGGTGTCGGGATCCCGGCGTCCAGGACTACTTCCCATTCCCCGGCAGGTTGTTTCTTCCAAATCGAGACATAATACCCTTCGACCGTCTCTTCTCTGCCGCCCGAGGACCTGGTGAGCTTCCACGGTCCTGTGGTATAGCCCAGGTCCTGACCCCTGGAGATATCACCGCGGATTGGCTCCCACTGGAGCTTTGCCTCAGGGCCCGTCTGGCTCCTGAAGAAAGCTATGGCGTCTACCGGTTCAGGCCTGAAGATGATCGCTCCTGCGGCGAGGTATTCCAGAAAGGCTGCTCGCGTTCCTTTCTGAGCAGCGAGGCTCGAAAACGCACGATCGGCTTTGAACAGCTCTTCCACCCCCGGTCCTGAGAGCAGTAGAACCGCCAAGATGAGACTCAATGCTGGAGAGAACATTTGGGGCCTCTTTCATTTCACTGAGACGGAGAGTTGAAGGCACTGCTTCATTTCTGCTCCGTTCTCATGTTAGTTTGGCAGAGACACGACCATGGGGGAAGAACGCCCGTCGCTTCGTCAAAAGCTCGCACGCTATAGTTGGCTTTCCGGCGCCGCGTGCCTGATTCCCGTCCCCCTGCTCGACGATTGGGCCCTGAGACTCGTCCGCCGAAAAATGGCCAGGGACCTGCTTCGCGACGGGACGCTGCTGGCAGCGCCCGAGCAGGCGGCGATACTGGCCGAGGGCGACTCCTCGTCGTGGACCGGCTGTGCGGCGGTGGTGGGACTTCCTATTAAGCTATTCTTCGCGATTCTCGCGAAAATCTTCCGCAAGATTTTTTTCCTGTTGGCGATAAAGCAGGCTTCCGACGAGTCGATCAGGACCATGCTGCACGGCTTTCTTCTGGATGACGTCATCCAGACGGGCGTGTTGGATCAGGCAGTCCTGTCGGAAAATGCCAACCACGTGCTCGGGCGAATCTACTGGGCGATCGATGCCGCCCTGAGAGAAGTTGACCCGCGCCCCTTCCGGACGACCGTTCGCAAGCTGTTTCGAAGTGAACGCCGAGAGCTTTCGCGAACGTCGAACGAGCTCGCTGCCGAGGCGCGGCAACAGCGACGTTCCCACGGGAACGAGGCCGCCGAACCGCTCGACGCATTGCCCGAGTCGAGCCAGGAATCGGTAGCCGACCAGCTGGGTTCGGTCTTTTGGAGCAACCCCGATTATCTGGACAGGCTGCGCACGCGTTTCCGTGTCCGGCTGCGGTCCGACGTTCCCCTGCCGAAGGAGTGAGGAGAGGCAGCGGGCAGCGGGCAGTGGTCAGCAGGCAGCGGGCAGCGGGCAGTGGTCAGTGGGCAGTGGTCAGCAGGCAGCGGGCAGTGGGCAGCAGGCAGCGGGCAGTGGTCAGCGGGCAGTGGGCAGCGGGCAGCGGGCAGTGCCTAGTGGGCAGCGGGCAGTGGGCAGTGGGCAGTGGGCAGTCGTCAGTGGTCAGTCGTCAGTGGTCAGTCGTCAGTCGTCAGTCGTCAGTTGTTCTCTATAGGA
>CAYQYP010000290.1:0-5103 GCA_964421755.1 uncultured Acidobacteriota bacterium
TGAAGCTCTGACACCTGTCAGTCATGAATCCAACCTGCGCCTGCGGGCGCGTGCTGCTGGAGTCTGGATTGTCGTAGCTGACAACAGCGGAAATCACGACAACCTTTCCTGCTCAGCACCATGCGGGATCATCAATCCGGAGGGGAAGTGGGTCGTGAAGACTCCCCCCAATGGGGAACACTTCTTCGCACACACGATTGAGATCGTTCCACCACAAATCAAATAACAGGATTTCGCGAGATTCCGGCTTCTGTACCCATCGAGGAGAATGACCGACGCAGGGGTGCAAAGCGTCGCACCCCTGCCACACGCAAGGTTACTGGACCGGCTGCAGATAATGGTTGAACGCAACCTTGCCCACTTTGCTGCCCAGTTTTAGCCCCTCGATCGTCGCGTGACGAAAATGGAATCCGACGTAGATGCGTGAGTTGGCATTTTCTTCCGCCGCCTGGGAGAAGCTCGTGAATGACCGCGTGACGCCCGGCTGCGTCGTGGCGGTGGTACTGAAGTTGACCTTGTCGCCGAAGAACCGCGCCAGCACTTCTGACATCGCGCCCCCCTGACCGCCATGTCCTGAGGGGAAATCCGGGGCGGGTGGGGTCCCCACCAACGAATCCCATGCCGCGTCAGCGACCGTATCCGAGTTGCCGTCGGTATCGGCTGCGCGAATGGCGGTGATTGGCCTCCAGAATTCGTAGAAGTACTTATTCTCAAAATCGGCGATGTAGGCGTCTGCTGAAGCGAGGTTGAGCAAACCAAACAAGCGCGCATTCTGCCACAGATCAAGGCCATGCTGGGCCGACACGGTTCTGGCGATCCTATTCCATCCCTGGGGAGAGCCTTCTACCCAGAACAGAGCGATCTCGGTTTGCTCGGCGGTGCGAGTGGTGCTGTTCGCGGCACCGAGACTTTTCACCTCATTGAAATCTGCTGCGTATTTCTTGGTGCTTAAGGCATAGGGCTCTTTCGGCCGGTACTGCGAGCTGGAAGCGAGAACAAAGGGAGTGACGCTTCCCCAACTTGGCGCGGCGACGAACGGGAGTCCGGGGATAAATTGGAAGTCTCCCGGATTGGATCCTGGGACGTAGGCAAAATCAAGGAAGGGGGCGTCTGACCCATCCGCAGATCTCAGGACGAGAATGGCTGCGGCTGCAGCCTCGCCAATCAGAATACCCTGGGCCTTGGCTGGGGTATCTGGGATCGCCGCGAGCGCCGCCGCGTAGGCCGCGTCGACGAGGTCGACGGCTGCGGCTGGCGTGAAGCCAAGTTCACTCGGGAGCTCAGGGAAGAGCGCGACGAGCACGTCGTGTGCGGCCGCCGCCACTGCAGCTTCGGGGGAGGCCCCCGCTGGCGCCTGGCCGTCGAAGGCGTAAGGCTGGGACCGCCGGTCGATCGCATTCAGCGCATCATGGATTGCCGTGTGCATCATGGCAAAGATTCGCGATTCATGGAGCGGGTCTACACAGCCAAACTCATTGTCCAGTCCAGCAGCGAAGCCGGCGCTGGCGGCAGTCCCGTTCCAATCAAGGACTGCATCAGCTTTTGCAAACCCTGGCCAACCCAAGACGAGAAGCAGTAGCAGTAGCTTTTTCATAAGGGTCTCCTTTTTGTTTGAAGGTTTTTGGCACTTGTATTCTTTATTGCCTGCCATCATGGGTGTCGAAACGGGACGCACAAGTGAATGAGGTGACCAAGTGAATGAGGTGACTTAACGGTGAACAATGAAGTGCAGCAATCGGTTGCGGGCCTCACCGTGATGCGTTATGCTCACTATATTCCCTTGCAACGAGGCGGTCAATGGATGGGAAGCACAACATGCTGGCGGCGGTGGCGCCATCTTTGGGAGCGGTTTGTCCCTCGATTCCATTCGGACGCAATTGGAGCGGATTCTCGGCAGCCAAGCCTTCCCAGATGCCCCCAGCTTAAGTCGGTTGCCGCGTCTGGTCGAGCATTCTCTCGGAAATTCGGGGACGGAAATTCAGTCCAGCCACCTCTTTCCCCCTTTGCGCGACCCCATAGCGCGCGTGCAAAGGGGGAAAGAGGTGACTGGACCCCGAATTTGTGTCCCCGAATTTGTCCGCGCGTCATCTCGAGTCGCGGGGCGCTCAACTGGAGGTCACGCTCCAGTCCCCGGCGGGCCTTCGCCTGAGCCAGACTGACCAGTTCGACACGCCGTACAACCAGGCCGATCCCGAGGAGTACCGCAAGGACGTAGCCAACCACTGAAAAAATAGGGGCCAGTGTGCAGGTAGTCACCCTATTCCTGCGGGCCTCAATCGACCCTTCGGCTTAAGGCTACAATGGGTCCAGGAGGATCCAGCCGTGATACGTCGAGCCTTGGCCTTTGTCGCCCTGTCAACCTGCCTTGTAATTTCAAGCAGCGAATCCGGAGGGAAAGCCCTGGCGGACGACCCCTTGTCGTCGCTCGCGCGCCTTTCACCGATTGACGCTCACGTCCACGTCTTCAAGACCTCGCCTGCATTTTCCCAGCTCCTCGACCGCGCAAACATGAAGCTCCTCAATGTATCGGTCGTCGACAAGCACGACCCGGGGTTCGAGGAAGCGGAACCGCAGCACCAGAAAATGCTCCAACTGCTCAGGGAAAGCGACGGCCGTATTGCCTGGTGCTCGACGTTCGATCCTTGGGAGTTTGGGAAACCCGGCTTTTCCGATCAGGTGATACGGCAGTTGGCATTGTCCTTTAAGGATGGCGCTGTTGCGGTGAAGATCTACAAAGACATGGGCATGGAGCTGAAATCGACGTCAGGGACTTACGTGATGCCTGATGATCCGGTTTGGCGCCCGATTTTTGACTTCATTGAATCCCAAGGCAAGACGCTGTACGCCCACATCGCCGAACCCACGGCCGCCTGGAAACCGCTCGATCCGAAGAGTCCGCATTACTCCTACTACAAGGAAAACCCTGACTGGCACATGTACCTTCACCCGGAGCGCCCGCGCAAAGAGGTGATTCTGGCCGCGCGCGACCGTGTGCTCGAACAGCACCCGAAGCTGCGGGTCGTCGGCTGTCACCTGGGCAGCATGGAGGACAACGTCGACGGTATCGCGCGTCGCCTGGATCGGTATCCGAACTTCGCCGTCGATACCGCCGCACGAGTTCCCGACCTGATGCTGCAGCCGCGCGAGAAGGTCCGTGCCTTCCTGATCAAGTACCAGGACCGGATTCTCTACGGCACGGATCTTCTGGTCTTGCCCAACCAGAATCCAGACCAGGCTGTCGAGCGCTGGCAAGAGGAATACACCCGGGACTGGAAGTACTTCGCAACGGATCAGAACGTCCAGTATCGCGGCGAGGCAGTCAAGGGACTCGCTCTTCCTGAATCGGTTCTTCGGAAGTTCTACAGGCTCAATGCCGAGAAATGGGTGCCGGGCATCAGAGGCGGGCAGACAAACGAGAAGCGCGCTAAGCAGGAGGCGGCATCGCAAGAAGTCGTGCAGCCTGCTGCCGTGAGCCGTCCTCGGCTGTTTTTCGGTACCGGAGGCCCTGCCCTCCTTCGGGAAAAGACAGGAACTACGCACCAGGCCAAGTGGCAGACACTCAAAGCTGCAGTTGACGCATCCCTCCAGAAGGCGCCGCCGGAGTACAAGGAACCGCAAGTAGGAGGTGATTCGACACGTCCCGGAACCTTCAATGACGAGATGCTCTGGCAACGGGAATTTGGGTATGTGCTGCCGGGAATGGCGCTGGTTGCCGTGCTCGACCCAGACCCTAAGTATTTTGAGCTCGTAAAGAAGTGGGCTCTGACGCCTGGACAGTATCCGCTTTGGGGCGCAGGCATCTACGAGAATACCGGGCTGGCTGCGAAGCATCAGCTTTTCGGCATTTCGATTGTTTACGACTGGCTCTATGACCGACTTTCGGAGCAAGACCGGGCAGCCCTCCGTGAGACGCTCCGCCACCATGGTCGCATCCTCTATGAGGCAGCAGAAGGAATAAACGACCGAGGATGGTGGAAAGACACTTGGCGCCAGAACCACGCCTGGAACGGCTACCAGGCTCTGGCGGTAACAGCCATCGCACTGGCGGGTGAAGAACCGGCGGCAGATGTCTGGCTCCAGAAAGCCCTGTGGGGAGGTCGGAATATCATTCGCGAACTGCCGGACGAAGGCGCGTATGAAGAAGGGCTTCCCTACTGGGGGTACGGGATGGAGGCGTTGATGCGCTTTCTTGAAGCCACTCGCCCGTACTCATCCGACAAGTTCTACGCAGTCCCCTATTTTCGAAATACCCCGTCTTTCAGACTCTACATGGCTGGCCCCAGGCTCGAGGAGATCACGAATTTCGGCGATGGAAAAACGACCGAGTGGCACGCCGGACAGAGCATGATGTACCGCCTTGCGTCTGAATACCAGGACCCGGTCACCCAGTGGTTGGCCGAGAAACTGCCCGAGCGAAAAGACATCGACGCCGCATGTTGGTCTCTCCTCTGGTACGACCCGGATTTGAAGCCCACGCCTCCCACCCCCGAGAGCCTTTCGCGTGTCTTCAAGAAAACCGGCTTTGCCGGCGCCAGGACCGATTGGACGGAGGAGGCGGTCACGCTTCATTTCAGGAGTGGGAAAGCGGATGTCTCGCACTCTCACCTCGACGTCAACAACTTCCTCCTGAATGTGGCCGGAGAGTGGCTGATCAGGGACTACGGGTACGGTGAAGTAGGCCCAGGGTACTTCAATAAGAACACGATCTACTTCAGTACCGGGACTCTGGGACACAACTGCCTGGTGATCAACGGCGCGGATCAGCGGCGGGATGATGCCAGCGAGGGCAAGATTACGGATTTCGCGGATACCGGCCGGCTGGTGTGGTGGCGGTCGGATGCAACCGCCTGCTACGACGGGGCTGAGTCTGTCGCACGAGAGCTGGTTATGGTCCGGCCCGCCCCAGGGTCCCCAGAAGGCACCGGCTTCGTCCTGGTTCGGGACATAGCTCGCGTTTCCGCCCCCTCGACTTTCGTGTTCATGGTGCAACCGGGGGGTAAGGTGAGCCTGTCCGGCCAGCGTTTCCAAATCGCCGGGAAGGCAGCACGGGTCGTCGGTCACGTGCTGAGGCCGGGGCAAACCCTGGCGGAAACCGCTCCCGGC
>CAYQYP010000291.1:0-25778 GCA_964421755.1 uncultured Acidobacteriota bacterium
TGCGTACCGCACTACGCAACCCTTTCAGGGTTGGATCCTTCCCGCCGTCAACCCGGGGTTTCCCGCACACAACGCGGGCAACCCCGGGCTTTGCTACGCAACGCCTTTGGCGTTGAAAACTGTCAATAAGCCGCCGGTCGAGCGCGCTTCCAACATTTTCAACACCCTCGCTGCGTGCGCGGCTCTGAATGAGATCCGCCGCGTGTCCTCAGCTCCCGAAAGCTAAAGTTTCTCCTTACGCTGTTTTCTCCTGCTTTTCGGATCCCAGCAGGATGTTGCCGAGAATGATTCCGACTACTATCCCGATCAGCGCCCCGATTCCCATGGACTCGAGGAGCACTTGCCCCGATTGCCTGGTTATGAGGCCCAACCCCCAACCGGTAAACGAACCGAGGATAAGGCCGACGAATCCGAATCCCAGGAATGAGCCGAAGGAGTACCTTTTGGGTGCGAGCAGGGCGTGCTCGTCGACTGGTTTTAGTTTCGGTGCGAGCAGGTGAATGATCCCGAGCGCCAGAAGGTAGGCCGGACCCACCGCATAGAAGATGTTCCAGTAGCTGCCGCCGGTGCTTTCCAGGATGTATCCCGTTGCAACCGCCATCGTGACGCCGCCGAAGGCGCCTGCCATCCCGCCGACTCCCGTCACTGACCCTACCGCAGCGCGCGGAAACATGTCGCTGGTCGTCGTGAAGATGTTGGCGGACCATCCCTGGTGCGCGGCGGCGGCCAGGGAGAATAGCCCGACGGCAACCCAAAGCGAGCCTGCAAACGGCATCAGCATGATCGGCAGGACCGAGAGGGCGCAAATCAGCATCGCGGTCTTTCGAGCCGCGTTGACCGACCAGCCTCGACTAATCAGGGCCGAAGAGAACCATCCGCCCCCGATGCTGCCGACGTCGGCCACGACGTAGATGACAACAAGCGGGATTCCGACCGTTGAGAGATCAACTCCGTGTTTCTCCCGGAGGAAACTCGGGATCCAATAGAGATAAAACCACCACACCGGGTCGGTCATATACTTCCCAATCGCGAAGGCGGCCGTTTGCCTGTGTGGTAGCAACTGGATCCAACGGAATTTCCGAGGCGGATCCGGCGGATCGCTCTGGATAAAGGCGAGCTCCGCCTTGGACAACTTCGGGTGCTCTTCGGGCTTGTGATACATGGGCAGCCAAAACAGCAGCCATAGGAAGCCGAGGGCGCCGGTCAGGATGAATGCCCACTGCCATCCCCAGTTGATCGCGATCCACGGAACGCTCAGCGGTGCGATGACCGCCCCGACGTTGGTTCCCGCGTTGTAAATGCCTTGGGCGAGTGCCCGTTCCTTCTTCGGAAACCACTCGGCCACCGTTTTCACCGCTGCGGGGAAGTTAGCGGCCTCACCAAAACCCAGGGCCGCTCTTGCCACCCCAAAACCAAACGGCGTGCGGGCGAGCGCGTGAGCCATGCCGGCCAGGCTCCAGATAGTAAGCGCCACCGCGTACCCGATCTTCGTGCCAAAACGGTCGATCAAGCGGCCCGAGATGAGCAATCCGAGGGCGTAGGCGGCATTGAAGGCCGCAACGATGTTGCCGTAGTCGAGCTCGCTCCAGCCGATGATGACCTTCAGATCCTTGGCCAGGATTCCGATCACTTGTCGGTCGACGTAGTTGACCGTGGTGGCAAAGAAAAGCAGCCCACAAATTACCCAGCGATAGTGCCCGATCCGTTCGACCACCTGCTCGCCAACGGACGTCCGCTCGGGCTGCGGCGTTCCTATCGCACTCCGGTCCGGATTCTGGTTCATAGCCCGTAAGAATACAGCCTCCGAGGCTGCTTTAGTCAACAAGTAAGCGCGGGTGCGCGGAAATTAGTCGCCCACGATCGGTGCTGAGGCCGCCGATCGCCAACCGGGCCGAAAAGCGGCGGATTCTGAACCGCGAATCCGCCCTACAACCACTCGGTTTCGGATGCCGAATAGTCGTAGGGCGGATTCGCGGTTCAGAATCCGCCGCTTTTCGGCCCGGTTGGCTCAATTCCATCGTCATTCAGTCAGTCGTCAGTGTGCAGCGTCAGGCCGCCGCTCCTGCCCTCGGCCGTCCTCCCCACGATTGCCTCGGCGGGTCCGAGGTGCTATGCTGTCAGCTTTCTTTCGTGGGGTTTTGGATCCGTTATCGGAGAGGCAGTCATATGACGTTCATCCAGAAAATTTCCGCCGCCGTTCCTTCATCAGTCATCGGGACCGACGAGCGGAGACTGTATTCCGACAAGCTGCAGCAGCTGGCGCATTTCAGCGTCTATCTGGATTCTATTGTTGCCGGGGACAAGACCATCTATTGCCTCGGCAAAAAGGACCAGTTCAAACACCTTCTGATCCTCGCCCTGGAGGATATTCCGGCCGGTTTTCACGGCTCCGTTCACAATGTGGTTATTGAGGGAAAGTCCGGCAAGCTGGGCATCTGTCCCTTGACGGGGACAAATGCTGCTGCCCTGCGTCGCGAATTTTCGTTTCTGACTCCGGTCACGTTCGGTCTACGTAAGACCGCCGGATGCGGCGACCGGCTCGGCCTGGCCACTCCAGGGCATATCCGGGCACTGCGAAAAGTGTTCGACGATCAGGACGACAGGCGGATGATGCCGATCCTGGCGCAGCAGTCCATGCGGGAAAACACGCGTACCGGGCGAAACCCCCAGTTGGTCGTAGACGATGCTACCTGGGGCGTTTTTCAGTCGGGCTGGAAGGGTGGTTATGGGGCGGATGCCGATCACCTGAAGACCACCGATGATATCGATCTCTGCGTGGCGGCGGGCTATACGTTCTTCACGGTTGATCCGGGCGATCACGTGGATGAGAGTGCTGAAACGAGCGACGCAAAAGAGCTCCAGGACAAGGCGGCTCAGCTGCCTTGGGATAATCTCGAGACAAACTTGTCCGACTCGCTGGAGCGCACGACGGCTCAGCCCGTTGCACTGGAGACGGGTGCGCTCAAGATCAGCCGGGAGCAGTTCCTCAGGGCGGTGGTGAAGTACGGCCGGGTGATCGCTTATACCGTCCGGATGCATCGGCATCTGGCATCCAAGATGGGCGGCCGTCCCTTCGATTTTGAAATGAGCGTAGACGAAACCCGGAACGTCACGTCTCTGCCCGAACATGTGTACATCGCCTCGGAGCTCCGCAGATTGGGCGTGAAATGCACCAGTCTTGCGCCCCGCTATGTCGGCCGCTTCGAAAAAGGGGTCGATTACATGGGAGACGGCGACGAGGCAGGGCCGGCAGTCCTCGAGAAGTTTCAAAAATCCTTCGCGCAGCATGTAGCAGTCGCCCACCTCTACGGTCCGTACAAGTTGAGCCTGCACTCCGGCTCGGACAAATTCAGTATTTACCCCGTATGTTCTCGACTTGCGGGGGACCTGATCCACCTTAAGACTGCAGGAACGAGCTACCTGGAAGCTCTGCGGGCAATCGCCAGCCACGACGCGGTACTGTTCAGGGACATTTACTCGTTCGCACTGCAGCGGTATTGGGTAGATCGCATGACGTATCACGTGTCCGGCGATCCGGCGAAAGCGCCTGACGTCAGCTATCTTCCGGACGACCAGTTGCCCGTGGTCTTGAACGACTTCCATGCCCGGCAGATCCTCCATGTGACGTTTGGTTCCGTCCTGAACGAGAAGCGCTTCCGAACCAGGTTTTTCGAGACTCTGCAGGCTGGGGAAGAGACCTATTACTCGATGCTGGAAGCGCACTTCGAAAGACACTTTGCTCCATTCGGCAATGGCGGAGCGCTGTTTGGCGGAGACTAGTATGAATCTCGAAGAACTCACCAAATTTTACGATCTTTCTGGCAAGACCATTGTGATTACCGGTGGGGCGGGGATCCTGGGCGGCGAAATGGCGTGTGCGCTGGTCGGTTGTCGGGCCAATGTCGCCATCCTTGACCGGGATCCAAAACTTGCCGACCGCTTCATTCATCGGATTCCAACCGACGTCGGGGCCTGCTCGGTTATCTACACCGATGTCCTGAAAAAGGACGTGCTGGAACAATCCGCCAAGAAGGTCATCGAGACCTTCGGGCGAATCGATGTCCTGATCAACGGGGCGGGGGGCAACAACCCCCGCGCGACAACAACCGCCGAGGTGAGTTTCTTCGATCTCCCCGAAGAGGCGTTAAAGTTAGTGTTCGACCTGAACCTAATCGGCGCCCTTCTCCCGACCCAGGTTTTCGGACGGTATATCGCACAACAGAAAGAAGGGGTCATCATCAACATTTCGTCGATGAATGCCTTCCGGCCACTGACGCGCATTCCGGCGTACTCGGCTGCAAAAGCCGGGGTGAGCAACTTCACGCAATGGCTGGCCGTCCATATGGCGAAGGAGTATTCGCCGAAGATCCGCGTCAATGCGATCGCGCCGGGTTTCTTCCTGACCGATCAGAATCGTTTCCTGCTCACCGACCAGAAGACGGGCGCCTGTACCGAGCGCGGCAACTCCATTCTGAGCCATACGCCGATGGGCCGCTTTGGGTGTCCCGAAGACCTTCTGGGTACCCTGATGTGGTTGATTTCTCCCGCATCCGCGTTTGTGACCGGCGTGGTCATTCCCGTGGACGGAGGCTTCTCCGCCTATGCCGGGGTCTAGCACCTTAAGCAGTCGTTGGTTATGACGTCACAGCAACTGAAAATCGTGGTCGACGAGAATGTGCCATACGCACGTGAGACCTTTGGCACGCTCGGAACCGTCGATCTCGTACATGGTCGCAAAATCACTCCGGATCATGTTCGCGATGCGGATGTTCTGATCGTCCGGTCCATCACCCGGGTTAACAGCCAGCTACTGGAAGGCTCGCGCGTCCGTTTCGTCGGGACGGCGACAATCGGATTTGACCACGTCGACGTCGGGTACCTTGGCGCCAAAGGCATTGCCTTTCACACCGCGCCTGGATCGAACGCGAACTCGGTCTCCGAGTACATTACCGCCGCCTTGCTGCTGGCTGCTGAAAGACTCGGCCGGCCACTCGAGGGGTGCACCATCGGCGTGGTCGGTGTTGGCAACGTCGGATCTCTGGTCGTCCGGAAAGCCCGGGCACTGAGCATGCGTTGCCTGCTGAACGATCCTCCGAAGCAGAGAGAAAGCGGAGACCCAGAGTACCTGCCGCTACAAACCTTGCTCGGCGAAAGCGATTTTATTTCGCTGCATGTTCCACTTGAACGAAACGGACCCGATGCGACGGTCGGTCTGGCGGGCACGGCCTTTTTCCGTGCGTTGAAGCCGGGTTGTGTTTTCATGAACTCGTCCCGCGGGCAGGTGGTCGATGAGACGGCGCTGAAAGCGGCGGCCGCTGACGGGATCGTGAGGCTTGCGGTCCTCGATGTCTGGCAAAACGAGCCGGGGATAGACCCGGACATGGTTCGAAGGGCGTTCGTCGCGACTCCTCACATCGCCGGCTACTCGTTCGATGGGAAAGTCGCGGCCACCGGCATGCTCTACGAGGCTCTGTCGGCGTGGCTGGGTCGGGCGCCGGTTGTCGACTGGCGCAGCCTCATGCCACCTCCGCCTGTTCCCCTGGTCGATGTGTCCCTCTGCACCGGTCCGGACGAGCGGCTTCTGAGGGCTGCTGTTCTGCGGGTGTACGATATCCTGCGGGACGACGAACAGCTGCGCCAGGCCGTAGCCGGGCCCGATGCGTCTGGCCCGCGTTTCGATCTGCTTCGAAAGAACTACCCGGTGAGGCGCGAGTTCCAGAACACGACGGTCAAGATCGAGACGGGGCGAAAGACGATTGGGGGCACACTCGAAGGGCTCGGCTTTCGGGTAGGGGCGTAGGGTTACACGGTTGCACGGTTCACAGTTGCACGGTTCACGGTTGCACGGTTCACAGTTGCACGGTTCACGGTTACACGGTTCACGGTTACACGGTTCACGGTTGCACGGTTCACGGTTACACGGTTCACGGTTACACGGTTCACGGTTGCACGGTTCACGGTTAGAGGGTTGACGGGTTCACAGTTACACGGTTTAGGTGAGAGGTTTACATGAGCCGTTCAACTTGGAACCGTTCAACCGTTTAACCCTAAACCGTTCAACCGTTTAACCCTGAACCGTTCAACCGTTTAACCCTGAACCGTTCAACCGTTTAACCCTGAACCGTGAAACCATATTCTACATTCGGACCTACTCGGTCCCGGGAGGTAAGGAGAAATGTCTGGTAATAATAATGCTAAGGCGGACATCGGCTTGATCGGCCTCGCGGTCATGGGCCAGAACCTGGTTCTGAATATGAACGACCATGGCTTTGTCGTGGCCGTGTTTAACCGCACCGTGTCGAAAGTGGACGACTTCCTGGCCAACGAAGCCAAGGGGACGAAGGTCGTCGGTACCCACTCGATCGAAGAACTGGTCGCCTCGCTGAAGCGGCCGCGCCGCGTTTTCCTGCTTGTCAAGGCGGGCCAGGCCGTTGACGACTTCATCGAGGCACTGCTGCCGCACCTGGAGAAGGGCGACATCATCATTGACGGCGGCAACTCGCACTTCCCGGACACCATCCGGCGGGCCAAATACGTGGAATCGAAGGGGCTGCTCTATATTGGAACGGGAGTGTCGGGCGGCGAAGAGGGTGCCCGGCGCGGTCCTTCAATGATGCCTGGGGGCTCCCCGGCCGCGTGGCCGCACGTGAAGGAAATCTTCCAATCGGTATGCGCCAAAACGCCCGAGGGAGAACCTTGCTGCGACTGGGTTGGCGAAGACGGAGCGGGCCACTATGTAAAGATGGTCCACAACGGAATCGAGTACGGCGACATGCAGCTGATCAACGAGGCCTACCATCTGATGAAGGAGGTCCTCAGCCTTTCCAACGAAGAAATGCACCAGGTTTTCACAGAATGGAACAAGGGCGAGCTGGATTCCTACCTGATCGAAATCACGCGCGACATCCTGGGGACCAAGGACGAGGAAGGGAAGTACGTCGTCGACTACATCCTGGACACCGCCGGCCAGAAGGGGACGGGCAAGTGGACGGGAGTTTCGGCTCTTGATCTCGGCGTTCCAATGACACTTGTCGGCGAAGCTGTCTTCTCCCGGTGTCTGTCTGCGCTGAAGAGCGAGCGCGTTGCAGCTTCGAAGCTGCTGGGCGGTCCGTGCGTCAAATTTGACGGCGACAAGAAGGCCTTTGTGGACGACATTCGCAAGGCTCTGTACGCCTCAAAGATCATCTCTTACGCCCAAGGGTATATGCTCTTGCGTGAAGCGGCGAAGGAGTACAAGTGGAACCTGAACTACGGCGGGATCGCGCTCATGTGGAGAGGCGGCTGCATTATCCGCAGCCGGTTCCTCGGGAAAATCCGGGATGCCTATGACAAGAACCCGGAACTGAACAACCTGTTGCTCGATGACTTCTTCAAGACAGCCATCGACGAACGGCAGGGGAGCTGGCGCCATGTGATTGCAAAAGCGGCGGTTATGGGAGTCCCGGTTCCCGCAATGTCGACGGGCCTGGCATTCTATGACGGCTATCGGCATGCGTGGCTGCCCGCGAATCTGCTCCAGGCGCAAAGGGATTACTTTGGAGCCCACACGTACGAGCGGACAGACAAACCGCGCGGGCAGTTCTTCCACACCAACTGGACTGGCCGCGGCGGGAAGGTCTCCGCTTCGACTTACACCGTTTAAGGGCGAGGGTCCACTGCGTACCAGCCACTCGGCAGTGCCAACGCCGGCAGTGGGCAGTGCGCAGTTGGCAGTAGCCTTACTTGGCTGTGCGCCTCTGCGATCGCGCAGAGGCGCAGCCGACTGCAAACCGATGAAATCCCTGTCCTTTGAGCCGATGCTGGCCGTCGCGCAGGATGCCGCCCGCGAGTCCGGACGTATCCTGAGAGAGAATTTTGAGGGGGAGTTTCAGGTTTCCCAAAAGGGCTACATCAACTTTGTTACAGAAATCGATCTGAAGTCCGAAGAGGCAATCCTCCGCCGCATCCACGCCGCCTTTCCGGAACACGCGATCCTATCTGAAGAAACAGGCGCCAACGACGGTAAGTCGCCGTTCCGCTGGATCATCGACCCGCTTGATGGGACCACGAACTACGCCCACGGATACCCCGCCTTCTGCGTTTCGATCGCGTTGGAGTACGAAGGCGCCGTGGCCGCAGGGGTGATCTATGATCCGCTGCCCGACGAGATGTTCTGGGCGGTCGTCGGAGCGGGTGCCTGGCGGAATGGCAAGGCGATGCACGTTTCCAGGCGCGCGACGCTCGAGGACTCGCTTCTGGGTACCGGCTTTTCGTACAACACGGAATCCCTCAAAAGGAATCTGCACTTTTTCAACGAATTCATGACCCGTGCCTCGGGCGTCCGGCGGGCGGGCGCGGCCGCCCGGGATTTGGCCCACGTGGCCTGCGGTCGATATGATGCGGTTTGGGAAGTCGACCTTCAGGTCTGGGACCTTGCGGCCGGGTTCCTGTTGGTGCAGGAGGCCGGCGGGATGATCACGGATTTTCAGGGGAATCCAGCTCGGCCGAACAGCCCTGAAATTGTGTTCAGCAACGGGTTGATTCACCAGGAGATCCTGTCAGTGCTGGCTCGGGCGTAGGTCCGAGAATTCGGGGACATAATACTTAATTCTGTCCACGTATGAGTGCCCTGTCCGTCAGCAAAGGAATTAAGTTTTGTGTCCCCGAATTCTCTGCGGAAGAAGCGAGTTTCGGGGACACAAAACTTAATTCCTCCGCCGACGCATGAGGCTGCGAACGGCGAGGGAATTAAGTATTATGTCCCCGAAACTCCCGAATTCCGGAGATACCCAATAGATGTTTAGTCTTGAAGGACGCACAGCCTTGGTGACCGGCGCCAGTCGTGGAATAGGCCGCGAAATCGCACTGGCGTTCGCACGCGCGGGGGCGAATCTGGCGCTGGTGGCGCGCGGACGCGAAGCTCTCGAACGGGTAGCGTGCGAGATCCGGCAAGAACGCAGGACCGCAGATGTTTATCCGTTCGACATCTCCGCTATCGAGGACATTCCCGCGCTCTTCTCCCGTATCGTCGCTGGCGGCGCGGTAATCGATATCCTCGTCAATGTCGCTGGAATCAACTACCGCGTTCCCGCGGTCGATTACCCTCTGAGCGAATGGAGGCGGGTTCTTGACGTGAATCTCACGGCTCCGTTCGTTCTGGCGCAGAGCATGGCCAGGGAATTGATCAGGAAAGAACGCCCAGGGAAGATCATCAACATCGCTTCACTGCTCTCCGAGGCTGCCCGCCAGAAGATACCGGCATATGCGGCCAGCAAGGGAGGAATCCGGCAGTTGACGAAGGCCCTGGCGGTTGAGTGGGCTCCTTACCGGATTAACGTTAATGCCATCGGCCCCGGCTACGTCGCGACTGAGCTGACGCAGCCTCTCAAAGAAGACGTCGAATTCGACCAGTGGGTGAAGAGCCGGACCCCCATGGGGCGCTGGGCCGCCCCCTCCGAGCTCACGGGGGCAGCCGTTTTCCTGGCCTCCGCGGCATCGGACTTTGTGACAGGCCAGATCATCTACGTGGATGGCGGCTGGCTGGCGAACCTGTAAGGCCACTGCGCACTACGCACTGCCCACTGCCCACTGCGGCCACTGCGCACTGATGAGGCGGTGAGCCGGTCAGCTGGTCAGCTGGTTAGCCGGTCGGCTACAATGAGCAAGGAATCGAAATTGTACTGAGGTGTTACCGATGTTAGCTGCCAGGGGATCCGAACGAGAGTTTCTGACCGAGAAGCAGATTTCCGATCTGTGCGGCGAGGCCTTCGAGAAGGCCGGCCTGGACGGAAAGCGTCTGCTTTTCATCATACCCGATCATTCGCGCACGGCTCCGATCGACATCATGTTTCGGGTGATTTACCAGCACCTCGCTAACCGCGTTCAAAACCTGGATTTCCTGGTGGCGCTGGGCACGCATCCGCCCATGACCGATGATCAGATCAACGAGCGGGTTGGCATCACACATGACGAGCGCCGCACGCGCTATCCCAGGGCGCGGTTCTTCAATCATCACTGGAAAGACCCCAGGCAGCTGCGACGGGTAGGCACAATTTCTGAAGATGATGTGGCCGTCATCTCGCTCGGGCTGATGCGGCAACCGGTCGATGTGACGATCAACAAGATGGTTTATGACTACGATGTCCTGATCATAGTCGGACCGACTTTCCCTCACGAAGTGGTTGGCTTCTCGGGAGGCAACAAGTATCTGTTCCCGGGTATCGCCGGTCAGGAGATCATCGACATGTTTCACTGGCTGGGTGCTTTGATTACGAACCCAGTGATCATCGGGACGATCAACACACCGGTCAGGCAGGTGGTCGATCGCGCCGCCGCATTGCTTCCCATGCAGAGGCTTTGTCTGAGCCTCGTTGTCAAAGGAACGGGGCTTGCAGGGCTCTACATCGGTTCGCCCGAGGAAGCGTTCTGCGGCGCCGCTGCGCTGTCCGACAAGCTTCACACGATCTACGTAGACAAACCGTTCAAACAGATCCTCTCGCGAGCTCCACGGATGTATGACGACCTCTGGACGGGCGGCAAATGCATGTACAAGATGGAGCCGGTGGTGGCCGACGGCGGTGAGTTGACCATCTACGCCCCCCACATCGAGGAAGTGTCCGTGACCCACGGAACCACGATTCGCAAAATCGGGTACCACGTCCGCGACTACTTCCTGAAACAGATGGATCGCTTCCGCGACATTCCCGGTGGGGTCATGGCTCACTCCACCCACGTCAAGGGGATCGGGACATTCGAGAACTGCATCGAGGCGCCAAGAGTCAACGTCGTTCTCGCCACCCGGATTTCGCCGGAGATTTGCCGGGAGATCAATCTCGGTTACCGGGATCCTGATTCAATCAACGTCGAGCAGTGGAAGGACCGTGAGGACGAGGGGATACTCTACGTTCCAAAAGCCGGTGAAATGCTCTACCGGCTGAAGAACGACCCGTTCCGGCGGGCCTCCTAGAGAACTCTGATGCGGATGCGAGGTTGCCAACCGGGCCGAAAAGCGGCGGATTCTGAAATGCGAATCCGCCCTACGACCGCTCGCCGCGCGTAAGCATTCAGTCGTAGGGCGGATTCGCATTTCAGAATCCGCCGCTTTTCGGCCCGGTTGATGACTTCGTGCGCCATTGCGGCAATTGAAGGGAACATGCGCGAACTCAAGATCGGAATCGTCGGACTTGGATGGGTGGCGGGAGCACACATCGAAACCTTCAAGAAGATCGAAGGCGTAGCGGTCAGGGCAATCTGCTCTCGCCGGAAGCTCGATGAGAACAAGCTGGCTGAAGCTTTTGGAATACCCGTGAAGAGTTATTCGGGCTATTCCGAGATGCTGGCGGACCCGGAGATCGACATCATCGACATCTGCACGCCTCACCCGTATCACGCCCAGCAGGCGATCGAGGCCGCCGAGGTCGGTAAGCACCTGATCATTGAGAAACCGATCGCGCTGAACTACGACGACCTGCTCGCCGTCAGGCAGGCGATTGCACGCTCCGGTGTGCGGGTTTGCGTGTGTTTCGAGTGCAGGTTCAGCCAGCATTTCACGTTGATCCGCTCATGTATCGACCAGGGCCTCCTGGGCGAACTGCACTACGCCGAGGTCGACTACTATCACGGGATCGGACCTTGGTACCGCCAGTTTCCCTGGAACGTCAAGAAGGAGTTCGGTGGCAGTTCTTTGCTCACCGCTGGATGCCACGCGCTCGACGGCCTGCTCTGGTTCATGGATTCGGACGTCCTCGAAGTGACGACCTGTATCTCTGCGTCGAAGAATGCAGTTTTTGAACCGTACGAGTACCCGACGACGACAGTGACCCTCCTGAAATTCGCTGACGGGAAAATCGGCAAAGTCGCTTCGGTGATCGACTGCCTGCAGCCTTACTATTTCCACATCCACCTGGTTGGGAGCGAAGGGAGCCTCCTCGACAATCGAATCTACAGCAGCCGCCTTCCGGGTTTGACCAAGAATCGATGGAGTGTTTTGGAGACCAGCCTGATCGACTCTGGAGATGTCACGGACCATCCCTACCTGCCACAATTCAAGGCGTTCATCGACGCGGTGCACCAGGATACCGAGATGCCGCTGACGAACTTCGACATCGCTTTTGAAACTCACCGAGTGGTCTTGGCGGCCGATCGGTCGGGCGAAATATCCCGCCCCGTGAAGCTGGAAGAATTCCCGGTCTGATTGTCCTGGCCGGTGCGGCTTCGATCCGGCGGATCCGACCGATCGGTCCGATCCGTCCGATCGTTCTACTCAAACTGCTTCCTGAAGTCTGCGAATTGAACCCGCAGTCTCTCCAGTTCCCCCCGTAGCTCCTCGACCTTTCCTTCCAACTCTTCGATCCTGTGATCCTCGGTCTGGACCGCCAACCGTGCCCGCTCTGCCGGCACTTCGGCTGGTCTTTCGTCGATTTCCGGCGGGCCCGACAACAGATGTGCATACCGCGGCTCCTTAGACCCGGGCAAAACGGGGAGTCGGACGAGGAGGGGATCCTCCCGTCCGGCGAGCGTCTCCAGGACCGCGGCCGCCTCGTCCAAGGTGGATATGTGGCACAGGCGCTCCGTCCGGGCTCGGATTTCACCGATCGTCTGCGGCCCGCGCAGCAGCAGCACGCAGACGGTGGCCTGCTCCGGTGGACTCAGCGGGATGATCTCGCCAAGCCGGTGCTCATACTTGGGCACACGGCTGCCGGCGGCAGTGACAGTCCACACGAGCCGCTTGTCGCGCAAGGTGTCCAGTCCGCGAACCACGGCCTTTTCATCCAACGACATGATCGGATCGCGGCTGGTGAGCTGGTTGCAGGCGGCCGTCAGGGCGTTGAGCGTCAGCGGGTAATAGTCCGGGGTCGCCATTTGCTTCTCTATCAGCGACCCCAGAATTCGCGCCTCGATCGGGTTCAGTTGGAAGTCCATAGTCAGGTCTCACTGTTGGTTCAGATACTCGATGTTGCGACGGATGAGGTCGATTCGCTGCTGTACGGTCGCGTGGGACCGCAAGCCATCTGGTGGCGTGTTTAGGACGTAGTCAAGCAGCCGGCTGACCGTGCTGGTTGCGACATGCAGCCGGGTGTCCGACGACGCGTAGTAAATGAGAACTTCGCCGGTCGGTCGGGCCACCCATCCGTTACTGAACGCCACGTTGGAGACGTCTCCGACGCGCTCGTCGCCTTCCGGGGCAATGAAGTAACCGCCCGGGCGGTGAGTGATTGTCCACGGCTCGTCGAGCCGCGCCAGGAACATGTAGAGAACGTACCGGAGACCGGCGGCCGTGTTGCGGACTCCGTGGGCGAGGTGGAGCCAGCCTTGTTCGGTCTTGATCGGCGCGGGGCCGAGCCCGTTCTTCACTTCCTTGATCGTATGATAGACGCGCTCGTCGATCACCGTCTCGTCGTCGATCACGGCGTTCTCCATGCTGGGGGCTAGCCCCCATCCGATGCCCCCTCCCTTTCCGGCCTGGATGAACTCGTCTTGCGGCCTGGTATAGAAAGCGTACTTCCCGTCAACGAATTCCGGGTGGAGGACCACGTTTCTTTGCTGGGGCGATTTGGTCTTCAGGTCGGGGAGGCGTTCCCAGTTCTGCAGGTCCCTGGTTCGAGCGATTCCGCACTGGGCGACCGCGGATGATGTGTCCCAGGTGGGCGTTTTTGGGTCCTTTCGCTCGGTGCAAAAGGTGCCGTAGATCCAGCCGTCTTCGTGCTTCACCACGCGGATGTCGTAGATGTTGGTATCCGGATCGTCGGTTTCGGGCATGAGGATCGGCTGGTCCCAGAATCTGAACTCGTCGACGCCGGACTTGCTCTCCGCTACTGCCAGGAACGATTTCCTGTCTGTGCCTTCGACTCGTACAAGCACGTGAATTCTCCCGTTCAGCTCAACAGCTCCAGCGTTGAACGTGGCGTTGATCCCCATCCGCTCCATCATGAACGGGTTCGTGGTGTGATTCAGGTCATAGCGCCACAGTATGGGAGTATGGGCGGCAGTGACAACCGGATATTGGTAACGGTCGTAGATGCCGTTCCCGGGCTGAATCTTCACGTTTTTTCGGGTGAGCAGCTCGGCTTGTTCCTTCATGAGGGTCCGCAGTCTTGGATGCATCTTTGCTTTTCTCCGCTCGGTTGAGATTTTCTGCCATGACGACGTTGCTAAAACGAACCCTGCGACAGCACTCGGGAATCTGTTCGCTTGTCAGCCGGTCAGCTGGTCAGCAGGTGAGCCGGTCAGCCGGTCAGCTGGTCGATGCGGTTCATCGCTTCCAGGCACGCTCGACCGTTATGGTATGGACCCTTCCATGGATCTACCTTGGATTTATCGTCAGCCACAACGCCTTCCCGGGTTACCTTCCAGAACCACTCGCCGTGAACCGTGTCGACGATGTGGGTGCTGATGAAATTCCACGACGCCTGGGCGGCTGCCAGGAAACTCGATTCGCGAGTCAATTGGCAGGCGTTCAGGAATCCTACCATGGCCTCGGCCTGTGGCCACCAGTGCTTGTCGGTGTCGGTGATCTTTGACCCGTCTCCCTCGTAGAACAGCCCGCCGTCGGCGTCCAGGCCCTCGCGGAGTACTGCGTGTGCCATCCGGACCGCCGTGTCCTCTACCAGGCCAATCAGTTCCTTGTCACCGAGAATGTGGGCCGCTTCGCACAGCAGCCAGCTGCCCTCGATGTCGTGCCCGAATGAGACGTGCCCGGATCGCGGTTCCCATTGCTCCGTGAAGAAGGGGCGGAAATGGTGTGTCTCGGGATCAATGATATGACCGAGGAATATGGTGAACAACTCACGCAGACTCAGCCGTACGCGCTCGTCCTGGCCGACGGCGAGCAGATTTGCGTAGCCCTCCAGGAGGTGCAGGTGCGTGTTCATGGACTTTTTTTCGTCCATGTCCACTTCACTGAGCCGTTGGTCCTGCGCCACGCTCCAGTCCTGTTCGAAAGTCTCGAGGTAGCCCGTATTTTGCGGGTCGCGGCTGTGTGTTTCGAGGAGACCGTACACGGCTTCAGCCCGCTCCAGCGCTTCCGGGACAGCAAACACCCGGTAGTATTCAGACAAGGCGTAGACTGCAAAAGCCTGACCGTAAGTCTTCTTCTGCCGAACGGTCGGGTTGCCGCGATAGTCGACCATCCAGTAGAAGCCTCCGTTGTCCTGGTCCCAGAAACGCCTGTCCAGATAGGCAAAAGCCCGGTCGGCGAGCGAACGGTAATCGGGGTTCGGGTAGGCCTGGTACAGGCGGGAAAAGGTCCAGAGGATTCGGGTGTTCAAAATAAGGCCTTTTCCCGCTTGTTTGTCAATCTTCAGGTCGTTGGAAATCCGACCGTGGAAGCCACCATGCTCATCGTCAACGGTACGCTCCTGCCAAAAAGGAATGATGTTCTCCGTCAGCTCGGTTTCGATCTGGTCGCGCCACAGTCTCAATCGTTGCGATTCCGGCATACGAATGGCCCCCGAAACCCCTGGATGTCTGTCTGCCCGTCTTCGGATTGTATTCGCCGCCAAAAGGGCCGGTCAATCGCGATTGTGCCGTCAACTGGTTAGTGAACCGGTCGAAACCGCCGCACGTTTCTCAGCGTTTGGCTCAGCGCCCTACTTCTCAACCCGTGCCGTTTGCTCTGTCCCTTCATCCTTCGAGAAGTAGAAGTAGCAGATCAATGCCGAAGTGAGGACGAGAAGTGCGACGAACTGGGAGAAGGTGAATATCCCGAATGGCCGATACCCGCCGCCGTCGATGCGAAGCCACTCGGACGGGAACCGGTAGGCCGAATACCAGATCATCCCGGTGATGAACACTTCGCCTGCCCAGCGCCGACTGCGTAGGATCCTCCAGAGCAGGAAGAATGTGACGAGCCCAAAGAGGGACTCGTAGATCTGGGTGGGATGAGCCGGAAGGGCTTCCGCCGCTTCGGCTGGGATGTACCCGAGGGCTACTTGACTTTCGAAAGACGATGTCCCGGGAGGAAACCGAACAGCCCAGGGAAGGCCGGACACCGCCCCTCCGTTGCAGCCTGCGAGAAAACAACCGATCCGTCCCACGAAGAGGCCGATCGCCAGGGCGGGTGCTATGCAGTCGAGAAATGCTCGAAAGGAAAACCGGCGGATCCTGTAGTAGACCAGCCAGGTAACGAGCAATCCGAAGAGGCCCCCGTAAAGAGAAAAGCCTGCGGGTTGCAACACATTTCGCATAGACCAGAAGCTCCAGTATTGCAGCCCGTAAAACAGCTTGGCCCCGACGAAGAGACCCGGTATCCCGAAAAACAGAAGGTCGGACACCGGGGCGTCCGATTTGGTGCGCCGAGCTGCCGCCAGCGCTGTCGTGGACCCGATCACTATCGCGAGGGTCAGCATGAACCAATAGTTCGGGACAATCCAAGACGGGAAGCCGGCCTCGGTGACCAAGCGGACGATTGTCTCCCTCACTCGGTTCTCCTCTCTTATGCAGCGCGGACTACCGGAAAAATTTTCAATCGAAACGCATCCCGGCGATCGCTAAGCAACTCCAAGTGTGCGACATAACTGCGTGACGCATGATGTCGCTTGAATCGTCACCGGCGACATTCTAGTTTAGCGACTGATCTCTTCTCAACGGTAAGGAGTGTTGACACTATGCGTCGTTCCTCCTTTTCCCGCCTGTTCCCTGGTCTCGTATTCACTCTCTTGGCGTTGTTCCTTGTTGCCGGGAGGTCGAACCTGCCTCCTGAGCTCGTGTATCGTTATCTGCAGCACGACCCAGCCAAGGCCGAAGAAATCCGGCGGATCGCCGAGGCCAGGCAAGGCAACGGAGGTTGGCTGCGCAACGCCAAGATCTCCGATGCGCCAGGATCCTTCCCGAAGCCGGATCTGTCGGTCGTCGACCTCGGAACCGGGCTGGTCTTCGCACAGGTGGGTGACGGGCAGATTCCGGGAACGGAGAAGTTCTTCCAAACCACGCTGGTACTGATCAATCAGACAGCGCATTCCACACGCGGTACGATCGAGTTTTTCGACAACAACGGAATCCCACTGGTCGTGACAATCAACGGCCTTTCCGCAAGCTCCTTCCCTTTCACTTTGGGCTCCTCGCGGACCGCGCGCTTCCGCACCTCCGGGACCGGTGACGTCAAGGTCGGTTGGGCGCACGTGCATTCGGAACAACCGATTTCGGGCACGGCCACATTCGGGATTCGGGATAGCACCGGCCGAGTCTACAGCGACGTCGGCGTTGAGGAGTCCCCGGTCGGGACGGAGTTCATGCTGTTCGCCGACATGGCCGGCCAGAGCCGCACGGGCGTGGCATTGGCGAATCCCGGCACCGTCGGCGTGGACGTTCAACTTCAGTTGATCGACCGGAACGGAGTGCCCAAGGCAACCAGGCAGGTGAATCTTCCGGCTTGGGGACACTGGGCACAGTACCTGGACGAGACATTTAACGGCGTTTCGGGAATCCAGGAATTCGAGGGGTCGGTCGTGCTCACCTCGGCCCGCGAGTTCCACGGGGTCACGTTGCGTGAAACCGGCGAGCAACTGACTTCCATGCCCATGGTGAGGAAACCTGCAGCCGGAACCTCCTGGACGAAGATCGCCCTCGCCCATATCGGCGATGGCTCGGCAGGTGGTTTGTCGATCAAGTCTTCGGTGATTTTGCTGAACAATCTCGCGGCTGCCAGCACTGGAACCGTTGAGTTCTACCTCTCCACGGGCGAAGAGATGATGGTGACCATCGGCGGCAGCAGGGCCTCCAAGTTCACTTTCTCCCTTGCACCCAATGCGGTCACGCGCTTCCTGACCAGCGGGACCGGCGCCCTGCAGACCGGATTCGCGGTCGTCAGCATGGATCAACCGATCACCGGGACGGGCTTGTTTTCCCTCTACAACAGTCAGGGCGCCCTCGATACCGAGGTCGGCGTCGGGACGACACCCCTCCAAAAAACCGTCTCGATCATCGCGGACAGCCTTGATGTCTACAACACCGGCATCGCGCTCGCTTACCCCATTCCGGCCGATCTGGCCGGCGAGAATCGGGTGCGGCTGACCCTCTACGATCGGAACAACTCCTACAAAGCTGCGGTGGATGTCACTCTCAAGAATTTCCAGCACAACGCGCAGTTCCTCACGGAACTCTTTCCGGCGGTCGCGGGAATCGACGAATTCGACGGGCGAATCGACGTCAGCGCCAATCAATATGTCTCGGTGTTGAGTCTCCGCCAGGCTGGTACCAAACTCACGTCGATGCCCTTTTTCCAGAAGCGATACGGGTTCGGGCCGACTTCTGCCATGCGGTTCGCCCAGGATCTGGCCGGCACCGTTTCCCCAACTCTCTCTTGGCGACTTCTCCAAAACGGCAACGATTTTGCCCTGGAAAACGTGACCGTCAGCGCACCGGCCCTTGGATTCAATGCGACGGGGATCCAGGCCGGAGACCTGATCGGGTTCGGCAACTTCATTCGAGACGACGAAAGTCGGACCTACGAATTGGTGGCACGGGAGTTTGGGAGCCTGATCTTCGATCTTGTCGAGCACAGCCCCGACGGGACTGCCCTCGTAGGCGAAGGGGAACTGAATGGCGAGGCGACGAGGAACCTGGCCGTTGAGCTTCGCTTTTTCGATAAAAAGCCTTATACCTACGTCGGTTCGGCTCTTGAAACCGAATTCTGGCTTGCGCCGGGGATTGTAACGGTACCGGCGTCCCCGACCACTGCTGCGGCGGTGACGACCGAGTTTACGTCGGTCTCGATCGACCCCAATCGAGAGAGCCGACTGGTCAGGCGAACCACCGAACAGCTGACCTTCAAGGCGGCTTCCGCCACCCAGGCGAATCTTCTGAGAGTCTTCCCCATCTTCGTGCGGCCCGGCGTGACCATCCGTCTCGAGGGGACCCAGTTCGGATCGAATCCCCTGGTTCAGTTCAATTTCGAGCAATACGACACGTCCACGTACCAGACTACCCAGTACGCCTACCCGGTGATCCCGGCATCCGGCCCTGAAGGTTGGACGGCCAAAGTGCCACTGATTACGGGCTCGGATCCCACCAGGGGCTACCTGGACCTGAAGAGCATCCAGGTCGACAACGGCTCCGGACCGGGCAACAAGTACGAGAGTCGCATGAATTTCGCTCCTGTGTTCCGGGCGCGTCCAGACACCACCAAGGGCGGGGCATCTGCAAACTTCTCCTTTTCGTTTGAGCAGGCCGCACGCCAGTTCTCCATTGCCTGGTTCCAGGTGGGCTTCTTCGATGTCACGGCGAATTTCTCTGGCCTCGCGGTGGGCTCGAGTATCGGTACCGGAAAGTACGGGTCCGACACCTACGCGCTGAAGGTAAAGACCGTGTCTGCGACTGAAGTCATCGTTGATGTGATCCAGGAAGGATATACCGAGGCATTCGGGGAAATGAAATTGCAGCGTTTCCCGGATGCCCTCCCTTCGGAGAACCTTCCGGGTCTGGGAGTGACTTTCCGGCAACTGGAACCGCCTGTAGGACCTCAGCTGCTTACGGACCGGTTGAAACTGGAATGGACGTTCACCGGACTGCCCCTGGTCTTACCACAGGCGGGCAGTCTGGTCAGCATGGCGGGAAACACCCTGTCGAGTCAAAACCGGGGCTCTTCAAGCGGTTTGCAGGTCGATTTCTTCACTGCTTTCGTAACCAGCGCGGAGTTACAGTAATGAAACGCAACAACCTCCGGCTCTTCTTGCTCCTGGCGCTTCTGGCGGCCAGCAACCTCGCCCTGGTTGGAGACTTTGGCGGATTCGAGATCTTTCTTGATCCCGAGTGCGATTGCGAAGACGAGGCCGAAGCCGCTAGCGCCAGGGTCCAGCTGAATCCCGCAGAGCTGTCGCTGGCTCAGGGGGAAACGAAAACATCAACTGCGGAATTCCTCGTTGGAGTCACTCCGAAGTCGGCCACCTGGACGATGCGAAAACCGAGTACCACGCTTTTCAAGGCGAGCTCGCTGAGCACCAGCACTGGTACAACGACCACAATCAGCGTCACTGCCGCCGACAACGTGATCCCCGAAGAGAACTGGGACCAGGGAGCCTTCTGCCAAAAGGACTCGCCGGACGTGGCCGGGAAGGGTCAGAATAACGAGGGCGAAGGCTCGGCCCCACTGACACTGAGCGTTTGGGGTACCCAACTGTATTGGACAAACGAGGACGGATCCGTTCGGCGATGGTGGACCAGTGTGAACGAGTTCGTCAACCCGTTCGCCGCCCCTCCTAAAAAGGAATACCTCGTTGACGGGGGGGACTCGACTTCCTTTTTCCTGAGATTGAACCTCCCGGCGGGGGTCAATACCACAGACTGGGATATTCAAGTCGTCACCAGGCCGGTCCAACGCGACACTCTTGTTGACTCCGTTCTTATGGTCTACAGCCCATTTGGGTCGACTCATGAGCCTTCGGAGTACATCGAGACACCGACCGTCGAAGTCGTGAACGGACTCATCAAGGTTACCTTCAGGTCAAAGACGGAGTTCCCAGGCAACGCTTTCGCTGATGGCGGCGGAACAATGCCGTTTGAAGTATTGGTCCGTCGGAAGTCGGATGCGCTGACCGTTCGTCGAGGATCTACATTGGGCCTTTGGGACAGAAACCCTTATATCTGACGACTGTTGCCCCTTCCGTTTCAGGTCCGTAGAACCGACACGTCGATAGAAAACGGGTGATGGTCCGGTGTTAGTCATGTGCTCGCTCCGAGGGTGTTGAAAAAGGTTGGAAAGCGCATTCGGCCCACAGGAATTGTCGGACTTGTTATGGGCTGATGTCGTGCGGAGGCGGGATCGAATGGAGCCGCGCACGAAAGCGAACGGCAGTGAGCGAGAGTAAGCGGACCACCAATCATCCGCTAAGTCGGGACCTTAAAACAGGAAGCAGTGGAGCGAGTCAGGTGGTCCGCTTACTCGCTCGCTTCTCTCGCTGTCGTGCGCGGCTCCATTCGATCTCGCATCCACGCGAGGCTCGCACCGTCCCATAGCCTGTTCACAGAAACGTGAACATTTTCAACACCCTCGCTGCGTGTGCGGCTCTGAGAAGCTCGCCGGGCCGCGCTCGAGAATAGGGGCTAAGTTCACGGCTGCACCAGGACTTTCAGCGCCTCCGGGCTCCGGCTGACTCGCAGTGCTTCAGCAGTCTGGTCGACCGCGAAGCGGTGGCTGACAATCCGGCACGGGTCTACTTGTCCAGCCGCAAGGGCCTGGATGGCCCGCTGGTGCGTAAACGGGTTAATGAACGAACCTACGAGCGTCAGTTCCCGCAAGAAAATGTCATATGGCCGGATACGAGCCTGCGCCTCGGGCCCCGAGACTCCGAACAGCAGCACGATTCCTCCCCGGCGCGCCGCCTGGACCGCCTGCTCGACGGCCTTTTCGTGGCCCGCACACTCTATCGTCAGGTCTGCGCCCCCGTCGGTTGCATCACGCAGGGCCGCGGCGGCGTCCGGCCCGGATGGATCGACTGCCATGTCTGCCCCGAGGTCGACAGCCATTTGACGGCGATACCCGTTAGGTTCACTCACTGCCACTGTCGAGGCCCCGCCCCGTCTGACCAGCTGGAGCATCAGCTGACCGATCGAACCCCCTCCGACTATCAGAACTTTCGCTCCGGGCGAAAACCGGGCGCGATCCAGCCCATGGAGACAACATGCGAGTGGCTCCGCAAAGGCGCCGGCCTCCAGCGCCAATCCGTCCGGCAGACGATACGCCTGTTCGGCTGGGGCCAGGCAGTACTCGGCAAATCCTCCGTCCCGATTCACGCCGATTGCCGTCAGCCGTTCGCACAGTTGGATGTCGCCGCGGCGACAAAAGGTACAGACCCGGCAGACGATATTGGGGTCGATCGTCACGGGGTCGCCGACCTTCAGGTGTCGGACCTGCACGCCAAGTTCCTCGATCGTCCCGGAAAACTCGTGGCCGGGGACGACCGGAAAGGTGACCGTGTGTTCGCCGTGGAAAAGCCGACTGTCGGTGCCGCACACCCCGCAGGTATGAACCCTGATGAGGACGTCGTCAGGCCCAACCTGAGATTGCGCACGTTCTTCGATTTTCAATTCCTGAGGACGCGTCAAAACCGCAGCTTTCATGGCTGAAGGTCTCCTCGGTGAAGTGCCGGATTATTTCTGGGCGCTGCTCAACTGTCAAGCGTAGCTTCGTTCCCAGAAAGGACCTCGAGGACACCAAGGACACCAAGAATGAGAAGAACCTTGCCGTTGTCTTCCTGGTGTCTTTGAGGTTCTTTGAGGTCCTTTGCTTTTAACTTGATCCTCCTCTGGCTCGGTGATAACTACGGCAAATGCGTCTCACTATGCGCCTGACCGCAGCAATGGCCTTCTTCTGGGTGATTGGCTTGTCCACGGCAGCGGCTCCGAACGCTCAGCAGGAAGAACTGATCCAAAAGGCCGGGAACACGGAGGACGACCGGGAGCGACTCGTCCTGCTGCGACAGCTATGCGCTCTGCCCGGTCTTGAGCCTTCGCTGCGGAGGGAGGCCGAGGCGCTGACCCGCTTCACCGAGCGGTGGCTCGACGACCCACGCCTGGAAAACTGGTGGGATCAGCCCATTCTCCAGAACTTCCGAGCCCCGTTCGCCGTCGCAGCCGATTCTCCCCTGTTCCCTCTGGCCGAGTTTTACCGGGGACGGATGATCACGTGGGCCGCTTTGGAATACGGAGGGGTACGCAACGACGACAAGCGTCGACGAAGCTTTTTCGACGAGGCTCGGAAGGCGTTCTCTCTGGCTGGTCAGGCGTTCCCCCAGAACCGTCTTTGCCGTATGTACCTGGGAGAGCCGATCGCTTGGGAAAAGGCTCTTCCTGCTCCCGCAGACGCGCCGAAATGGGCCGTGCTCGAACGGGAGTGCCTCGAAAGGCTGTCCGATATCGTCAGCTGGTGGATCGACAACCGGGAGAGGAAGGACAACAGCTACGGTGGCGGCTGGAATGACGACTGCGAGATGTGGAGGTGGTGGGCGCCTGTCCTCCTCGGTTTCGACGAGCCCAAGTTTATTCGCGCCCAGGAACGGCTCTCGAACGCGCTGCTGGGCGCTCCCCACATGGCGAGTGGCTACACGAGCAAGCTCGATGACGTCGAACATACGGCTGAAGATTCGGCCGACACCATCACCCCACTGATGTTGCTCGCTCCCGAGGATGAAGCGTCAATCCGGCGGGCGCGCCGCCTCCAAGAGCTTTTCGGCGGCTGGACTGGCACCAACAATCAGGGTCGCCGGCAATTTCGCAGCTTCCACTTCAGCTCCGAAGCCGTCTCGCCGGACTCGGTCTTCGCGTACGACACTCCGGCCAACGTGCGGGCCATCCAACCGCTGCTGGTGTTCTGGCAACGCACCGGGGACCCGACCGTCGGCAAGCTCGTCACCGAATGGCTGGATACCTGGGTCGAAGCCTCGGCGGCGGGCCGGGATGGCAAACCCGCCGGGGTCCTGCCGAACGCGATCCATTGGCCCGATGGACGTCTCTCGGGCGAGACAGGGAACTGGTGGGCGCTCATCCGCGAGCCTGATCGGATGTGGTACTACTACGTCTTCCCTGAAGCGGTGGCCGAGATCGCCGATGCCCTCCTGCTTTCGAGGCACCTAACCAGGGAGGATCGGTACCTTCAGCCGCTCCGTTCCATGGCGGACATCCGCCGGGTGTGGCTCCGACAACCTGCCGGACTGCCGGCTCCCGCGCCAGGAACCAGCCTCTGGGCGGCCCGGAATCTTGACGACCTTGCCGGGACTCTGGCGAAGTACAAGCTGCTGACGGGAAGCTCCGAGTTCGACGACGTGCTGGAGCGCGACTTGCCCGAATTTTCGGCTGGGGCGGGCGGTGACCGCACCAACCTGGTTGCCGCGCTGGAGCGGGCGGCCGCGTCACTTCGCGTGAACTGGGCCGGCTACACGAGCGAAGTGCGCTACACCGATCGGGTGCTGAGCTTCAGCTCTCTCTTCAGCCGTTCCGACCAGATGCTGCCCGGCAAAAACGACCCGAAGATCGTGGATTTCAGGTCCCTCCCTCTGTACGCTGCCGTGACCGGAGATCCAAGCCAGGTCATGGGATCGTTTCCGCTCAACGGTGTCCGCTGGCTCACCTCGCCTCGTGATATTGCCGCCCTCGTGGTGACCAATAGTCCGGGTCGCTTCAGTGCGGAGCTGTACCACTTCGGCGACGCTCCCCGGCCGATGGCCGCCCGCCTCCAGCTTCTCGTCCCCGGACAATATTCATGGATCCTGAAAAGCGGAGACGGAAAGATCTCGGAGGGATCTTTCGTAATGCAGCCGGGGAAGGGGGAAGTACAGTTTGAACTGCCTGCGAAAACCCTCTGTTTCCTCGACGTGATTCCGGCTCGTCCCTGACCCATTATGAAACTCTGGAAGACATCCTATCGTGGAGCGCGCGGCTGCCCGATTACCGGCCGCTCTTTAGCTTGACGGGCCCGGCGTTTGCGACATCCTCCCAGCGAAATACCAGGAAATTGCGGGGCCCGCTGTTCATAGCGACCATCAGCCCATTGGGGAAGTTGGCTCCCGCGGCTTTGGAGGTAACCTCCAGGCCGTCGGTGCCATCCGCGCCACCACGCACCACTTTCACCACCTCGGAGTGGTCATGTGGATTGCCGGGCGCGCCTTCACGCCGGAAGATGCGGTATTGGCTGCTGCCATCAAGTTGATCTGTGCAGAGGATGTAGCCGGTGCCGTCCGCACGCGCGTATATGGCGATGCCTTCCCGGTCCGCCTGGAACCCCTCGGTCCCAAACCGAGCCAGCTCGACGGCAGCCTGGGGATGGTCCGGGTCCGCGTGGTACTTGTGAATGCCGTCGGCTTCGTCGGCGTAGTAAACATAACCCAGCGCGTCATCCACAGCGACGGCCTCGATTTCGCCCTCGCCTCCACTGAAGGTGCCGAATTCCCGGACCTTCTCGGCCTTCACTTTGCCTGAGCCGTCGTCCAGCAGTCGGTACTGCCACAGGTAACCTTGAGCCGGGCCGGTCTTGGGGGCAACAATGGCGAACACCGCGCCGTCACGGGCCCGCTTGTAAAGACTGATTCCCATCGGTTCCGCAGCCTCGCCTTGACGACCCTCGAGGACCTTCAATGCCGTCGCCGAGCCGACATCCGACAGCATCCCATCCGCCCCGATCGCGAACACCCGCAGGCGGTGTTGAAGGCGCTCGGTAAGCACTGCTATGTCAGTGGGCTGGCCGCCCAGTACAAGGCCGTACTCCACGTCCACATTGTTCGGCCTATCGAGGTTGTCGATCGTTTGGCGAATCTTGCCGTCGAGCCCGAACACCACGAGGGCACCCTGGGGCGCACGGACCTTATTCGTGCCGAGGATAAGACTCTTGGCGGGATCGGTCGGATGGATATAAATCGCCGGATCGTCGGGATCGTTGGGCACCGTAGCGGTCGTGACGACGGGTACGACGTCGTCCGGCTGTATGGGCGGCAAAACCGCGAACCACATCAAAATGAGCAACCCGAGCATCATGACTTACCTCCCTGCCAAACGTTTCACGGCAAAAACAAGAAACCGCGACTCTTTCTGAGGATAGCTTGCTTTTATACCGGCCGAAGCTATGCCAAAGCGGATTTGCTTGTCAAGGAGCACACGTGTAAATTAGGCCCCACGGTTCTCACGGAAACAGGCGGAATGGTGCGGCCTATGAAAGAAGTTCCCGCAAAAAGTCCGGAGTCCGAGGGTCAGGCCTCCCCCCCCGCCGTTGGGCGACCCTCAGGCAGCCGACGCATGGTCACTCGCCTGTTGCGGTTCTTTGCAACTGGCGCGGACCGCCCTCGGTTGACGGATCCCGGCCTCGTCGATCGGCTCTA
>CAYQYP010000292.1:0-3420 GCA_964421755.1 uncultured Acidobacteriota bacterium
GCTTTTGACTGCGGCACAGAGAGGCGGCACTCCTCCTCAGGTCGCGGCTCCAGCCGCCAACCCCGCGTTGCAGCGGAGCGGCCCAAGTAGCGGCTCGTTCGGAACCAAGAGGTTGAAAGCGCGGCTGGTGGCACGAGCCAACTGCTCGGCCGGGCCGCCCGCTGAACTTATCGCCGTTAGGCGGCGAAGACCAATGGCGCGCGTCAAAATGAAGGACAAATCGAAATCCAGCTTCTGTCCGTGCTGCGGCTATCGAACATTGGATGAACCCGGCGGACACTACGAGGTCTGTCCTGTCTGTTTTTGGGAGGACGACCCTATCCAGGCAATCGAGCCGACCGACGCCGGTGGGGCTAATCGGGTTACCCTCGCTGAAGCACAGACCAACTTTGAGAATTTTGGCGCCTGCGAAAGACGATTCCTTAAACAGGTGAGGAAGCCGCGAGCCGACGAAGATCGAAAACCTGAGTAGTTGTTCCCAAATCCGGAGGCTTGCCAACGTGGGGCGCACTGCTCACGCGGCCTCCGGGGCACGGTCCAGCCGCCAACCCCGGCGTTGCAGCGGAGCGGCCCCGGCATGGCGACCACTGTTAATAATGAGGTAAGAACGCGGCTGGTGGCTCGGGCCAACTGCTCGGCTGGGGCCGCCCGCTGAACTTATTGCCGTTAGACGGCTCTGTGCAATCGAGGTGATCATGATGGCTGTCCGAATTCCAGCTCTCGCTTTTGCCTTGTTCGTAGGTCAGGTGGCAGCTGGACTACCGGCGAAACCATCCTTGGAGGTAGTGGGCGATTCCTTGGTCTACCGAGATGAGGGCCAGATGCGGGTCATAAAGCGACTACCCGATCGGACGTTCCAAGGTTTTGCCATCGTCGATCATGACCGCGTATTTCTTGCGTACAGCGGCGATGGAGAGGGCGGGGCAAGCACCATCCTGGCCGTTTCCGATTTGAAATCCGGACACGAGCTTTTCATTTGGGAACTCGGTGCCACTGGAGACACCACCTTCGTTTACAGCAAGGATAACGGCCTGGTTGCCTTCAATTGGTGCGACGGCCTCTATGTTTTCTCCATCAAAGAAGTTCTTGAGCAGCGGAGCCGACCAGCCTTCGACTTGGAGCGGTTCCTGACGAAGGTGGCTTCTTGCGCCTCTTGCGATGAGGTCCAGTGGAAAGGAGTTGACCTGCTTTCATATCTGCAGTGGGATGGACGGGGCCCGAAGAGGCGGGAGATCAAGCTCCCGCATCACAAGCGTTGAAGCCAGCGCCGTCTAACGAAGAGGATTCTTGGCAGAGCGGTCGCGGCAGATAACTGTGGGGAGGAGCGGAAGCCGAGCCGGCGACCGGTCGCCAAGAATTTGTTGGACTGAACCGCGGGGGTATGGAGATTGAATTGAAAGCGGTCTCCCGCGGGGCGCCGAGTCAGGGTGAAAGCTGCGGCAACGGCGGCGGATGGGGGATTTTGCGGGAGTCGTTGAGCGGCCGGAGTCGCCGCCGCCGGTCGCGCGATGCTTGTGGCGGTCTCTAAATTCCTGCCTTTTTGTCTGGATAGACAAACCACCAGAACACCGTCCATCAAGACAGTCGAGTCAGGGAATCGAGTTCCAGGCGTCAGGCCCGGAGGGCGGGGAGCGCGCCAGGAGCGCGGGCAGGATCTCGGCGCGGAGCATGTGACCGCGGCGGCAGACCGGGCAGATGTCGGGGCAGGTGGGGGCGAGTCGCCGCTCGAGGGTGTCGGGGCGAGCCGGCGGGACCGGAAGCAGCAACTCGGCCGGAGTGACTTCCAGGAGGCGGCGAACCTGCTCAATCCCGCTTTCTCCCCGGCGGTTGGCGAAGAACCCGAAGTAGCGGATACGGACGAAGCCGCGCGGGAGGACGTGCAGGAGGAAGCGGCGCAGGAACTCGGCGGCGTCCAGGCGCAGGGTTTTGATCTGGCCGTCGGCGCGGTAGTCCTTCCAGCTGAAACTGACGGCGCCATCATCCATGCCGAGCAGGCGGTGATTGGAGATCGCGACCCGGTGAGTGTAGCGGCCCAGATACTCGACCACCTGTGCGGGTTGCGCCATGGGGGCCTGGGCGTTGACGACCCAGTCGCGCACGGCCAGTTGCCCCAGCCAGCGGCGAAAAGCGGCGGGTTGAGACAGGCTCTGAAGGGCGCCGTGAAACTCCAGGCGGCCCTGCCGGAACAGCTCGATCAGATCTTCCAGGAAAAGACGGCGAAAGCGGGCGCCGAGGACCCGAACCGGGAGGCAGAAGCGCGTGCCGTTCCGGAGCGGGCGGGCCGGGACCCAGGATCGCCCGTCCGGGGAGAGGCCGCCGCCGGGGACGACGCAGTGCAAGTGGGGATGGTGAACCAGGGTCTGGCCCCAGGTGTGAAGGACCGCGAAGAAGCCGATGCGGGCCCCGAGATGTCTGGGGTTGTCGGCGACCGAGCGAAGCGTCCCTGCGGCGGCGCGAAAGAGGAGGTTGTAGAGCAATCTCTGGTTCTGGAGGGCCAGCTCGCGCAGGCCCTGGGGCAGAGTGAAGACGACGTGGAAGTAAGGGACGGGGAGCAGGCGGTTCAGCCGCGCCTGGACCCAGCGGGCCTGGGCCTGGCCGCCGCATTTGGGACAGTGGCGGTTGCGGCAGGAGTTGTAGGCGGGGCGCTGGTGCCCACAGGCCGGATTGTCGCAGCGCTCCAGGTGTCCACCCAGGGCGGCGGTGCGGCAGCGCACAAGGGCGCGCAAGACGAGCTTCTGGGCGGTCGAGAGCTGGGTTCCCCAGACGCGGAGAAACTCCTGGCCATGGAGGCGGATAACCTCGGCGATTTCGTGAGCGGGGCGGGCCATGGCGCTCACGGGAGAAGGTCCAGGGGGCTGACCGTCTGGGCCAGGGCGGTGTCGGCGACGTGGGTGTAGCGGGCGGTGGTCTTCAAAGAGGCGTGCCCGAGCAAAAGCTGAATGACCCGCACATTGACGCCGGCCTGGAGCAGATGGCTCGCAAAACAGTGCCTCAAGGTATGAGCCGTGACCTGGGGGCTTAAGCCCGCTTTCTGGCGCGCCTCCCGCAAAGCCTCCTGGAGGGTGCGCTCGGCCAGGGCACGCTCGGGATTGAGACCCGGAAAGAGCAGCCGGGCCGGGCGGTAAGCCTTCCAGTACTGGCGCAGGAGTTCGAGGAGCTTGGGCGAGAGCATGACGTAGCGGTCCTTGCGGCCCTTGCCCTGGCGTACGCGCACGGTCATGCGGGCGGAGTCAATATCGGCGACTTCCAGGCACCGGGCCTCGGACAGGCGAAGCCCGGTGGCATAGATGGTGGTAAAGAACATGCGGTGGCGGGGATTGGCGATCGCCGCAAGCAGGGCCGAGACCTGGGCGGCAGTGAGGATGACCGGGAGGCGGGTTTCCTTGCGGGGGAAAGGCAGATGCTTGATGATCCAGTCCT
>CAYQYP010000293.1:0-5473 GCA_964421755.1 uncultured Acidobacteriota bacterium
GTGAGCCCTGAGAACCAAGTTGAGGTGGCGCACCCGGCCCGATTCGAACGGGCGACCACTGGTTTCGTAGACCAGTGCTCTATCCAGCTGAGCTACGGGTGCGCGCTTTCGAGATACCAAAACAGTATAACCAAAAGATACGTTTGGCGTCGACGAGTTTCAAGGGCAGCGGGCAGCGGGCAGAAAGCAGCGGGCAAAGGGGCAAAGGGGCAAAGGGAGAAACATTGAGGCGATCGACCGAACCGGTCCACGGCTTTCCCCTTTTCGCCCTTCCTCCTTCCGCCCCGCTGGCCCTTCGCCCCCTTGCCTTCTGCCTACTGCCCGCTGCCCGCTGCCGTCTGCCCGCTGCCCGCTGGCCCTTTGCCTTTTCCGTCCCCCTGGCTTAACTTCTTCGTATGCTCTTCAATGGCGTCAAGATCCTCTTTATCCTTGGTTTCGTCATGCTATCGGCCCGTTTCCCCAAGCCCGACCCGGCGGCGGCCTTTTCCGAGCTGAAGATCCAGACGTCCGGTTCTCCGCTGCGACAGCCGCGAGAAGACTGGGAAGGCGCCCGAAAACGAGTTGCGCAGGACGCGAGGTGGCAAAGGTGGCTCCAGCGGACACGGCAGGAGACCGACGACTGGATTGCCAAACGTCGGGATCGCGTCGATTGGGTTGCTGGCTGGTGGCACGATTTCGTGGATCCGGAAGACGGCAACTTCCTTGTCTGGACACCTGACGAACCAGGTGAGAACACGCTTGCGAGCCGGTCGGGGCGTCAGGTGCAGCTCACCGAGAAGCTTCATCGGGCATGGGTCTACAGCTTTCGTTCCCGACACAGCGGCACGATGGCAGAGGCTGCCATGCTGTTCCGTCTGACCGGGGAAGAGAAGTACGCGCGCTGGGCAGCCGCGCAACTCGATTTCTACGCCACAAACTACTCGCGGTGGCCGCTTCAGACCGAGAAGGGAAGGGCACGGCTGATGCACCAGAGCCTCGACGAAGCGGTTAACCTGATCCGCCTGGTCAATACCGCGCGATTTCTGGACGACTACCCGAAAGCCGACCGGAAGGCCCTCTGGGCTCGGCAACTGTTCGAACCGGAAGCGCAACTGCTCCAGGAATCGTTCACCCGGATCCACAATATCGCCTGCTGGCAGCGGTCGGCGATCGGGCACGTCGCTCTCTATTCGCGCGATCGGGAACTTTGGGAGAAAGCGATAAGTGGCCCTTTCGGAATCCGCAGCCAGCTCGAAGAGGGCGTCACCTCGGACTACTTTTGGTTCGAGCAGTCGCTCGGTTACAACGCCTACGTTGTCCGCGGACTCTACCCGTTCTTCCTGTATGCCGCTCAAGAAGGACGCGGCGCCGAGCTCCAGTGGGAGATGTCGGTCGTCGAAAACCTGATGCTTTCGCCGATTCCTATCCGTTTTCCGACTGGACAATTACCGAACCCGGCAGACACGACGGGTGGACCGGGCCGTGCGCCCAATCTTGAGCTCCTGAGCGCCTGCTACAGGCTCTTTCCCACCCCCTGGGGTGTCGAACAGGCAACTCGAAACACGAACTGGGACACCCTGCTTGATCCGCCACCTGCCGCATCGCCTGCTGCTCTGCCTGAGCCCGTCAGCCGAAACCTCGAATCCAGCCGGATGGCCATCCTGCGCAAGGGCCCCTGGCAGGTGTACTTCCACTATGGCCAGCTCGACCGGTCGCACGCCCAGGCGGAAGCGCTTAACTTCGAGGCCTTCCATGGCGAGACGGATGTGACCCACGACCCCGGGACCGTAGGCTACGGGTCTCCGCTTCACAGGGGGTACTTTACGACAGGCCTGGCGCACAATGTCCCGCTGATCGACGGCCAGGGCCAGGAATCGTGGAATCCTGGCCGGTTGGACAAGTATGACCCGGAGAATGCAGTCATAGCCGCCTCACAGGATAAGTACCGCCAGGGCGTAAAAGTGACGCGAGAGCTATCGATCCGAGGCATCAGCCTCGTGGACCAGGTGAAAGTCGAGGCCGCGACAGCAGGCAAAATCGGCCTGGTGGTGCACCTCCAGGGAGAGGTCGAGGTGCCGCACGCGTTTCGCGCGCAGCCGGACTTCGCCCGCGGACGGGCAGAGAGCTTTGCCAACTGGACCGGCGTCCAGTCGGCCGTATTTGAACGCACAGCGTCGTTCCTGGTCCGCTATCCGGGGAAGACCATGCGCATAAGCTTCTCATTGCCGGGTTCCTTCACCATCAGTCACGGCAAGTCCCCCGATACTCCGCCGCGAAAACGCGACAGCCTGTACGTTGAAACCAGCGGTCAGTCCGTGATGTTTCAGACGGTGATCGAGCCCGAAGAAACGGCGACCGCACACTAGATTTCGGATTGCGGATTGCGGATTTCGGATTGAACCATCCGCGCACTTCGCGAAAAACAGTCCGTTTGCGGTTCTGTGGCGCTCGCTACCGGCTGCATCGTGCCCGGAGGCCGATCAGGATGTCCGACTTGGAAGTCGGACCAACGCTAGAGACGCAAGAGAGACGCAATCCGACATCCGGACTTCGCAAATCCGCAATCCGAAATCCGCCATCCGCAATCGGATTAGCTGGCTCGCTCGAATGGAGGCAGAGCCACCGGGGTGCGGAGCTCCGAGTCTTCGGAGAGGTCGAGGTTAATGTTGCAGGACTCGAGGAATTCCATGTCCTCGCGCGTTATCATGGAGTGAAACAGTTTGACCCGCCAGAAGGGCAGAAGAAAGAGGACTCGGTCGAGATGGAGCTCAAGAAAGTCGCGGTCTCCGTCCTCGAGCCGGTATGACGAAATGTATTCCAGGCCCAGGTTACCTTTGTCGTTGACGGAGAACCGAACGCCTTTCGAATAGAGAATGAACAGCCTCTCGGCGACCTTGGTCAACCGGTCCAGTTCCGCTCCCGACTTGGTGGGCATACATCGACTCCTGATACGTAACGAACGAGCACATTATCAGAAGCACCTCTGACATTTTGGTCCACTCGGAATCCGGCGACCGTTTCCCGCTCCGTCGCCGTTACCCGGTCCTCCGGCAGGCTCGCTGGGCCAGAATCCCTCTTTACAAGCGCTAAATGACTGTTATCATGTGCGACTATGTATCGGCGCAGGGTGCCCGATGCTTTAGGTCGTGGAGCTTGAGGTGGCCAAGATTCTGGTTGTCGATGATTCGATGTTTCAGCGTCACGCGGTTGGGAAGTTGCTGAAGGAAGCAGGCCACTGCGTGCTGGAGGCGGAGAATGGCCGAGTAGCGCTCGAAAAGGCGACCTCCGACAGCCCGGACGCCATGATCCTCGATTTGATCATGCCCGAGTGCAGCGGATTCGAGACGCTGGATACGCTGCGCAGGAACGGTTCGCAAATACCGATTTTCATCTTCACCGCTGATATCCAGCAGACGACGCGGCAAAAGTGCCTGGAACTCGGGGCAACCGCGTTTCTAAACAAGCCGCTCAACAGAGACGAGCTGAGGGGCGTCCTGCTCAACTTTCTTCAATAGACCACGATGGAGATCAGTCCCTACCAGATTGATATTCTCAAGGAGTTGATCAACATTGGCGTTGGGCGGTCGGTCGGCATGCTCAACCGCATGCTCAGATACCATATCGACCTCCAGGTGCCCGACGTCAGGATCTTGTCGGCCAACGAACTGGTCGTCCAGACGCAGAAGCTCGCTTCCGAAGAGATGGCGGCCGTCGAGATGGGCTTCTCGGGCCGTTTTCGCGGCACCTCCGCACTGGTCTTCACATCCCGCAGCGCTTCTGCCCTCGTTTCGGTGCTCTTGGACGGCGATCCCGTCCATGGCGCCGATCTCGACATGCTCAGAATCGGCACCTTGCAGGAAGTTGGCAACATCGTTCTGAACGGTGTGATGGGGTCAATCGGCAACATCCTGGAAGAAACGATCGACTACTCCCCGCCCACGTTTGAAGAAGGCAGGTTCGAGAATCTCGTGCTGTCGAAGGCGACATCGCCGGAAGCCACCGTTTTGTTGGCGCAGACCCACTTCACGATCAGGCAGGTGCTGATCGAGGGCGACATCGTCATCGTATTCGAGGTCGGTGCTTTTGACACGCTTTTGTCCCTCATCAGCAAGATGGTACCGGATGAGGCCTGACGGGTCTTTGAGGTGCCGATGGATGAGCAGGCTTACGTAGAATCCAAGTTCGGGATCCTCGACCACGTCCCGATCGGCATCTTTGTGCTCCGCAAAGACTACACGATCCTGTTCTGGAATCGTTGTCTGGAGCAATGGACCAAGATCGCCCGGGATGCCATCGTAGGCCGGAACTTCGATGACTGCTTTTCCACTCTCCAGAAGCCGTTGCTCAGGATCCGTCTCGAGAGCGTGTTCGAGGGGGGGCCGCCGACGATTTTCTCCTCGCAGCTGCATGCTTACCTCCTGCCCGTGACAACCCGGGCCGGAAAGATCCGTTTCCAGCACACGATCGTTTCGGCCGTGAGATCAGCGGACCAGAGCAGTTTCTACGCGCTTTTTTCCGTGCAGGACGTCACTGACCTGACCCATCGGATCCAGGATTACCTGAAGATGCGGGACCAGGCCTCCGCGGAGCTCGAGGAGCGCATCAAGGCGGAGTCGCGACTGCAGCAGCAGAAGCAGGTGCTCACCGGGCTCCTCGAGTCATTGACCGCACGAATTGCCCTGCTGGACAGCTCCGGTGTCATCGTGGACTGCAATCGGGCGTGGACCGAATTTGCCCGCGAGAACGTAATCAACCAGATGGAGGTCGGGAGCAACTATCTTGCATGCCTGAAGGCGACCGTGGCCGACCCGGTCCTCGGCCAGAACCTTGTGGAAGGGCTGACCGCCGTCCTGGAAGGGCACCTGGCACGCTACGAAGAAGAATATCCCTTCAGAACCGGCAGTGGCGAGAACTGGTACATCATGAGTGTGACTCCCCTCGTGGACGGTCTGGGCGGAGGGGTGGTTTCACACATCGATATCACCACGCGCAAACAGGCCGAGAAGAAGATCGAGCATCTGGCACTCCACGACACCCTGACCGGCATACCCAACCGCCTGCTGTTTTCCGACCGGTGCAGCCAGGCGTTGGCCCGGGCGAAGAGGTACGGTAAGTCGGTCGCCCTGCTCTACGCCGACCTGGATGACTTCAAGACGATCAACGACCGCTACGGTCATTCTGTGGGCGACACCGTGCTCCGAACCGTAGCCAGGCGCCTTGCGCTGTGTGTCCGCGAAAGCGACACGGTGGCCAGGCTGGGAGGCGACGAGTTTGTTCTGCTGCTGGCCGACATCACGGACACTCAGGATGCGAGCCGGGTCGCGCGTAAAGTCGTCCATTCGATGGCGCGCGCCATCAAGTTCGAGGGCAACCCGATTCAGGCAAAGATCAGCATCGGGATCAGCATCTACCCTAAGGACGGGAACAGCATGTTGCCCCTTCTCAATGCGGCGGATGCGGCCATGTACCGGGTAAAAGCGGGTGGCAAGAACCG
>CAYQYP010000294.1:0-9438 GCA_964421755.1 uncultured Acidobacteriota bacterium
GCGATCGCCCTGGTCCGCATTCTTCGGAACCCGTCAGACCGCCGACCAGGACACGCTTGACACTCCAGACGCTTTCACTACTGCTAGTGCGGTAGGATTCCCGACGCAGCAAGAAGTCGAAGCCCGCGATCCGTCCGAATCGATCCACTCAGACCAGATTCTCCGGATCGTCAGTGATCGCTTTGAGATCCTGGAGAAGCGGGACTTGGGCGGAAACCTGTTTCAGTTCTTGTTTTCCGGAATCGCCCATAACTTCCAGGACGAAGATCCGAACGGAGTCTCCTTGGTCCAAATGGTTCTTGGAATCGAAGAGGCGCTCTTGAAGGCCGGCGAGTTTGAAAGCGATTTCGTGTTCTTTGTCGCCAGGCCGAAGGCGTAATCGTCTTACTTGCCTCGCTTGTCCCTTACCGCTCGGCTCCTTTAGAATCCTTGCCGGGGACACGCCTCGTGCACATTGGCTCGCTTTTGAGACAGCTTCGATATTTCCCGCTTCTGCTCGTTTTGTTTTTTTTCGTCACTACAATCCCTTTTCGCAGCCACTTCCCGATCAATTGGGACGCATCTCAGTTCGTCCTCGGTGTGCGGCATTTCTCGCCGCCGATGCACCAGCCGCACCCACCTGGGTACCCCTTGTTTATCGGGCTTGCCCGGATCACCAACTGGACGATCGAGTCACCGCATCTTTCCGTGTTGACCGTGACTTGGGTCTTCGCGCTCGGGGCAGTGCTCGCGCTTTACGCGATGGGGTTCTTCATATGGAGGGTGCACTGGGCCGCTTTCCTTTCCGGACTGGGGTTCCTATTGAACCCGCTATTTTGGTATTACCGCGAAACCGCGCTCACTTACACAGTGGATGCCTTCGCCACCCTCGCGGTGGGCGGTTTGAGCTATGCCGCCCTCCAGAATCCCCGTCTTCAGTATCATGCGGCGGTCGCGCTCGGGTTGCTGGCGGGGGTGCGGCCCTCCGTAGCCTTGCTGCTCGCTCCGCTTGTCTTTTTCCCCTCCATTCTGAAAAAACGATACCGGCTTGGCCTGAACGCCTTCTTGCTGCTCGTCGTGTCGATTCTGGTATGGCTGATACCACTTGTTGCCCTGTCTGGTGGGTTCTTTGAGTTTCTCAAGGCGGCGGGGGGACTCGCTGAATCCGCCGCCCGGGGAACTTCCATGCCTTTCGCAGGGATCGGTCCAGTGCGACAGCAGACGGCTGCGATCATTGACCTTATGTTCGCTTCCTGCAACCTCATGTTGGCTGCCGCCCTGGGGGGCGCGTGCCTTCTCTTTCGAGACCTGTTCCAGAGGGGACGGCTGCTCGCGGGCCTTGCGTTCATCGCCTTTTGGGTAGCGCCGCCGCTCCTGGTATTCGTTTTCATCCACCTGGGTCAATCCGGATACCTGCTCGTCTTAATACCGATTGTGTACGTCTTGACTGGTCGCCTTTGGGTTCAGGTGCTAAGCATGAGAGGCTGGGCCAAGGTTGCCGGGTTGGCGGCCCTTACAGGCGCGCTCCTGGTGCACGGCTTGCCTTTTCTCTTCTTGGCTCCCCTTCATAGTCGGATGGGAGTGCCCCTTCAAAGTGATGCGCCGAGGATGAACGCTTTCGTCAGTCAGTACAGTGCCCAGGTAATCCGGCAAAACGACCTCAAGATCGCCAGTATGACCGAGATCATCCGGTCTCACCCAGCCACCCGAACGCTCGTCATCACTGCTCCCCTTCTGGCCTCGCGGACGGACTCCGCATTCGACCCGCAACCGGATGTATTTCGCGCGTTAGGGACGACCTGTCCCGAATACGCCATCTTCCACGTCACGCCTCACTTGCTGTTACTCCGCGATTCTCGGACCGTGCTCCTGTCCTCTCCTGTTACGATCAGGAAAGGCGGAAGTACCTTAGTTTTGCTGGTTGACGAGATCCCTGCTCAGTTCCTCCCGAAGGGCGTCCGCATTGCTCAGAAGAGCCGTCCAATTAGTTACTTTGTCGGGTTTGCGGAAGGAGAGTTTGAATTCCTCGGGATCCGGTTCCAGCCGGCAAAGGAATAAGCTCCGGCGGCTTGTGTCTTGTCGCGGAAACAGGTTGACCCTTCGCCCCCGTCTTGAGGTCCGCAGTACCCAAGACGACGGAGATGAGCCGGCTGCACCTCGTGCGCAGGTGAGCTGCCTTTCGCTTGAGAAAAGTACGCCCACTGCCTGACTCACCGGCTTGCGGGGTTTGATAAACTGTCACGCTGAATGCGTTATTTCCTTTCGTTGTTCGCGGCTATCAGCGACCGGCCGGCGTTGATCTGGCGGAATAACGAGGTTTCATATGGATCGCTGCTGCAGCAGATAACCGAGGGCAAAAAGCGTCTTGAGGAGCAATCTGTCACGGCCGGCGCGGTCGTCGCTTTGTGGGTAGATTCTCCAGTATCTGCCGTAGCGTGGCTGCTGGCGTCACTGGACGCTTCCCATACCGTCATTCCGTACGCGGGCACCTCCGGCTCCCGTTTCCGAGAGATTCTGGATATCGCTGAAGCCGAGTGGGTCGTTGACCTCCGCGATGAAAAACCCGATTGCTGCCGGGGAACCGAGACGACCGGAACTCACCCCCTGTATGCCAGGCTGCGTGAGTCTGGGCACCCCGGACTTGTTCTCTTTTCTTCCGGATCCACGGGAAAGCCAAAGGGAACGGTCCTCGACGCGTCACGCCTGCTCAAAAAGTACGAGACACGCCGACGAGATCATCGGACCTTGGCCTTTCTTCTGTTCGACCACATCGGAGGGCTGGACACCCTCTTCTACGCACTTTCGAACGGAAGCTGCCTGGTTTTCCCGGAGGAGAGGACCCCTGACGGCGTCTGCGCGACAATTGAGAGACACAGAGTTGAAGTGTTGCCTGCAACCCCTAGCTTTCTGAACCTCCTGCTCTTGAGTGAAGCCCACAAGAGGCATGATCTCAGCTCTCTTCGGTGGATTACATACGGGGCCGAAGTCATGCCGGAAACCACTCTTCGGCGGTTGGTTGACTTGTTCCCGAACGTTCGGTTCTTGCAGAAATACGGGACAACGGAAGTTGGGACACTCCGTTCGAAGTCGCGAGAACCTGGTTCCCTCTGGCTTCGCATAGGAGGCGAAGGCTATCAGACGCGTGTCGTCGACGGCATACTGCAGATCAAGTCCGAAGCTGCAATGCTGGGCTACCTGAATGCGCCGTCGCCAATCACCGAAGATGGCTGGTTCGATACCGGCGACGAGGTCATTCAGGAGGGGGAGTACCTGCGTGTTCTCGGACGAAAGAGCGATATCATCAACGTCGGCGGCGAAAAAGTATTCCCCGCCGAGGTCGAGGATGTCATCCGGCAGATGCCAAATGTGGCGGAAGCCATCGTCTATGGGGAGGCAAACCTGATCTTGGGGCAGGTGGTCTGTGCCCGGGTTACTCTCGTCTCCCCGGAAACTCGAACCGAATTCTTCGAAAGGCTGCAGGGCCATTGCCGTCCGCAGCTAGAACCGTTCAAGATCCCGGTCAAAGTCGTTCTGGCTGACGCTCCGCCTCTGACAGAGCGACTCAAGCGGACAGGTCCACGAACCGAACGTGACCCGGTCTAGTCACCGGCCGCGGTGCCCGGTTAGAACAGTACTGCATCGGACGGACTGCAAAATCGTGTCTTGCTTGAACCCAGCGTCTATAATGAGGACGTTTTGACCCGACGCTACAAACGAGTCCCGGACTGGTTTTACTTTTTCGGCCTCCTGCCGTTTTTGGCTCTCTTTCCGCGCAAGTGGGCCGCGCCGATCCTGAGGTGGCAGGGGAAGCATATTCACGATGTTCAGGACTTCCACAGGACGCTGGTCTACCGCAACATGAACGAGCTCCTAACGACCCGCCTGTCGCCTGCAGAACGGGCTGCGGCCGCCCGCAAGACCTTCGATGTCTGGGTATGGGAGGACTTTGAAGCGTTCTACTTCCCTTTCTGGAAGTCTTCGAACATCGATCGCTACTTCACTTTCGAGGGGTTGGAGAATCTGGACCGAGCACTCGAGCAAGGAAAAGGCGCACTTCTATTTTCGGGTCACATCGGGTCAACTTGTGCGGCGGTAATCGCACTTGCACTTAAAGGATATCCGCTCCATCCACTGATTCACAGCTCGCCGAACGATCCGACTATGCCGGCGGCATTTCGCTCATATGCTCGGGTCAAGATCCACTGGATGACACAAAGGAGCGGCCAAGAGCCAGTGGTAGTGGCCTTGAACGGGCCGGCCGAAGCAAACAGTATGGCGGCTGTCGACATCTACCGGATCCTCTCCCAGAACCATTTTGTGTCCGTGGCTATGGATGTTCCACCGCACCTTGCAGATAACCGCGAAGAAGTAGACTTTCTCGGACACAGGTGCTGCTTCCCGGTAGGGCTGCTTAAGCTTGCCTACCTGAGCGGGACCCCGGTGATCCCGTATTTTTCGTGGAGGGACCCGGAGGATTGGACGCGGCAGAGGTTACGTGTCCAGCCGCCCATCCAGATCAGCCGTAACCTGAAGAATGATCTTCAGAGATGCGTGGACCGGCTGAGCGATCAGATAATGGAACGGCCCGAACAATGGCTTTCATGGGATTCATTCGATCATTTCCGTGCACCTGCTACCGTCGGAGTCAAAAATGGTGAGTCGTGAGGAGATCCTTGGTTCAATCTTCCGCGTCATAGATCTTTTTAATCGACAAGCGCCGGAGAGCGAACGATTGGCAAAGTCAGAAGACACGGTGCTGTATGGGCCGGACGCAAAGCTTGACTCTCTCGGTCTGGTGACCCTAATCGTGAACACGGAACAGCAAATCGCCGACGACTTCGGTAAATCCGTGAGCCTGGCGAACGAGAAGGCACTGTCCGAGCGAAACAGTCCGTTTCGAACAGTTGGGTCTCTCGTGTCTTACGTGTCCGCTCTCATAACGGGGCAACAAGATGCCTGACCGACCGCCCGGTGAATCGAGCGTTGCCCGGCACTACGACGCGGTAACCGACGCCTGGCAGCGAGTACTCGGCAGCAACCTTCACTACGGCTGGTTTGAAGAAGGTGACGACCTGGAGGCGGCCACCCAGAGACTTACAGACCAGATGGCATCCATGAGTCCACTGCCTCCGGGATCTGACGTGCTCGACGTCGGTTGCGGCGTCGGTACTCCGGCTCTCCGACTTGCGGCCAGCCGGGGCTATAAAGTGACCGGGATCTCGATCAGCAGCCGAGGTGTGGATCTCGCCCGGGAATCAGCGACCAGGGCGAGCCTCGCCGGAACAGTCCGATTCGAGCACCTGGATGCCCTATCGACGGGCTTTTCGGACGGTTCTTTTCACCTTATCTGGCTGCAGGAATCGTCCCATCTGATCCGCGACAAGACGACGCTGATGTCGGAGCTGTACCGGCTGCAACGGCATCCGGGTCAGTTGCTGTTGTGCGACCTCATGTTGGGGCGAGCGATCGGCCTGCCGGAGGTCTACCAGAGGAGAGACGACCTGACGATCTTAGAATCGGTTTTCGGCAAGGTACAGGCGGAAAGCATCGGGTCCTACGGTTCTTATCTTGCGCACGCGGGGTTCGTGGAAGTCGAGACTCGTGATATCACCGAGCAATGCAGGCCGACTGTGACCTGGTGGAAGAAGAACCTCCACGAGCGCCGGGCCGAGATCCTGCGTTATATTTCCGAATCGGACTGGAGTGACTTCGTCCGGGCCTGCGACGTGATTGATAGGATGTTCGGTGAAGGGTTTTTGACTTACCAGATCATGAGTGCCTGGAAGAAGTAGCTGCCCGCAAGACAATCTACGGCTGGACAGAAACGGAAGCTCCATATGAGCGAAACCAGAGTCATGCTGATCACTGGGACCAGTCGCGGTCTCGGACGATACCTGGCCGAGTACTATGTCTCAAAAGGTTTTACAGTCCTCGGCTGCAGTCGAGGACAGTGCGATTTCACAAATGACCGCTATTTTCACACCTGCCTGGATGTCGCGGACGAAGGCGGGGTGCGGGAACTCTTTACACGGATCAGGACCACCCAGCGCAGACTGGATGTTCTCATCAATAACGCGGGCACCGCGAGTATGAACCACGTGCTGCTGACCCCGGTGGAAACCGCGGACAAAGTCATGCGCACAAATGTGCTCGCCAACTTCCTGTTCACTCGGGAAGCGGCAAAGATAATGCAGACAGGAGGCCACGGAAGGATTGTCAATCTGACGACCGTTGCGGTTCCCTGGAAGCTGGAAGGGGAGGCGCTTTACGCCGCGTCGAAGGCTGCAGTCGTAAGCTTGACTGAGATTCTGGCGAGAGAACTGGCAGCGTTCAACATCACCGTAAACGCGGTCGGCCCTTCGGTCATACGCACCGATCTCACTCGTTCTGTACCCGAGGAGAAGCTCCAGCGTCTTTTTGCACGCCAGGCAATCAAGCGGGAAGGGACCGCTCCGGACGTGGCCAACGTGATCGACTTTTTCATCCGGCCGGAGAGTGACTTCATAACCGGCCAGACCATTTACCTTGGTGGCCTTTGACAAACAGGCGAACCGTGACAGGGTCCGCGGACCAAGGCTCCTGGCGCTGGTGGCAAAAGGGGGTGATCTATCAGGTCTATCCTCTCTCTTTTGCGGACAGTAACGCAGACGGAAGAGGGGATCTGGCCGGAATTGCCGGCCGTCTGGATTACCTCAGGTGGCTGGGCGTGGACGCGGTATGGTTTTCGCCCATCTTTCCATCGCCCATGGCTGACTGGGGCTACGACATCGCCGATTACACGAGTGTCGACCCGGTCTTCGGGACGCTGAAGGATTTCCATCACCTGGTCGAGGAAGCACACCGTCAAGGCTTAAGGGTGCTGCTTGATCTCGTTCCGAATCACACATCCAGTCGGCACCCCTGGTTCCTCGAATCACGTGCTTCCATCGAGAGCCCCAAGCGTTCCTGGTACATTTGGAAAGATCCCGGTCCGGGTGGTGCGCCGCCAAACAATTGGCTGAGCATCTTCGGCGGCAGCGCGTGGGAGTGGGACGAGACGACGGGGCAGTACTACTATCACGCCTTCCTGAAAGAGCAGCCGGATTTGAACTGGAGGAACCCGGAGGTTCAGGAGGCAATGCTCGAAGTGATGCGCCTCTGGCTCGACCGGGGCGTCGACGGCTTTCGAATTGACGTGGTCTGGCACCTGATCAAGGACGCGCTGTTCCGCGATAATCCAGCAAATCCAACTTACACGCCTGATCAGTCGCCGTACCTGAGCCTGCTGACGACCCACTCCGCCGATCAGCCCGAAGTCATTCAGGTGATCTCTCGCATGAGGAGCCTCGTCGATGAGTACCGGGACAGGGTACTGATTGGTGAAATCTACCTCCCCATCGAGCGCACGATGCGATATTACGGTTCCAACGGGTCGGCCCTTCATTTGCCGTTCAACTTTCAGCTGATCCAGCTGCCGTGGGATCCTGAAACGATCGGACAGGCCATCGATCGATATGAAGGCATGCTGCCTGTTGACGGCTGGCCCAACTGGGTGCTCGGCAACCACGACAAGTCGCGCGTAGTTACTCGGGTCGGCCCCGCGCAGGCGCGCGTGGCCGCTGTATTACTGCTCACTCTGCGCGGAACCCCGACGATTTACTACGGCGAGGAGATCGGCATGTCTGATGCCGATATTCCTGAAGACCGCATGGTCGATACCCGTGCGAGGCGACAGCCCGGTCGAGGGCGCGATCCCGTCCGCACGCCGATGCAGTGGACGGACGGACCAAATGCCGGATTCACCACCGCGGAACCCTGGTTGCCCGTAAATCCCAACTACCGGCAGGTGAACGTCGAGCGCGCGAGCACCGACACTCGGTCCATGCTCGCACTCTACCGACGACTCTTGATGCTTCGGCGGTCGGAACCCGCGCTGAGCGTCGGGGCATATCAGCCTTCCGCGGCCCCGGACGGAGTCGTGGCCTATCGACGGATCGCGGGAAACACGTCTTTTCTGATTGCCCTGAACTTCACCGGTTCGCGCAGGGAGGTGGACTTGGGAACGATGTCCGGTCTTATAGCGCTTTCGAGCATGCTCGACGACGCGGGACAACCGATCGGCTCAACGCTCCTTTTGCGTGAGAATGAAGCGGTTATTATTGCGCTGAATGAGTCATAATCTGGGTCCTGGTATGAACAGAAAGCGGTTGACCATTCTTTTCCATGCGTTAGTGGTATGGCTGACGATCTTGCCGATCCTCGGGCAAACACCCGACCAGACTGCACTCCTGAAACAAGGATCGGTGGCTCCTCCTTTTCGGGTCCGAGGGCTCGATGGTCAGCATCTTGAACTGGCCTTAATGCGCGGCAAGGTCGTTGTCTTGAACTTCTGGTTCATCGCATGCCCACCGTGCCGCGAGGAGATGCCAAAGCTCAACCGACTGGTCGACAGTTACTCAGGCCAGAACGTCGCGTTCATCGCGTTTGCTCTTGATCCTTCCCAGCAGCTCAGGAGCTTCCTTGCGAACACCTCGTTCAAATACACGGTTGTCCCTAACTCGACAAAAGTGGCGATCAACTATGGTGTTCGCGGCGCGCCCACTCACGTCGTGATCGATAAGCAAGGCAAGGTCCACTGGATCGGATACGGAGCATTAGATGATCCGGAGCGGGAATTGGCCCGGATTATCAACGAAGCCCTGTAGTTTGAGGTTGGGCGCCTACTCGGTCCCTTCGAACGCCTCAGAGTTGACAAAAGCCCCTCGCACGGATTACTAGGGTCTTAGGCTGATCTGCCGGCTGCCTGCACAGTTGCCGGCAATGGAACAAACGGGTCGCAATTGGGAGCATGGCAATGGACCTACGACTCGAAGGGCTGATTCAGTTTCTGGACCTCAACACCAAGCTGTTCCGTAACTGCCTCGACGGCGTCTCCGACGAGGTGGCGCAACGACAGCCCAACCAGGACACCAACAGCGTTGCCTTCCTCGCCTGTCACGTGGTCGACGCGCGGGATTACCTGGCTCAACTCGTCGGTGTTCCGCGCACCACGCAGCTGCGTGATAGCCTGCAAAGCTATGCTGCCGTGGTCGCCTACCAGCACGAGCCTCCGCTTTCCGAAATCCTTGACGCCTGGTCGCTCGTCACGCCAAGACTGAGAGAGCGGCTGCGGAATCTAGAACCGGACGCCCTCGATGCCCCCGCCCCCGAGTCTTTCCCGGTCGAAAACCCGACTTTGTTTGGGGCTCTGGTTTTCCTCCTGCACCACGAGTCGTACCATATCGGGCAGGTAGCCCTGGTGAGGAAGTACCACGGCGTCGGGTCGATGCGTTACGGGCACCGCGCACTCCTGTCGCGACGGTAGTGCGAAGTGCCTTTTCAGTGTCACCTCTTCTATTAGTAGGCGGATAGACGGGCGAGTTCCCGGCGGAGGGCGAGATCGAATGGAGCCGCGCACGAGAGCGAGAGAAGCGAGCGAGA
>CAYQYP010000295.1:0-4124 GCA_964421755.1 uncultured Acidobacteriota bacterium
AGCAGAGTCGTGTGAGAGCCGCCGGGCAAATCAGTTCGCCCGACGGATCCGGCGAAAATGAGATCTCCGCAGAAGACGTGGTTCCTGACAACGAGACAGACGCTCCCGGGTGAGTGTCCGGGGGTATGGATGATCTTGATCGTCAGGGTTCCGACCTGAAACTCCTCACCGTCGCGGTAGTACCGATCGACCTTGGGGGCCGAAGGATAGTCGAGCCCGAACCAGCTGGCCTGCTGGCTCAGCATGTTGTAGAGCATCTCGTCCTCCGGGTGAAGGTATATCGGCAAATCGAGCCGTTGTTTGACTCTCGATATCCCGGAGATATGATCGAGATGTCCATGGGTGTTGGCCACAGCGGCGAGTTCGAGACCGTGACCCGCTGCCCAGCCAAGCAGCTCGTCCGCCTCGTCCCCGGGATCGATATACACTGCCTGCCGGGTATCGGGGCAGGCGACAATGTATCCGTTTTTCATGAACGGCGGGGCGGCTTGGCACTCGATAATCGGCTCTTTGCTCATCGCTCTATTGTATTGGAATCATGGTAAAAGCGGTCCTCTTTGACGCGGCTGGAACCTTATTTCGACTACGCGTTCCCGTAGGAGTTGTCTACCTGGAGACCGCCCGCCGGTTCGGGTTTGATTCGCCCGTGGGCGGCGAAGAGGTGCTGGGAGATGCGTTCGCGCGTTGTCTGCGGGCTCGGCCTCCACTGGCCTTCGGCAAGCAACCGCCCGACAGGGTTGCCGCTCTGGAGTTTGACTGGTGGCGCGAACTCGTGCGCGAGGTTTTCGCACCGTACGGCCCCTTCGCCAGGTTTGATGAGTTCTTCCAATGCCTCTTCGAAGAGTTTTCCAGCTGCAGGCACTGGATGCTCGAGCGCGGTTGTGTGGATCTGCTCGGCCGACTGAGCGAAGCCGGTGTGAGGCTGGCGGTTGTGTCGAACTTCGACTCACGACTCCCCTCGGTGCTCGAAGGGCTCGGTATCGCGCGCTTTTTTGACGTTATCGTCGTGTCTAGCCACTGCGCGACCGCCAAACCCGACCCGGGTATTTTCTTGACGGCTTGCACGCGGCTTGGTGTGCCGCCTGCCGAGGCGCTGCACATCGGTGACAGCCCGCTTGAGGACTTCCACGGCGCGCAGAGCGCGGGTCTGCGGGCGGTGCTGTATGATTCGCAGAACCGGTATCAGGGTTTCCAAGGTGAGCGGATCATGCACCTGGCGGATGCTTTGAGGCTGACCAGCTGACCGGTTGACCAGCTGGTTTAGACCCCGCCAACCGGGCCGTAAAGCGGCGGATTCTGAACCGCGAATCCGCCCTACGACCGAGTGGTTTCGAATGTCGAGCAGTCGTAGGGCGGATTCGCGGTTCAGAATCCGCCGCTTTTCGGCCCGGTTGGCAGGGTCGGGAGCTGTCCGCCCGTCCGCCGGTTCGCTGGTCAGCTGACCAGCTGGTCTGCTCGTCAGCCGGTCAGTTGTCAGTGGTCAGTTCTCCTGTTACATTCGCTAGCAACACCATGAAAAAGAAACTAATTCGAGTTGCGCACAGCCCTGACAGTGACGACGCGTTCATGTTCTACGCGCTGGCGCGGGGGAAGATCGAAACCGGCGACTTCGAGTTCGTAAACGAGTTGCACGACATAGAGACTCTGAACCAGGCGGCCTGCGTGGGGACTTACGAGGTGAGTGCCGTCAGCATTCACGCTTACGCCTATCTTCACGAGAAATACTCGCTGTTGAATTGTGGAGCGAGCATGGGTGAGGGGTACGGCCCGATCGTGGTGAGCCGCAAGCCGGTCGGTCACGCTGAGTTGCGCGAGATCGTGGTGGCGGTGCCGGGTCTGCGAACCTCGGCGCTCCTCGCGCTTCGCCTTTTAGAGCCAAGTGCCCGATACCATGTGGTGCCGTTTGACCAGATCATCCCCGCAGTGGAAGCGGGGGACTACCAGGCCGGCCTGATCATCCACGAGGGGCAGTTGACCTTCAAGCAGCACAATCTTCACAAGGTAGTCGATCTCGGCGAGTGGTGGATGCAGACAACAGGCCTGCCGTTGCCGCTGGGTGGCAACGTCATCAGGCGTGATCTGGGGGATGAGACGATTGCTCAGGTGTCGCGCATCCTCCGGGAGAGCATCGAATACAGTCTCGCGAACCGCGAACCGGCGCTCGACTATGCTCAGGAGTTCGGGCGCGGGCTATCCACGGATCAGGCAGACCAGTTCGTCGGCATGTACGTCAACCGAAGAACGGTGGATTACGGACCGGACGGGCGGCGGGCGGTTCAGTTGTTCCTCGACCGCGGTTTCGAGGCGGGAATAATTCCGAGTCGAGTGGCGGTGGAGTTTCTATAGGACGAGGGAAGAACCTCAAGGACCTCCGCGACCTCAAGGGCCTCAGCGAAAAGGCTCTTTCTCCTTGATGTCCTTGGTATCCTTGAGGTCCTTTCCTCGCCGAGGTTTCCCCTACCTCCGCGCGTCCACCACCTTGCGGATTTCCGCGATATGCGCCGGGGTGGTGCCGCAACATCCGCCGATGATGTTCACACCCGCTTCGACCAGGCGTGCGGCTTTCGGTGCGACCGTTTCGGGAGTTTCCTTGTAGACAGGCCGGCCGTCGACCCATTCAGGCAACCCGGCGTTCGCCTGGGCGATGATTGGCAGATGCGTGAGGCCCTTCATGCATTTGACGATTCCGAGCATCTCGTCAAAGCCCTGTCCGCAGTTCGAGCCGATGATGCTTGCACCGGCCTCCGCCAGCGAGCTCACCGCCTCAGGAATGCTCACTCCCCAGCTGGTTCTGAATTCATCGCCGCGCGACTCGAAAGTCATGCTGGCGCCGACAGGCAGCCCGGTCGAGCAGGCGGCGCGCACAGCCACCACCGCCTCCTGGATGGCCATCATGGTTTCGATCAGCAGGAGGTCGACGCCTGCTTTGGCAAGTGCCTCGCACTGTTCGACATAAATCTTGAATACCTGGTCTTCGGTCAGGTCGCCGAAGGGCTCCATCAACTCGCCGGTCGGGCCGATATCGCCCGCGATGTATCGTCCCGGCGGGCAGACCGCCTTGATGATCTCGACGCTCTTGGCAGCGAATTCAGCGACCCGTTCGGGACAGCCGTGGCGCGCCAATCGGGCTCGGTTGCCCCCAAACGAGTTGGTGCTGACCACGTCCGCGCCAGCCCGGTAATAATCCCGGTGAATTGCCTGAACGACTTCCGGGTGGGACACGTTGTACTCATCGGGGCAGTGGCCGGCGGGCATGCCGCGCTGCTGGAGTTGAGTACCCATCGCCCCGTCCGAGACCAGAATATGTCCTGCGCGAATCCTGTCGAGTATTGGTTGAGTCATGACTTCCCCCAAATGTAAACGAGAGTTTCGGGGAGTTTCGGGGACATAATACTTAATTCCCAAGCCGCTTCCGCTGGCTTCACAGCTTTCGCAGGAATTAAGTTTTGTGTCCCCGAAACTCGCATGAGACTCTACGGAAAAAGCAGACAATCGACAAACAAATCCTGAAATTCCGGCCGGCCAGCGACCTCGACATAGTCGACAATTTTGGCTAGCCGTTCGGCTTTTGCCCTCGCCTCCCGGGAACGCAGGATCGCCTCTGCACCTGCGGCTGCGGCGTTGCCGATAAAATGGATGCGGTCTGCCGGGACACGGGGGAGCAGGCCGATGTCAACGGCATCCTGTCCCCTGATGTGGTTGCCGAAGGCGCCGGCGATCGAAATCCGGGAGATCTCGTCCGGCTGGACGCCGTATTCGTGCAGAACCGTTTGAATCCCCGAGGCGATTGCCGCTTTGGCGAGTTGGATTTCGCGGACGTCTCTCTGGGTCAGCTCGACCCATGAATCGTCACGCGCAGGGGCAATTCGAAGGAAGGCTCCGGTTTCACGGGCGCCTATCCGGGCCTTCAGGGGACCGGGTACGTCGATGGCCTTATCGTCCGCAAGCATTCGCCCGCTTTCGTCGATGATCCCGGTTCGCCGACACAGCGCTGCCAAATCCATGAGGCCGGAGCCGCAAATTCCCGCCGGCGCGCCGTTTCCGATCGTCCTGTAAGCCAGATCGTCCCCCTGCAGATCGACCCGCTCGATTGCCCCATACGCGGCACGCATTCCCCAGGCGAT
>CAYQYP010000296.1:0-3802 GCA_964421755.1 uncultured Acidobacteriota bacterium
CAGCTACGAACGAGGTTTACGTCGGGGTTCTGACGGAGAACCATGCATCCCCCAAGCAGGAAAACGAACCGCTCCACGTCGAGTCCGACGCGATCTGCATCGCTACAAAAGGCGTGGATCTGAACGCTACAGGCGTCCAGGCTCAGACGGTCGGGGTATCGGTGGGAGCATTTGGCGTGAAGGCGGAGGTTGGCGGCGTGGCCGTGAGTGGCATCGGCGCCGAGCTTGCCTCCCGCGTTCTTGGCATAGATGTCAAAGGGTTCTTCTCGGCGAATGATCCCATTGACCTGCACCTTTTTGGTGGAAAAGTGCAGTTGGGTGGCATCAAGCCTGAAGCGAACGGCGTACAGGCCAATGCCGGCCCCAATGTAGGGCCAAACGACTGCTTGTAGTGGGAGTAGACATGGGTGATACAACCAGGACGTTCCGACCTCCAAAGAGCCGACTGCAAGAGATCGATCAAAGCAGCCGGCGGCTGCGACCGTGGTTGCCAGCCGAGCAGTTGACACGCTGCTCGCTCTACTGGCTTCCCGTCCGTGGTTCTCCAATGCCATCGGGCGAAAAATCGTGGCTGATGGCCTTCATCGACAGGCTGAGCGTGGTTTTGTGCGACGGACATAAGTTGCGTGTCGAGACCTTCCTTCAGTACAAGACGATTTACCCGGATCTCCTCGACCCGTTCCTGCTTCACGCACCGGATCTCCTCCCTGTCCTCGGGCTTTTTCGCTCACCAGGCCAGAATTTGCCAAAACCGCCCAGCCAGGATCAGCTGGATGCTCTGGCGAGTAAGAAGAAGGCTTGGGACTTCAATGAATGGGTCGCGGACTATTCGATGTGGTTCGTCGAGAAATCGGCACAGCTTCAGCGTGAATTGTTTCTAGGATACGGCGGCTTGACGATCCTGTTTATGAAGCCCGACTCGAAAACCGCGCCTCCGAAGCTTCCGGACTTCTTACTCAAAAACCCGGCTTTCCAAGGCCGAGACGTCGAGAAGCTGCTTGCCAAGGGCTCTGCGTTGACAGACGGCTTCCAGGAGAAGAGCCGGGAGCTGTTTGGCGTCGGCTTGGAAAAGGATCCCCAGTTTCGAGGGTTGCGCTTTATCTTCCCGATGCTGAGGGTTGCGGAATTCTTTTCCGCACCGGTCGAAGAGTTTGAAAAATGGTGGCAGGTGTTTGAAGTCTTCCTCGCCGAGAGCCCTGCCGACCAGGGCATGCTGCTCGCGACCAGGCTGGACCTTGACGACGAAGTGGCCGGCATCCTGGAACAGATGCGAATCGACGGGCTCCATTACCCTGGGGGTGACCGATGAGAGAGTCCCAGAGAGTCGCCTGGGAGCCGGTGCTGCTGCCCGCTCCGTGGGAAGGGGCCTTGATTCCCGTCTCAGGGTTCCCGGCTCCTGAAGACGAAGCCCGGTTGCTCAGGCAGTTGGTCGGCGAAGTGGCTCGTTCGCTCGCCCAACAGTGGAAACTGTCTTCGCAGGTCTTTATCCAACTCGTTCCAATGCTATCCGGAGTTGGAGCCCCTCAGGTGACCGAAAACGGGCGTAAGTGGATCCCCATGCCCGGGCTCGGCGTCTGGCCGGACCGGGAACCTCCCACGCTATGGACAGCCGAGGAATTGTGGATGCTGGCCCCAGGGCAGACGCCAAGACCAATGATGTACCAGGTGATGCAGGTGAGCGTTGAAGAGAGCCGTGACCACGCCCGGGATGTGATGCTTGGCCTCGGAACCATCGTGCAGATGATGACGACTGGCTCCGCGGACGAGATACTCCAAAAGGGACGCGATTCGCTGCTCCCTCCCATCAAGGATCCGGCTCTGACCGGCTTCCCGCTTTACATGACTCTGCTCGAGAAGAAATCGCTTGGAGGGGTGTCTTCGGATCAACTCGCCGCGTGGTTATGCGGGGCGTGCGTGTACATACGCGAAAGCACGGAGGACCAAGGCATTCTCATCATCTCCTCGAAGCCCCTGACGGCGCTGGTGGAAAGCCTGGCTCGGTGAATCAGGCTTGGGAGGAGCGCAGGCTTCTCGCCGGCGCTCCTCCCAAGGTGAGACGCTTGGCCGCTGACGCGCAGAGGAGCCGGCTCAAGACGCAGCCTGGACCCGGAAGCCCTCCGCTTCGTTGTAAGTGACGACGAGCTTCTGCCCCTTTTCCACTTCCCGTGTAATGATCATCCGGGCTATTGGCGCGAGCAGCATCCGCTGCACTGTCCTTTCGACCGGTCGAGCGCCGTAGGCCGGGTCGTACGATTCAGCGGCCAGGTGACTGAGCGCCTCTGCCTGGACTTCCAACCCGATCGAGTGCTCTTCCGAGAGCTTGGTTCGCAACTCATTGATGTTTCGGCAGACGATCTGCTGGAGGATGCCCTGGTCGAGCGAGTTGAAGGTGATCACCTCGTCCAGCCGGTTGAACAGCTCGGGGCGCAGGTTTGCCTTGACCACTTCCAGGATGATCTTGCCCTTTTCGACCGGGTCATCGGTCATGTCGTTCGCTTCCCGGACTCCCAGGTTCGAGGTGAAGATCACCATGGCGCTCGAGAAATCGCAGAAGCGGCCCTTAGCGTCGGTGAGCCGGCCTTCGCCGAGAACGCCGAGCAAGAGGTCCAGGATCTCCGGATGCGCCTTCTCCACCTCGTCGAACAGGACGATCGAGTAGGGTTGACGGCGCACCTTCTCGGTCAGAAAGCCCCCCTGTTCCGAGCCGACCAGCCCGGGCCGGGATCCGATCAGGCCGGATGCAGAATGGCTCTCCTTGTACTCACCCATATCGATACGAATCAGAGAGTCCTGGTCATCAAAAAGTGCCTCCGCCAGGGCCTTCGCCGTCTCGGTCTTGCCGACCCCCGTCGGACCGACGAACAGAAACGAAGCCGGTCTCTTGCTGCGCCTGATATCGGTCCGCATCTGCCGCGCCGCGTTGGCCAGGCAATCGATGGCTTGCGGCTGGCCGTAGACGCGCTGTGCCAGGCGTTCCTCCAGCTTGGCCATGCGGTCCCGCTCCGATTCCATCAGCCGGGCTACAGGGATCCTGGCCCGCCGGGCGACTACCGTGGCGACGGCCTCGGGGCGAACTTCCTCGGGAATCATGTTTCCCTGCGCGGCGATCTCGCTCCATTCCTTGTCAAGGTCCGCCAGCTGCTGCTCCAGGTATTTCAGGCTCCCGTACCGGATCTCCGCCGCCTTGGTTACGTCTCCGGCGGACTCGGCTGTCTCGAGGGCCGCCTGTTGCTCATCGATCGCCTTGCGGGTCTTCTGCAGTCGCGAAATCGTATCGCGCTCACGTGTCCACCGCTGGTTGAGGGCTTCAAATTCGCTTTTAACCGCTAGCAGTTCCTTTTCCGCCTCCGCCACCCGGGGTGTTTGCACGCCCTCCTTCTTGAGCGCCTCGATCTCGCCCTGCAATCGGATCGTCCGACGCTCGAGCTTGTCAATGCTGACCGGTTTCGACTCGAGTTGCATTCGAAGCGTGGCCGCGGCCTCGTCGATGACGTCGATCGCCTTATCCGGGAGAAACCGATCGCGCAGGTACCTGCGCGACATTTTGACGGCGGCCGCGATCGCTGGCTCGGAAAGCCGGACGCCATGGTGCGCCTCGTATCGCTGCCGGATCCCTCGAAGCATGTTGATGGTCGTTTCGTCGTCCGGTTCTTCTACGAGGACCTGCTCGAAGCGACGTGCCAGCGCCGGATCCTTTTCGATCCGTTCACGGTACTCGTCATGCGTAGTCGCGCCGACACAGCGAAGTTCCCCTCGAGCGAGCGCCGGCTTCAGAATGTTGGCTGCGTCCAGACCGCCGGCC
>CAYQYP010000297.1:0-29982 GCA_964421755.1 uncultured Acidobacteriota bacterium
CCATCGGGAGTGGATAGCCCGGTCCTTGCCCTGACAGGCTGGGTCAACTGGATGGACGGGGATACGCTGTACGCCATCGGTGGAGGAGCCGGGCCGGCTCCGTTCGGCCCACGGATCGAGATTCGGGTCGAGGGCGGGCGGTGGCGGCTCGTCACCGAAACGCCGGGTCTGCCGCCTGGAATCGGAAAGACCCTGGTGGTCCCGCTGCCCGACGATGTCCTTGGCCGTCATATCCAGGTGCGGATCACGACCAACATGGAGGTCTACTGGGATTCGATTACCGTAGCGCATTCGGACGCCGTTGCTGGGACCGTCCAGGCGCTCGCCATCGCAAAGGCTGACCTGCACTTCAGAGGGTTTTCCAAACTCGACCGCAAAGCCGCGAACTCGCCCCCATGGTACGACTACCGAATCGTGTCGGCGAGCGCGCCGTGGAAGGGACAAAGGGGCTTCTTCACGAAGTACGGCGGGGTTCTTGATCTCTTGGGCCGTGCGGACGACCATCTGGTGGTTTTCGGCCCGGGCGACGAGTTGACCCTTCGCTTTAAAGCGCCCCAATCGGCACCAGCAGCCGGCTGGGTCAGGGATTATGTTCTCAGGGTCGACGGCTGGATCAAGGATGCCAACGCGACCACTCACCGGGGCGATACGGTAGAGCCTCTTCCGTACAGGGGGATGGCGACCTATCCGCCGGATAGAGACCGGCCGGTCTCGGACACGACTTATTGGGAAACGGTCGATGAGTACAACACCCGGACGTTGCGGTGAGGTTTCGGGCAGGCGGTGCCGGACCCCGAGGCACCAAGGACCTCAAGGACGCAACGACAAAGACCAGAAGTCGGTTTGTCCTTGTTTTCCTTGAGGTCCTCGGTGCCCTTCGGGTCGGCGAAACGGAACGCCGTCAGTTACCAGTTGGTCTCGTTCATCTCAACGCCATCCTCGAGGTACCAAACGCCTTCCCCGTACTTCCTGGCGATGAGCATGTAGACCTTTTTCTGTTTGTCCAGCTCTTCCTTGGAAACCGTAATCCGGAGCGTCAGCTTGTCGGTTTTCGCCGGTACGTTATTTCCGGCGAGACTGAAACCGTGGACTGATACTTTCGGGACGTTCCACCAGTTCGATGTGTAGTTCTGGTCGAAATCGGCCGGCTGAAGCTGGATCGCGGTGCCATTCTTCAGCAACTCAACCTTGCTGCTGGTCAGTTTCCCGCCCGCAGCCGCCAAACCCAGACGATATTCGCCACCGGGCGAAAAGTCGGTGAAAGCGGCGCTGAAAGTCACGCCCTCGGGCGTTGCGCGGATGACCGGTGCCGACATCGAGGCCCGGTCCTGTCCAGAGAGGAAAACACCGATCGAAAGGAACAGGATAACAACAACAAGCTTTTTCATTTTTTCCATTCCCCAGAAATTAGCGGCCTCATGATACCACTTTCCAAACGAACGCGTACCTGCGAAAAAGTGCGGAAAGCGTCTGCTAGTTTGCATCCCGGTTCGTCGAATCATCTCACGTGGCCCTTCATGCTATATTGATCCAAATGCGGAATGCAGGTTGCTTGCTGACAACACTTTTTGTTCTTCTTATCAACTTCGGAACCTCCCATGGACAGGATGTGGCTGCTAAGAACTTCTTGCGGGTGAACGAGGAATTTTGTACTGCCGGGCAGCCGTCGAAGGAAGACCTGGTGAAGCTCAAGGAGAGCGGTATCCGTTCCATCCTCAATCTGCGACGGCCGGAAGAAAACCCGACCGAGCAGGCGGAGGAAAAACGGCTGGCCGAGGAGCTTGGGCTCAAGTATTTCTCTATTCCGATCAATGTCGCCGACCTGCGTCTCGAGCAGGCCGATCTTTTCCTGGATCTTGTTAAGGACCAGGGCAACCGGCCGATGCTCATCCATTGCATGAGTGCCAACCGAGTGGGCGGCTTCTGGTTGATTCACCGCGTCCTGAACGACGGCTGGGAGTTCGACAAGGCCGAGCAGGAAGCCCGGAAGATAGGTCTCACCAGACCCGAGCTGCTCGAATTCGCTCGCAGCTATATCGAACAGAAGAAGTAACAGTTACCGAACGCCAGACCCAAGGACCAAGGACAACAAGGACTCCAACGACAAATACATGATTTGTCCTTGGAGTCCTTGTTGTCCTTGGGGTCCTTGGGGTCCTTGGGGTCTGAGGTGCCGTACCCGTTTCGGAGGAAGAAATGAAAGCCGTTCGCGTTCACCACACCGGAGGACCCGACGTCCTTACCCTGGACGAAGTACCTACACCCGAGCCGAAATCCGGTGAGCTGCTGGTGCAGCTCGAGTCGATCGGCGTTAATTTCATCGACACCTACCAGCGCCAGGGCCTCTACAGGCTGCCTCTCCCGTTCACTCTCGGCGTCGAGGGCGCCGGAATAGTCAGGAGGACTGGCCCCGGCGTCAACGATATCCGCGTGGGGGATCGAGTTGCTTTCGCGATGACCCAGGGAACATATGCCGAGTTCGCCTGCGTGCCAGTGGGCAAGTCGGTCGTTCTGCCTGAGAATGTCCACGCCGAGACCGGCGCTGCGTTGATGGTCCAGGGTGTCACGGCTCACTACCTTGTACGTAGTACCTTCCCCCTATCCGCCGGACAGACGGTGCTGGTCCATGCAGCTGCCGGTGGAGTCGGTTTGCTCCTTGTGCAGATATGCAAAATCCTCGGGGCTCGAGTTATCGGAACGGTGTCCACGGAAGAAAAGGCCCTATTGGCACGCGAGGCTGGGGCCGATGAGGTGATCAACTATTCGACCGCGGACTTCGAGCCGGAGGTTCGCCGTCTCACTGGTGGAACCGGGGTCGATGTCGTCTACGAATCCGTCGGCAAAGCGACCTTTGACCGAAGCTTGAATTGCCTTAAGCCCCGGGGCTACCTGGTCCTCTTTGGCCAGTCAAGCGGTCCGGTTGCACCGTTGGACCCGCAGGTGCTCAACTCCCGGGGTTCGCTCTTCCTCACCCGCCCCAGCCTGGCGCACTACATGCGCACTCGTGAGGAGTTGCAGCAACGGGTCAACGAACTGCTCGGGTGGATTTCGCGCGGCCGGCTGAGGGTGACCATCGGCGCCAGGTACCCGCTGGATAGTGCAGCCCTCGCCCACAAGGACCTGGAATCCCGCAAAACGACGGGGAAACTGATCCTGCTGCCGAGGTCCTGACGAGCGGGGCACGACTCACCAGCCCCCTCCCGCGCTATCATGGTCTGCATGATGCGAAGACTTCCGGTGGTTATCCTCCTCTTGTTGTCTGCGACTGCACTTACGGCTCAGGACAAGAAAATCTGCCTGACGTTCGACACCCTGCCGGCGATGAAGCCACTCGGCTTCTGGACTCCGCGCGAGATCAGCAACATGATCCTCAGGACGCTCGCCAAGCACCAGATCAAGGCCGCCGGCTTTGTGGTCGAGGAAAAGCTGGACGAAGACCCGCCCGTCTTTATCGTGCTCGAGGACTGGGTAACGCGTGGCCACATCCTCGGAAACCAGACCTATTCAAACGTCGATCTGAATGAACTGAGCGCGGACGACTTCCTGCGTCATGTAAAAGACGGGCAGAAGTATCTTTGGGCGGTGTCCAAACGCCACAAATTTAATTTTCGGTATCTCCGGTACCCGCAGCTGCATGAAGGGGAGACGTCCGGCAAGCGCAAAGACGTACGACGGGCTCTGGAAGAGGGGGGCTATGCGGTGGCCCCGGTCACCGTGAAAACGTCGGATTATCGATTCAACCGCGCATACATCGAGGCGAAAGGCGACCAGCAGGTGATCGACCGGCTTAGACAGGGATACCTTGAGCACGTGGAGCAGCAACTGAACTACGCCGAGTCCCAGTCACAGAAAGTCTTCGGAAAGAACATCACCCAGATCATGTGGCTCCATTCGGGTATAGCGACCGCGACTTTCCTCGAGGAACTGATCGATCTGCTCCAGAAGCGCGGGTATCAGTTCGTTTCGTTCCCCGACGCGCTGGCGGACCCCGCCTTCGCGACACCGGAGACGTACGTCGGCCCGCTGGGCCTTTCCTTCATCGATCGCGTCGCGGCAACCAAGGGTCTGCCTTATGATGCCGACCACGGACGCATTAAGGACGAGGGAACCCTGCAACTGGTGGGACCGGAGTAGGGGAACGACTACTGCGAACTGCCCACTGCGCACTGCCGACTGCCCACTGCGCACCAGTCAACCAGTCAGCCGGTCAGCCGGTCAGCCGGGTCAGCGCTTTCCTTCGAGCGACCTGCTCGATGGTCTAGATCCCTCAGGTTCCGCCCCGCGGACAGGCGGCGCCGACCTGGGGAGACGGCCTCCCCGATTCGCAGGACACGGCGAAGGAAGACAGCTGTTTTTGCACTTTGACACTGCCGCAATTGGGACAACGGATTTCTTCGGATTCTTTGAAGACGATTTTCTCGAAAAGTGTCTCGCACTTTTCGCATCGGTACTCAAAAATAGGCATGAGAGGATTATAACCGATGAGGTTTCTCCTTCCACTTCTCTTGTTGGTCTCGGTCGGGCTGCACGCTCAGCCGAAAACGTTCAGCCGCCAGCTCTGGGAGTCTAACCAGGATGTCTACGCGGCCATTCTGGCCCATCCTTTCCTGACGGGCTTGAGCGACGGCTCCCTGAAAAAGGACGCGTTCGCCTTTTACATGATTCAGGACGCGCACTACCTGCGGGAGTTTGCCCGGGCGCTCAGCATCACGGCGGCCAAGGCGCCTCGCGAGGAGTGGGCCGTCTTGCTCAACACCCACGCGGCAGATACCCTGCGCTATGAACGCCAGTTGCATGAGAGCGTGTTCAAAGAATATGGGATTTCCGCAGACCAGGTGAAACGCGGACAGCCGGCTCCGGAGGCGTTTGCGTACACCAGCTTTCTCGTTGCCAATGCTTTCACCGGTTCCTTCGGCGAATCGCTGTCAGCACTTCTTCCCTGCTATTGGATCTACTGGGAGGTTGGCAAGGAGCTCAAGAAAAAAGGATCGAAGAGCCCGGTCTACCAGCGGTGGATTGACGCCTACTCGTCCGAAGCGTATGGTGAGTCGGTCAAAGCGGTTCTCGCGATCATCGACCGGGTGGCCGAGGACGCGGATCCCGCCGAACAGGCACTGATGCGAGAGCATTTCCGACGAACCGCCCGCTACGAGTGGATGTTCTGGGACTCCGCGTTTCACATGCGCCCGTGGCCCCCAGTAAAGTAGCCTGAGCGAAGCCTTGAAGGGCCCCGGTCCCACTACGGAGCAACGGATATGCCCATAAGATTGGACGGGTTTCGTCCCGAATACCTTGATTTCGAACGCGGGGTCCGCGTGGGCCATCTCGAGCCGCACGAGCGGATCACGCAGATGCTTAAACTCTCACTCGAGGAACGCTACCGCCAGACGTTCGTGACCGATCGCTGGGGCAGGGGAGTCTACTGGCAATGGATCTGTTTCCTCCCGAAGGCCAACCGGTTAGCCAAGCCGCTAAGCTCGCATGTGAATTTCGGGTGCGCGAAGTTCTTCATCATGGTTGACACAACGGAGCGGCTGTTCAAAGCGGGAATGCAGATCGAACGCGGTTTCGTGCAAGCGTCCGCCTACCCGAACTGCGTCCTGGCCGAAGACTGGGACTGGCATCGGCTTGTGGCTGGAGTGCGCCCGCGCAGCCGACTGTTCGGGGAACTGAAACGGCTCGTGTGCGAGGAAGAATTCCAGATGACCGCCGGGAATTTCGACAAATTGGCCCGGTACAATTCCGCGGATTTTCCCACGGCGGGGGCGTTACGCGATGCCCTTGTCCGCGCGGACGGGGCCTCCTGGGCGGGATTCCAGCTCTACTACCCGATGACCCAGGAAGAAGTCAAAAGCTCCCGGGGTCAGGATCTGGTCGAGGCCATGCTGGCGATCTTCGAGGAAGTAACGCCGGCGATCAACGAGTGCATGGAAGTGAAGCTGACGGTCGAGCAGCTGACCAGCTGAGCCTTGGAGCGCGGACGTCCCGTCCGCTTTTCAGAACCCGCCGTGGTCCGACTTCCAAGTCGGACACAATAGGAAATGTAAAAACTCCAGGCGCGGGCAAGATGCCCGCGATCCCAGTGCGGACTAGACGTCCGCGCTCATCCGCATTCCGCATTCGGGTCGGCCGGTCACCGGCTGGAGGCGGCTCTACTGAGTGTCTGGAACTGTTGGATCTTCTTGTTCTCCCCGATTACCAGCAACTTATCGTCGGGATCGATCACGCAGTCGGCCCCCGGGCTCACCTCCAGTTTGTCCTTCCCGAAGACGGCGATGACGGTGATTCCGTATCTTTTCCGAAGAGCGAGGTCCTGCAGCCGCTTGTGCCAGAACTCCTGTGGGGGAAGGATCTCGACGATCCCCAGCTCTCCGTGAATCCTCAAATAGTCAATAATGGTCGGCTCAACGATTGCCAGCGCCAGATTCTCCGCGGTATCGCGCTCCGGATAGATCACCCGGCTAGCGCCCAGGATCTCGAGGATCTTCTTGTGCTCGTCCGAGACCGCTTTCACGATGATCTGCTCGACTTCGAGGGCTTTCAGGTGAAGGGTGGCCAGGATGCTTGCATCCATGCGGTCGCCGAGGCTGACGACGGCGACGTCCATCCCTCCTCCGCCTATCACCGCTTCGATCACTTCGCGCTTGGTGCCGTCTCCCACCACCGCCCGTTCGACATACGGACCGATCCTCTGAATCACATCGCGGTCCTTATCGATGGCTATCACCTCTGCTTTTCCTTGAAGTCGCCTTGCGCAGTGGTATCCAAAACTGCCCAAGCCGATGAATAAGATGCGCCTCATTTTCAACCCACCATCACATTCTCTCTGTAGTATTCGAGGTTCAATGGCCGTTTCCGGCGCCGGGCGACGGCTACTGCAATAGTAAGCGGTCCGACCCGTCCGATTAACATCAGCAGCGTTATCTGGATTTTCCCCCAGTCGCTCAGGTCCGGCGTTATTCCGGTTGACAGACCAACGGTAGCGAACGCCGAAACTGTCTCAAATGCCGAATCGATAAATAACGCACCATCCTGCCGGTGCGGTACCGATCCGCTTTCGGACCACCCGAGTCCGAAATTGAACAGCAAGAGCACTGCCAGGCTGACAATGACGATGACCCCGGCCTCCGTGATGTTTTTCTCGGGAATGGTTCGCCGAAGAACATTGGCGGTCGAGTTGCCCCTGAAGCGGTTATACGCGACCACCAGGATGACGGCCAGGGTTGTCGTCTTGATACCTCCGGCTGTCGATCCGGGACTGCCGCCGACAAACATGAGCAGCATAATCAGCACCATTGTCGTACTGCTGATCATGCCCAGGTCCACGGAGTTGAACCCCGCGGTTCGAGGGCTGACCGCCTGGAAAAGGGACGCGAGAATCTTGTCGCCAAAACTCATTGGGCCGAGTGCATTGCCATACTCCAGGACCAGAAAAATCAGCGTTCCGGCGACGATCAGGACCACGCTGGTGAAAAGGGCGAGCTTGCTGTGGAGAGAAAGCTCCCGTACTCCTGGCGTCGACCGGTAGAAAAGCCGTCGTTCGACGTCATAGATCACCAGAAAACCGATTCCACCCAGGAAGATCAGCGCCATGATAATCAGGTTCACCGCCCAGTCGCCCCGGTATGCGACCAGGTTCCCCGAGAACGTGGAAAAACCGGCGTTACAGAACGCAGAAACCGCGTGAAAAAGGGAATAACCGAGAGCCTGAACCGTCGGGAAATCATCCCTCCACGACACGAAGAGGCCCGCTGCCCCTAGCAGCTCAAACCCGAGCGTGAAGAGCACGATTCTCCTGACAAGTCGTAAGAAGGATCGGGCATCGAACGACGAGTAGGTCTGGCGGACTATTTCCTGCTGTCGCACCGGCATTCGTTTGCCCATGATGACCGCGAAAAACGAGGAGAGCGTGATGATACCCAGACCGCCGATCTGGATCAGGGCAAGGATGACCACCTGCCCCGCGAGTGAAAAATCCGCCCCGGTGTCGAGAACCGTCAGGCCCGTCACACACACCGCGGAGGTGGCGGTGAACAAGGCGTCGATTGGAGTTATGGTGGTGTCGGACCAGCAGAAAGGCAACAAAAGAAGTCCGGTCCCCAGCGTGATCAAGAGGACAAAGCTCACCACTATGACCGCCTCGGGCGGCATCCGGGCAAGTCGCTCCGGTGAAGAGCTCATCCTCGATGGTGAGCCGGGACATCCCGTGTGGGGTATCCCTCGTAAATCTGCCGCGGCCGTGCGATCTTCTGTTCAGGATCAGCCAGAAGTTCTTCCCACTGAGCGGTCCAGCCTGCCATCCGCCCAACCGCAAACAGAACCGGGAACATCACCGACGGAAAACCCATTGCCTCGTAGATCAACCCGGAGTAAAAATCCACGTTCGGGTACAGCTTTCGGGAGACGAAATAGTCGTCCTTTAGCGCGATCTGCTCGAGCTCAATCGCGATATCCAGCAGCGGATTTGAACCGGTGACTTTGAACACCTCTTCGGCCATCCGCTTGATGATCTTGGCACGCGGGTCGTAATTCTTGTAGACGCGGTGACCGAAACCCATCAACCGGCCCTCACCTGCCTTCACCTTGCGAATATGCTCGGGAATGCGGCTGCTGTCGCCGATCTCGCGCAGCATATCCAGGACCGCCTCGTTCGCGCCGCCGTGCAAGGGGCCGGCCAAAGCCGCAATCGCACCGGCCGCCGCCAGGTAAGGATCGGGCCGCGAGCTCCCGATGGCGCGCATGGCGCTCGTGCTGCAGTTCTGTTCGTGATCCGCATGCAGCGTGAAGAGCACGTCAAGGGCGTGTTCAAGAGCCGGGTGAATGCGGTTCTCCGTCTTGCTGCCCTTGAACATCATGTGGAGAAAATTGCCGGCGAAACTGAGGTCCCGGGAGGGTTTCACAAAAGGCAGCCCGTTAAGACGCCGGTAACCGGCTGCAGCGATGGTGGGCACTTTGGATATGAGGCGAATCGTCTGCTTACGGCGGTTCTCGGGTTTTCCGATCTGAACGGCCTCTGGGTAACAGGTCGACAACGCCGCAACGACGCTCGTCAGCATCCCCATGGAATGCGCGTTCGAGTCGAAGGCCTCGATTATCCGATAGGCAGCGGGCGGCAGATCCGACTCGGCGGCTATTTCGCGTGCGAAGCGGGTCTTGCCTTCGGCCGATGGCAATTCCCCGTCAAGAATCAACTGCACAACCTCCAGGTAGCTGTAATGCTCGGCCAGTTGCTCGATCGGGTAACCGCGATAGAGCAGGATGCCCTTGTCGCCGTCGATAAAGGTGATTTTGCTGCGACAGGCGGCCGTGTTTGTGTACCCGGGGTCATAGGTCATCAGCCCGAAATCGTCGGCGTTCTGTTTGAACTTCCGCAAATCTAGTGCTCGGACGGTACCACTTTGGATGGGGATCTCAGCCTGCTGGCCGGTTCGGTTGTCTCTGACGGAAAGGGTTTCACCCGACATAGTCCTCCCTCGCTTTCACGCGTCAGTAAAGAAGGTCCGCTTCACGCTGTTGAGGTTTCTAGCATATCCCAATCGTTTCGGGCAACTCAATTGCGTGCTAGACTTTTAAACGTCAGTGATTACAAGGTTTGCATTATTCATCCAGTGTGAGGCAATCTGTCTTGAATATTGAAGTTTTCAGCGATCGCGAGCAGTTAAGTACCTCCGCCGCAAGGCATGCGGCCGAGGCTCTGCGCCAGGCTATCGGCCAGAGGGGAAAGGCATGCGTCGTCGCGGCCACGGGTATCAGCCAGTTTGATTTCCTGGACCATCTGGCCCGTGAGCCGCGCACCGACTGGTCCCGCACCATATTTTTTCACCTCGACGAATACCTCGGGCTGCCTCCTCAGCATCCGGCCGGATTTCGTCATTATCTGAAGGAACGCGTGGAGGATCGGCTCCATCCGGAGGCGTTTCATTTCATAGATGGATCGACGGCTGACCCCCTGGCGGAATGCCGACGACTGGCCGCTCTCATCCGGCCGCTTTCCATCGACCTCCTGTTTGCCGGGATCGGGCAAAACGGCCATCTGGCTTTCAACGATCCGCCAGCTGATTTTGAAATCGAGGATCCGTTCAGGGTGGTGGAGCTTGATGAGCAGTCACGGCTCCAGCAATTTGAAGAGGGCTGGTTTGCATCCTTGGCCGAAGTTCCGACGCAGGCAATCACCATGTCCATCCGGCAGATCCTCAAGGCGAGGGAAATCATCTGCCTGGCGCCGGGCAAGCGAAAGGCCGAGATCGTCAGACAGTGCCTGGAAGAGGAGATCAGCCCGCTCAGGCCTGCATCCGTGCTGCGCACCCACGAACGAGCGACGCTCTACCTGGATGAGGAATCGGCCTCGTTGCGAAAGCGCTGACGGGCCTTTTGGAGCGCGGGCGTCCCGCCCGCACTGGGATCGCGGACGTCCCGTCCGCCGGAGCGGGCAAGATGCCCGCGATCCCAGTGCGGACGGGACGTCCGCGCTCCAAAAGGCCCGTCAGCGCCTCACACGTGCGGGAATCTCGCGCGGAGCGCGCGCATGATGTCGGTGATTTGAGCGGACTGGTTCAAGACGTAGAAATGGATCCCAGGTGCCCCTGCCTCGATGAGTTCGACTGCCTGGGCGATCGCGTGTCGAGTTCCCACCGCCTGGACTTCTCCGGTTTTCTGCGCCTCGCGCAGGCGCTCCATGAGGGCGGTTGGGATGCTTGCGCCGCACAGCCCGACGATCCGGTTGATCTGCTCCAGGCTCATGATGGGCATGAGCCCGGGGACTATAGGCTTCTCGATCCCGGCTTCCCGGCAACGCCGGACAAAGGTGAAGTACTTGGAATTGTCATAGAACAGCTGGGTGAAAACGATGTCGGCGCCGGCTTCGGTTTTTCGCCGCAGGTTCGCGATGTCTTCGTCGAGGGAAGGTGCCTCGATGTGCTTTTCGGGGTATCCGGCAACGCCGATCGACAGCCCAGTTGTCTGGCGGATGTGTGTGACCAGCTCGCTGGCGTAGCGGAAACCGCCGTCGGCGACACGGAACTCGGTCTCTCCTTTGGGCGGGTCGCCCCGCAACGCAACTACGTTCTGAATACCACTTTCGCAAATCAACCGGAGAGTCCGGTCTATATCGGCCTGGGTAGACCCGACGCAGGTCAGGTGATGGGCGACCGGCTTGGCGTACTGGTTCAGAATCCGTAAGGCGAGATCGAGCGTCTTATCCCGGGTGCTGCCCAGCGCGCCGTACGTGATCGTCATGAAAGACGGGCCAAGGTCGATCAGAGCGGGTAGGCGTGATTCCAGATCATGAATCCCCTTTTCGGTTTTTGGGGGGAAGAGCTCGAACGATATCTGCGGTCCGCTGGAGTAAAAGTCCCGAAGTCTCATAGTAAGCAAATCATTATGAGCATGTCCCATTAAATCTACCAAACTTTTGACAGCGTGGCTGAGGCATGGGTATAATCGTGTTTTTTCCGAAAATCGGGTCGACGTGTCTTAGAGAAAAGCGGCACTGAAGGACACCACAGCCACGAGAAGGCAGTGGCTTTTGAGGAGGCGGTCATCTTGTACGCAATTATCAAAACCGGGGGAAAGCAGTATCGGGTCAGTGAAGGCGCGACCGTCGAGGTTGAGCGGCTGGAAGGCGAAGTGGGTCAGACGGTCGAATTCGGTGACGTGCTTCTGGTGAGCGGTGACGCGGGTGTCCAGGTGGGCAATCCCGCCATTCCGGATGTCCGCATCGTCGGCACGATTGTCGAGCACAAGAAAGACCGGAAGGTCCTCGTTTTCAAATTCAAGAAGAGAAAGATGTACCGAAAACTGCAGGGACATCGGCAGTCCAAGACGGGCGTAAAAATCGACCGCATTGAAGGCGTCGAAAAGAAATCCGAGTAGCCTCGGTACTCGATAGGAGCGGGTTTATGGCACACAAGAAGGGACTGGGCAGTTCCAAGAACGGACGTGACAGCCAGGCGCAGCGCCTGGGCGTGAAGCGTTTTGCCGGGCAGTTCGTAACCGGCGGATCGATCCTGGTGCGGCAGCGAGGCACACCTATCAAGCCCGGCGTGAACGTAGGCAAAGGCTCGGACGATACACTGTTCGCCACGGTGGATGGAGTCGTGCGCTTCCAGAACAGGGGCCGCAGGGGTCACTTCGTTCACATCGACGTCGTCCAGCAGCAGGCCTAGGTTCCCGCCCGGGTCAACTCCCGCCGGTTGCCCGAATGGCCGGGCCGTTACCCTATGTTCGTTGATCACGCGAAGATCTTCGTCAAGGCCGGTGATGGGGGAAACGGCTGTTTGGCATTCCGGCGCGAAAAATACGTCCCTCGGGGCGGGCCAAGTGGCGGAGACGGCGGACGAGGGGGCGATGTCTACCTGCGCAGCTCCGAACAACTGAATACCCTCCTGGCTTTCAAATACCAGCAACACTTTCGGGCAGATCGCGGTCGCCACGGCGAGGGCAGCCGGCGGCACGGCAGGGACGGGGAGGATCTGATCATCGGCGTCCCCGTCGGGACCCAGGTCTACGATGAGGCGTCCGGCGAACTGCTGTTCGACCTCGAGCAACCGGGTCTGGTGGTAAAAATCGCCGAGGGCGGGCGCGGGGGACGCGGGAATGCGGCTTTCGCCACGTCCACCAACCAGGCGCCGCGGCGGGTGGAGCCCGGTCGCGCCGGGCAAGAGTTCACCCTGGTTCTCGAGCTCAAGATCCTGGCCGATGTCGGTCTGGTCGGTTACCCCAATGCCGGAAAATCCACTTTGATCTCCGTCATTTCCGCTGCCCGTCCGCGAATCGCCGATTACCCATTCACCACGCTCAGCCCGAACCTTGGAGTGGTGGCATACGACGACGATTTCACCTTCGTGGTCGCCGACATCCCCGGTTTGATCGAAGGTGCGCACAGCGGAAGCGGTCTGGGTGACCAGTTCCTCCGCCATGTGGAGCGGACGAGGCTCCTGCTGCATCTCGTCGACGTCAGTGACCTGGGGGACGAGGATCCGGTGCACGCGTATGAAACGATCGCCCGGGAGCTGGAATTGTACGACCAGAAGCTCGCGCAAAAACCGCAGCTCGTGGTCGCGTCCAAGATGGATGCGGCCAACGCAACGAAAGTGCAACGCTTACTGGATTTCTGTGCGACACGCGGGTTGCCTCACATTGCGATTTCGGCCGTCACCGGCCAGGGGATTCCGGAACTGAAAAACAGTGTGGTCGCACGGCTCAGGGAGAGCGGCGAGTGAGAATTGGCATTCTGGGCGGAACTTTCGACCCGATTCATCAGGCCCATATCCACATAGCGCGGGGCGCCTGTATGGCTTTCGGGCTCGATCAGGTGTGGTTCATGGTCGCCAACCTCCCGCCTCACAAGAAGAAAGAAGCGATCACCAGTGGGTTTCACCGATTCGCCATGACCGTTCTGGGCCTTAAGGGCGAACAGCATTTGTATGCTTCCGACTGGGAATTGAACCGTCCCGGCCCCTCCTACACGGTCGAGACGCTGGGGCGACTGGCGGCCGACTTCCCGTACCACGAGTTCTGTTTCCTCGCCGGGAGCGACTCGCTGCGCGAATTACACCTTTGGAAGGACTATGGTAGACTCCTTGAAAAACATTGCTTTGTTTTCGTCCAACGTCCTGGAGCCGAAGTCGACTTGGACCAGCTGCAGGGCGCGGATTGGCTAAAGCAGGTGATAAGCCAGGTCCAACAAGACAGTCAATCGACTATTCAGCCCGGTCGGTCCTTTCTAATCAACCTTGACTCTCCTTCCGTGAGCTCCACGGTTATCAGGCAGATGTTGACCCGGGGTCTTCAACCGCCCGAAGGGTGGATTGCTCCCGCCGTCCTGTCCCATATCTGCAAATACGGTGTCTATGAACACAACAGAGGCAATTCTCAAGAAAGTCTGCAAGACGATTGACGACAAAAAGGGGGAAGAGACGCTCGTTCTGAACGTTTCCAAGGTCTCTTCGTTTACCGATTACTTCGTGATTTGTCACGGCTACAACGAGCGACAGAACCAGGCGATCTGTGACGGCATCGTCGAGCAGTTGAAGAAGGAAGACAACCTCAGGCCCAGCCACATCGAGGGGTACCAGCAAGCCGAGTGGATTCTGATCGATTACATGGATTTCGTGGTTCATGTTTTCTCGGTGCGTTCCCGGCAGTTCTACAAGCTGGAAAAGCTATGGAGCGACGGGGTCGAGTTGCATCCCGAGGCGCTTGGTGCCTAAAAAGACAATACGGGACTTGCTCGTCCTGTTATTCTTCGTTAAAATAGAATGTTTTCGTGCGGCTAAGGTTCCTTTGGATCGGGAAAACCAAGGATTTGCAGCTTGCGGAGCTTGAGCAGAAATACCTCAAGCGCATCTCCCACTATTTCCCGGCTGAGGTCTGTGTCGCGCCCGAACTGAAAAAAGAGAGGCCCGCGCAGGCCATCGCCCAGTTCGATCGCGAGGCCAAGTCCGTTGCCCGGCGAATCGGGGCGTCGGACTACGTGATTGTTTTGGATCAGCGAGGCAGGGAATTCTCGAGCGAGGAAATGGCGGCGTTTTTCGAGAGCCTCGCCAGTCGTGCAATGGGTCAGGTGACTTTCGTCGTCGGAGGTCATCTGGGCGTGCCCGAGCAGATCAGACGGATGGCGCAGTTCACCTGGTCTCTGACCCGGTTGACGCTGCCCCACGAGATCGCCCGGGTGGTTCTTCTGGAGCAGGTTTATCGATCAATCAGTATCATCAGGAACCTGCCCTACCATAAATAATGGAGGTCCTCCGTTTCATGGAATCTAAAGAGCTCGAACGCTTCAAAAGCAAGCTGATCGAAAAAAAGACAGAGTTGATTGCACTGATTCAGAAAACCGAGAATTACGGTCGCGAAGCCGATAACGACAGTGAGACGATGGACATTGCCGATCGAGCGACCAGCTCCTACACCAAGGAGTTCATGTTCAGCAAAAGTAACAGCGACCGGCAGCTGATGCAGATGATAACGGAAGCCCTTGCCCGGATCGAAGAAGGTGCCTTCGGCGAGTGTCTGAATTGCGGAGAGGACGTCGAGAGCAGGCGGCTTGAAGCCGTCCCCTGGGCAAGACTCTGCAAGAACTGCCAGGAACTGGCCGAGGAAGGACGCCTATAGGCGGACGCGGTTTTTTCGTCAGTTTCAGCTCTCTTTCGTTCGTATTTTTTCAAAGTCAGGCGTTATAGTAATCATGCGATTCTATAACGCCCTTCGCCTTGCCGCTCAGGCTCTCCTCTTTCCCCAGCGTTGCGTTCTCTGTGAGAAGTGGGTATTGCAGGACGATTTCAGTCCCCTCTGCACCCCATGTCTCGAAAACCTCGAGTCCTTTGCCCTTCCCTTATGCCAGCAGTGCGGAACCCTGCTGCCGGGCAACTTCGACGACAGGCATGCGACCTGCGCCCGGTGTCGTGAACACCGATTTCAATTCGATTACGCGCGTGCCTCGGGTCCCTACCAGGGCCGGCTGCGGGATCTCATCCGCCTGTACAAGTTCGACGGCCACCGCAGGCTCGCGGGTCCACTCGGCCGGAGACTGATTGAGACGTTCCGCGCGGTTGAAATCAGTTTCGAGCCGGATTGGATCGTCCCGGTGCCGCTTCACCGGAGAAGACAGTTGGAGCGCGGGTTTGACCAAACGCTTCTGCTGGCCGAGCTCCTTTCGGGAGAGCTCAGCGTCCCGGTTTTCAGCGGAATCCGCAGGGTACGGGACACGAAGCCGCAATTCGGCCTTGATATGGATGAGCGACGCCGCAACCTGAAGAACGCCTTCGCTCTCCAGCGGGACGATTGGAAGTCTGGGTCTAGCCTGCTGATCGTCGACGACGTAATGACGACCGGGACCACTGTGGATGAGCTGTCACGATGTTTCCGGACGGAGAAGGCAGACGTCCAGATACTCGTGTTGACGATTGCGCGCGTGCCTGTCCTGGGGTACTGGGCGTGACAACAAGCGGCTTGAAGGGAGGACACCTGCGGGTGACCCGAAACCCGGTCGGACGGATCGGTCTGATCCGCCCGGGACCGTCCGATCGTTTAAACCGTAGCGGGTTTTCGGGGCGTCGCCATGTCCGGTATTTCCGGAGCCGTTTCGAACGCACTCTTGGTCTGAATGTCCACTGCCTTGCGTGATTCGGTCACGGCCAGCAGGGACTTCAGGACCACCGACAGGGTCGTGAAGATTTCCTTGTCCTCTGTCTGAAGAAGCAAGTTACACAGCCGCAGGATATCGAGTTGCTGAGGCGAGTAGGTTTCGGATTGGGACTTTGGTTTGCGGCCCCTTCCAGCAAACATCTGGTTCAGGATACAGCGTCCGGACGGGGTCACGGGACACCTCTCTCCCTGAACTTCGCCGGTCGGCTCTCGATCGATCAGGGCCGTAAGGGAGACCTCCAACGCCTGCGCGATTTTCCGAAGAGTCCGAATCGACGGAGTAATTCGATCGTTCTCCAACCTGGACAAGTAAGACACCGCCAGTCCGGACACGTTTGAAATCTCTCGCTGACTGCGTTTTGCCTGCAACCGTAATTTTAGGATCTTCTTCCCGACGCTCATTTATTCCTTTCCCCTCATCCGAGCTCGTTATTTACAAGTAAGTCAAGCATATTCTAGACCACACCTTGTTAAAGATGTAAAGGAAAAACATTTCGGTTTGTACTTTTTTTTAAACCATGATGTTTTACCACGTGACGACTGAACCCTGTCGAGATCGTCGCGCCGCAGTGCGGCTTTTGCACTAGAATATGAATCTTAATTCCGAGGCCCTATGAAGTCTGTGATTCTCGTGACCGTTCTCATACTCGTCATGACAGTGAGTGTGAACGCCCAGTTGCTCCCGGCGGCCGACCCGGCGGAAGTCGGGATGTCGGCGGACCGTCTCGGCCGGATCGATTCGGTGGTGCAGGACGCGATCGCCCGCGGTGAAGCTCCGGGAGCCGTTGTATTGGTGGCTCGAAAAGGAAAGCTGGTGTATCGGAAGGCCTTCGGCATGCGGGCACTCGAGCCCGGTTGCGAGCCGATGACGTTGGACACCGTCTTTGATGCGGCCTCGTTGACCAAGGTCGTCGCGACGGCTGCCTCAATGATGATACTCGTGGAAGAAGGTCGCCTCGGACTCTCGGACCTGGTAACTGCGCATGTACCCGAATTCGGGCAGTTCGAGAAGGACCGCATCACGCTGCTGCAATTGTTGACGCACTTTTCGGGACTCAGGCCGGACCTCGATCTGGACGAGCCGTGGACAGGCTATGAAGAGGCTTTGCGGCGCGCTTATGCGGAGAAGCTGGTCGCGGTTCCGGGCGAGAAGTTCATATACAGTGACATCAACTACCTGCTTCTTGCGGAGGTTGTCCGAAGGATCGCCGGAACCGACGTGGATCAGTTTGCGAGGGCGAGAATCTACGGGCCGCTCGGGATGTGTGACACAGGCTTCCGGCCGCCGTCCGACCTGACCAGTCGAATCGCCCCGACTGAACCGCGTGACGGGGTCATGATGCGCGGCCAGGTGCACGACCCGACCGCGTTTCGCTGCGGAGGAATCGCCGGTCACGCAGGACTGTTCACGACCGCGGATGACCTGGCCGTGTTTGCCCAGATGCTGCTAAACGACGGGATCTTCAACGGCACACGCATCCTGTCTCCGCTGGGAGTCCGGGCGATGACGATCTCGCAGTCACCGGTCGACGCCGTCGAGCTGCGTTCAATCGGGTTCGATATCAGGAGTCCGTACAGCTCGACCCGAGGTGACCTTTTTCCCATAGGCTCTTTTGGGCATACTGGGTTTACGGGAACCTCCTTGTGGATCGACCCCTATACGGAGACGTCTGTAATTGTCATGTCGAATCGGGTTCATCCCAAGGGGCAGGGAAACGCAACTCCTATGCGCAAGAGGATAGCGTCAGTCGTGGCCGCTTCGATCATGGAGTTACCGAGTGATCCGGTAAAAGCCCATTAATGTCTCAGCGATGTCCGGTCTGCAAAAGCAAGTTGTGGACTGACCCGTTCTTCGCACCGACGAGACTTGTGTGCCCGAGGTGCGGCGCGGTCTTCCAGACGTCGGTGCCGTGGCGGTCCTTTCGACTCCTGGTCTTTCTCGTCATCAGTCTGTCGATCGTGGTCATGGTACTTCTTTCCGGGCGAAAACCGTGGCTGCTCGTCATCCTCATCGGGCTCGTCCTCTTCTTCTGGTCACTTCCGCGATTGATCAACCTTCAGCATATCTCCAGCGATCTGACCGTCGCCGAAGGGCCCGCCGATCCAGATCGAATGCGCATGGACTTCGAGCCATCGCTGCTCGAGAAGAAGGAAAAAAGGGAGGAAGAGAAGCTGTTTCGCAAGCTTGTTTTCCTGGTCCTGCTTGCCGCCGCTTTAGCCGTCTTCGTTCTCTTCTGGGTGAATCGCTTCCTGTAAGAACTGCGCACTGCGCACTGCCCGCTGCCTGCTGCCTGCTGCCCACTGCCCGCTGAATGCTATACTCTTCTGACGAATGAGCAGAACCGCCCTTTACGATGCACTTTTCACCGAGGTCAAGTCGGTGCTGGACGGCGAAACGGATCCGATCATCTGGATGTCGACCGTGTCCTGCCTGATCAAACAGCGTTTCGGGTTCTATTGGGTCGGGTTTTACCGGCGGGTTGGAAACGAGTTGCTGGTCGGACCCTATCAGGGGACGCTGGGATGCATTCGGATCCCTTTGAATAAGGGCGTGTGCGGAGCTTGCGCCAGTCGCAGAGAGACGATCGTTGTCCTGGACGTCCACCAATTCCCGGGTCACATCGCGTGTGATCCACGGTCAAATTCAGAAATTGTCCTCCCCGTCTTCGACTCGACCGGCAGCCTGCGCGCCGTGTTCGATCTCGACTCGGAGCAGTACGGCGATTTCGGTGATCCGGACCGCCAAGGTCTGGAGCGCGTTGTCGCCGAGATGAGAGAGCTCGATTGGACAAGGGAGTCCTCACCGAAAACATAAAGTCGAAGGCGAAGGAGACCGGATTTGATGCGGTCGGAATCGCGCCGATCGGGCTGGTGCCCGGAGACCGGCTGCTTGACTGGCTCGCGCGCGGCTACCACGGTCGCATGGCTTACCTCGCCCGTAACCTCGAAAAACGCCTCGATCCATCGCTGATCCTGCCTGGAGCCCGGTCCGTGGTGTGCTGCGCACTGTGCTACCCGCACACGGACAGTAGGTCCGACTTCCAGGGCCCGCGGGCGGTCGCTTGCGACCAATCGTTCGTGCAGGAAGGGTCATCGGGCACTGCCCGAGTGTCGCACTACGCACGCGGGGAGGATTATCACGACGTTCTTTCAGCCAAATTGGAGGACATCCTCGGGTTCGTCCGGCAGCTGATCCCAGGCGTGCAGGGAAAAACGTACGTGGACACCGGCCCGGTCATGGAGAAATGGTGGGCCGCACAGGCGGGCATTGGGTGGCAAGGCAAGCATACCAACCTGCTTTCGAGGGACCTTGGATCATGGTTTTTTCTGGGTGAGCTGATTCTCGATCTGGACCTGGAGTACGACAGCCCCGTGCCCGACTACTGCGGGACGTGCACCAGATGCATCGACGCTTGTCCCACGCAGGCGATTGTCGCCCCCTACGTTCTCGATGCGAGCCGATGTGTCTCCTACCTGACGATCGAACTGAAGGAGGAGATGCCCGAGGAACTGAGGCAGCCAATAGGCGACATGGTCTTTGGATGCGATATCTGCCAGCAGGTGTGTCCCTGGAACAGCAGGGCACCGGAGGTCGACGACGATGATTTTGCCCCCGCCGATGACCTCGCAGCACCGTCGCTTCGAGACCTCGCACGGCTGACACCCGAGCAATTTCGCGAGCGTTTCCGGAAGAGTCCGATCAGCCGGCCCAAGTGGCGGGGCTTCATGCGCAACGTGGCCATGGCGTTGGGAAACGCGGGTGATCCATCTGCTATTCCGGAGCTCGAGCAGCTGTTGGACTGCGAGGACGAAATGGTGCGTGATGCGGCAGCCTGGGCGTTGGGGCAGATTCAGGGGAAGGGACAACGGGGCGCTTGAAAGGAGCGGACGCCTATTAATAGAAGAGTTAACGTTTTTAACACCTTCGCTGCGAGGGTGTTGAAAATGTTTACGTGTCTGTGAACAGCCTATGGGACAGTGCGAGCCTCGTGTGGATGCGAGATCGAATGGAGCCGCGCACGAGAGCGAGCGAAGCGAGCGAGAGTAAGCGGACCACCAATCATTCGCTAAGTCGAGACATTAAACACGAAGCAGTGGAGCGAGTCAGGTGGTCCGCTTACTTCTCGCTCGCTTCTCTCGCTGTCGTGCGCGGCTCCGAAGCGGCCTTGCTGATGCGCCCCTAAAACTTCAGCAGTCCGGCCACCCCGCCGAGGTTGTCCAGGAAAGAGCGCCCCTGCAGCACTTCGATTCGCAAACGCTGGCGCTCGGCTGTCTTCTCCATCCAGTTGCGCAGGTCCACGTCGTCTGTCACGGATCCGCAGTAGAGGCAGGTGGAAGCCTCCGGGGTGAACAGAGAACTGCAGCGGGAGCATCGCCTGCCGCGGGCTTCGAACAGATCGCTCACAACCAGGGTCTCCAGCTGCCCGGACTGCAGCCGCAGAAGAGTATCTTCCAATCCTGCGACCGCCATATAGTCGCCCGCAAGTCGCTCGTACAACTGTTCTGATAGCCGACGCTCTTGGTCGATCTTCGCGTTTTCGAGTGTTGTGACGATCCGGCCGATCAGCTGATCGGCGCCGGTCTCGGGTGGAAGCGTCGAAGAGGCCACGAGATGCCGTTGCAGCTCCGGCGTGAGTCGCCGGCGCAATTCCCCGGCGTTCTCGGGGGTGGCCAGAATGACAAGTCCGTCCGGTTTTTCGGCCTGCCAGTAACGCTCCAGGGCATCGCACAGCTCCTTCACCAGCTGCTTGAAGTGACTGCGTGCTCGATGCTCGAATCGAACCTGCGACCATTCGCGACCACGGTGACCCGACTCCGGAGCTTCCGCTGTGAGCTCGCCCGCCCGCACGAGGTCGGTCAGGTAGACACTCATGATCCGAGCAGAGCGTTGGGCCAACGTGACGACGCAGTAGTGACGATTCTGTTCTACCAATTCGATGAGGACGTCCAGGTTCGGAGCAGCTGACGCAACCACTTTGTTTTTCAGCGGGACCGGCAGCTGGATCTTCTTCGAGTATCCGATCTCCTGGGAGAGGAAAAAGGCGACGCCGCGGGTGTCCTTTTGCAGCTCGGTATCCAGAAACTTTTCGAGAACAGCAACATGCTCTCTGAGCTTTTTCGCTTTATCGTCGCGGCCCCGACCGGCGAACATCTTGTCGAGATCTGTAATCCGACGTTTCAGGTAGACGGTATGGAAGCGACTCCCGTCCGAACCGGGCGAAACGTCGAGATAGGCGCTCAGGAACAACTGGCGATTGCCCTCGAGGGCGATGAGTTCCTGGAGGTCGTCTCGCAGTCGATTTCGAAGCACTCCAGACCTGGAAAGCATATCCGGTTGAAAAGCATTATAACCTGTCCGCAAATCCTGTTTTTTCCGCCGGATGAAACGCCCGACCTGTTGGTTCGCATGTGCTAGAATGCCATTGTGAAAGACATTCTGGGGCTCGTCCTGGGCGGTGGCAAAGGTACTCGTCTTTTTCCTCTGACTCTCGTTCGCTCCAAGCCGGCGGTCCCCTTGGGTGGGAAATACCGGCTCATCGACATACCGATCAGCAATTGTATTAACTCCGGGATCAACAAAATCTTCGTTCTCACTCAGTACAATTCCGCATCGCTGCACCGTCACATTACCCAGACTTACAAGTTTGGCTTCTTCTCGCAGGGGTTCGTTGACATCCTGGCCGCCGAGCAGACTCCAGAGAGCATTCACTGGTTCCAGGGCACGGCGGACGCCGTACGGCAGACTTTGCGTCACATCTTGACGTACGACGTGAAGTACATCCTGATCCTTGGAGGCGATCAGCTCTACCGGATGGACTTCACCAAGCTGCTCGAACAACACCTGGCTCGCAAGGCCGATATCTCCGTCTGTGTCATTCCGGTCGAGGAGGAAAAGGCCGCTGGCTTCGGGATCCTCAAGATGGAAACCGACGGGCGCATGACGGAGTTTCACGAGAAGCCGAAGGAGCAGAAACAGGTCGACCGATTGAAAGTCGATATAGATACCTGGAGAAGCGCGGGTGTATCAGCCGAAAGGCCGCTGCTCGCGTCCATGGGCATTTACCTTTTCCACACCGACATCCTCGTGGAAGTGCTCAAGGACGAAACGAAGCTCGATTTCGGGAGAGATATCATTCCGGCTGCGTTGTCCCGGTACAACGTGTTCGGCTACATCTTCAACGGCTACTGGGAGGACATCGGGACGATCGGGGCATTCTATCGGGCAAATCTCGATATGGCCCATGAGCACCCGAAGTTCAACTTCTACGATGACCAGGCCCCGATCTACACGCACCCGCGGTTCTTGCCGGCCAGCCGGATTCAGAATTGTCGTATCCAGGGGAGCATCGTTTCCGAGGGATGCTCGATCAGGGACTGCAAGATTACCGATTCGGTGATCGGCATTCGCACGGTCGTGGACAGGAAGGCGGAAATTAACAGCACGCTGATCCTGGGCGCGGATTTCTACGAACGCGACTCGGTCCAGAACATTCCCCTGGGCGTTGGGGCGAACTCCAAGGTCAAGGATGCGATTATCGATAAGAACGCACGGATCGGGAAAAACGTCAGGATTGAGAATCGCGACCGGCATCGCGACTTCGATGGCTCGAACTACTACATCCGCGATGGAATCGTGATCATTCCGAAGAACGCGGTCATACCCGACGGGACGATCATCTGAGATGACTGCGCACTGCGCACTCCTCACTGCGCAGTTTGGCTTTCGCTTCGCGGCTCATACGGTTCTTGCGGCACTGCTCGTACCTTCAATGGCAGTGCGAAGTGCGGAGTGCGGAGTGCGCAGTGGTCCTGTCAGTTGACCCGGTTCTTGCCCCGGAGTTCCTGGACTTTCACGGCCAGTTCCTGAAGCTTCTCGGCGTTCGCGTCGACGGTTGACTGAGCGATCACGCTCCCGATAAATTCGACGTGAAAGGCCCACGCCTGTTCGATCCGTCCGGTCTCCGGATTTCGGTACCAGCAGGTCTCCCAGAGCTTCTTGTTGTTCAGCTCCCAGGTCACGAACTGGCCCACTTTGTACTCGCGGCGGGTCGGCGCGACATCCAACTCCTGGATCGTATCGGCCGGGTCAAGCGGCTCTAGGATCAGCAAAGACGCATCGCTGACTTGCTTGGTGCATTCGGCATCGGAGTAGAACGGAATGCCGGCATAGAGCACGAGGTGCGGGATGGCCGGCAGTTCGTCGGTTTCGGTCGGTTTTGGGTCGAACGGTTGAGTACTCATAGGCAAAAAATTCTAGCACAGCCTTTTGGAGGGTTGGATCAACGAAAATGACGTACATAGGCAGCGGTGACGCCTTGACCTTCCGAACGAAAGCATGCTAGAAATGTACCTTTTCATAGAGGCAGTAGGGGTAGACTGTGACCGGAGTAATCAATCTCGATTGGACGTTGCCTGTAGCGTCGCTCGTCTTCTTAATCGCGCTCTTCGCCCTCAACCAACTGCTTTTCAAACCCGTTTTCAGAATCCTGGATGAACGCCGCGCAAAGACCATCGACCTGCGCCACCAAGCGCAGGAGAAGCTCGTGTACCAGCGGGCGCTGTTGGATCAGTACCAAGCCAGGATCAAGGAGGAGAGGCAGGCCGGCTACAAGCTGACCGACTCCTTGAAAACGGCCGCGATGGCCGAACGCCAGGAGCAGCTGTCGAAAGCCCGTCTGGACGCCGAATTACTGGTTAAACAGGCGAAGAAGGATCTTGATGCTGAGCGGGAGACGGCAAAGGCGCACTTGTCGAAAGAGTCAAGAGAGATTGCCCGGCTGATCACCGCGAGGGTGCTACAGCGGAGCTAGCCGCGGCAGCTCGATGGAACCGTCGCTGGGCGCCGGGAATCCCGGGGCCCGAATCCCGAAAAAAGCGCAGGCGTTTTTCGACACCCCTTAGAGAAAACAATAGAGACGAGTGTCGTGACTACGATGGCGACAGAAGTTCGGTTTGTTGGCGATACCCAGCACATTGGAAGGCGCAGACAGTTCGCTCAACGCGTTCGCGGGTGGTATACCGCCTGCCTGACGCTGACGGCGGGACTGATACTGACGCTCCCCGTCTATGCAGCTGCTGAAGGCGGGCACGAGGAAGGCTGGGGAATCTGGGACCCGATTGGCCGGTGGTTCAACCTGCTGGTCCTTGTGGGGCTCTTGTTCTTCCTGTTGCGGGCACGGCTGAAGAAGTACTTCGTGGACCGAGGTGCCGGCATCCGGGATGAAATCCGCAAGGCGAATGACGACTACGAAAAGGCGTTGGCGGATCTGAAAGAGGCCGAGGATCGGATTCGCAACCTGGACGAGGACCTCGCGCGTATGCGCAGGCAGGCCGAGGAGGAAGCGGAGGCCGAGAGGCGCCGGGTGCTCGAGCAGGCCACGAGGGACGCCGAGCGCGTGGTCGAATCCGCCCGAAGAGAAATCGAGGGCCTGATTCGCAATGCACGCAAGGAGCTTCGCGATTACGCAGCCGATCTGGCAGTCGGAATGGCTGAAACCGAGATCCGGACCCGAATGACACCTGACGACCAGAAGCGGGCGGCAGAACGCTTCCTGGTAGAGCTAAGCAGCCGCGAGAAGGACTAGATCATGGCCTCATCGGTGGCATACAGATACGCACGCGCCCTGGCGGAAGTTGCCGGGGATCTTGGCCAGGGGCAGCAGGCGCTCCGAGAGCTTCGGCTTTTCGGGACGGTGCTCTCGGAGCATAAGGACCTGCTCGAGACTCTCCTGAATCCAGCCCTCTCGTTTGCCGTGAGGCGGCAGATCGTCGAACGAGTGGCGCCGGCCGTACCGATCGGTCGCATCACGCTGAACTTCCTTCTCGTTTTGCTACGGGCCGCACGGCTGAAGAATTACGCGGAAGTGGTCGACGTCTATGAGCTGGTTCTCGACGAACGCCGGGGCGTCATCCGCGGTACGGTTTTCTCGGTAATCGAGCTCGATGATCAGTTGCGCCGCCGGCTGGAGCATGCCCTGGCCGAGCGGACGGGGAAGCAGGTTAAGTTACAGCATGTTCGCGACGATTCATTGATCGGTGGCCTGAAGCTACAGCTGGGTTCGACCGTGTTCGATGGATCAATCAGGAGTCAGTTGGACCAGATCCGGGGACGGCTGGTCGGCCAATCTTAAGGTCCCAGGAGTAATCATGGCGATAAAAGCAGACGATATCAGCAAAATCATCAAGGAACAGATCAAGGACTTCGACACCGGCCTCGTCGTCAGCGAGGTCGGAACCGTGATCTCGTCCGGCGATGGCATCGCCCGCGTTCACGGCCTGGAAAAGGCGATGGCCAACGAACTTCTCGAATTCCCGCATGACGTCTTCGGGCTGGCCTTTAACCTGGAAGAAGATAACGTCGGGGCCATCCTCTTCGGTGAATTTCACCTCGTCAAGGAGGGAGACGTCGTCAAGCGGACCCGACGCATCATGCAGGTGCCGGTTGGTGAAGCACTACTCGGACGCGTGGTTGACGCTCTTGGTCGTCCGATCGACGGCAAGGGCCCTGTCACAACCGAGCTTTTCAACCCCGTCGAAAGAATTGCGCCCGGAATCGTCGACAGGCAACCGGTTCGTGAACCGCTCCAGACGGGGATCAAGCCCATCGACGCGATGGTTCCGATTGGCCGCGGGCAGCGCGAGTTGATTATCGGTGACCGTCAAACCGGCAAGAGCGCAATCGCCTTGGACACCATCATCAACCAGAAGGACACCGATGTTCTCTGCATTTACGTCGCGATCGGCCAGAAACGCTCGACCATTGCCCGAGTCGTCAAGACACTGACGGAATTCGAGGTCATGGACAAGTGCATCGTCGTCGTCGCCGCTTCGTCGGATCCGGCCACCATGCAGTATCTAGCGCCGTATTCCGGGTGCTCCATGGGCGAATACTTCCGGGACAAGGGCCAGCACGTCCTGGTGATCTATGACGATCTCTCCAAGCATGCCGCGGCCTATCGCGAGATTTCGCTGCTCTTAAGGCGGCCACCAGGCCGCGAGGCTTTCCCGGGCGACGTTTTTTATCTTCACAGCCGGCTCTTGGAGCGCGCGGCCAAATTGAACAACGAAAACGGCGGCGGCAGCCTGACGGCCCTTCCGGTGATCGAGACCCAGGCGGGGGATATCTCGGCCTACATCCCGACCAACGTCATCTCGATCACGGATGGTCAGATCTTCCTCGAAACCGACCTGTTTCACTCGGGTATCCGGCCGGCAATCAACGTCGGCTATTCGGTAAGCCGAGTCGGCGGGTCGGCGCAAATCAAGGCGATGAAGCAGGTTGCGGGTACCCTGCGCCTCGAGCTTGCGCAGTATCGTGAGCTCGCCGCGTTTGCGCAGTTCGGGTCCGACCTTGATAAAGCGACGCAACGGCAGCTGGCTCGCGGAGCGCGGTTGACCGAGCTCCTCAAACAGCCGCAGTATCAGCCGCTTCCAGTCGAGTTTCAGATCGTCCTGATCTACGCGGGAACCAACGGTTTCCTCGATGATCTCGAGATCGACCAGGTCCGGACGTTCGAGGAGGGATTGCGGGCTTTCATGGAGTCGGGCGGTGCCGGTGTGCTTCGGGAACTGCGCGAAAAGCGCATGCTCGATGACGATCTTCGGGCGAAGCTGCACCAGGCGATTGCGGATTTCAAGGCGCGGTTCAAGGAAGAACAGGCGGCGTAAAGCCGCTGACAACTGACGACTGACAACTGACGATAAATACAGACGGCCAGTTTCCGGTCAGGTAGTGAAGTTTGTCGGGGTCGTCAGTCGTCAGTAGTCAGTAGTCAGTAGTCAGTAGTCAGTCGTCAGTTGTCAGTCGTCAGTTGTCAGTCGTCAGTTGGAGTTTCAAACATGCCAGGCGAGAACCTGAGAGATCTGAGGCACCGGGTCCGATCCGTCAAGAACATCGGGCAGATCACCCGTGCGATGAAATTCGTATCGACCTCCAAGCTGCGCAAGGCGCAGGAGCGGATTTACTCCGCCCGACCTTATGCCAACCGAATGCTGGCCGTGCTCAATTCTCTCGCTACTCGCGTTGACCCCAGCCAGCATCCGCTCCTTGCCCAGCGCGACGGTGACCGGGTGATGCTCGTCGTCATCACGAGCGACAAGGGACTGTGCGGGGCTTTCAATGCGAACATCATCCGGGCGGCCGTGCAGTTTATCGAGAACGACGCGGCCAACCGTGAGCTCAGTCTCTCGCTCCTTGGACGCAAGGGTGTGGACTGGTTTCGCCGCCGTCCCTGGCGAGTCAAACACGAGTTCATTAACATCGGCGGTAACCTCGGGTACGGATACGCCAAGCAGGTGTCCAAGAGCATTATCGACTACTACATCGGCAGCGAGCTTGATTCCGTCTATCTCGTCTACAACGAGTTCAAATCCGTCATTCAGCAGAGAGTGCTGATCGAGCCGCTGCTGCCAATCAGGAGACTCGAGCCGAAGGTGGAAGAGGTTTTTCTCGACTACCTCTATGAGCAGCCGCCTCAGGTTGTCTTTTCGCACCTTCTGCCGAGGCACGTTGAGACGCAGTTGTATCGTGCCATGCTCGAGTCCGAGGCGGCGGAACACGGAGCTCGAATGACCGCCATGGAAGCGGCTACGCGAAACGCGACGGATATGATCTCCAGCCTGACGCTCAGAATGAACCGTGCGCGCCAGGCCAGCATTACCACGGAGTTGATCGAGATCGTCAGCGGCGCAGAAGCACTCGAAGGGTGATTCGATATCAGGAGCAACAGAAAATGGGAGAAGTGATCGGAAAAGTCCTCCAGGTCCTCGGGCCGGTTATCGACGTGAAGTTTGATTCGGGCCATGTGCCGGAGATCTACAACGCGGTCAAAGTCACGTCGGAAGGGTTTGACACCCCCGTCCAGGTCGACATTACGCTGGAAGTGGCTCAGCACCTTGGGGAGAACGTGGTCAGGTGCATCTCGATGGAACCAACCGACGGCGTGGTTCGCGGGATGAAGGCGATCGATTCCGGTGGACCGATTTCGGTTCCAGTCGGACGCGAGACTCTGGGACGAGTTCTGAACGTGCTCGGCGCCCCGGTTGACAAAAAGGGGCCAGTCGCTGCCGAAATGCGATACCCCATTCATCGCGCCGCCCCGAGCTTCGAGGAACAGAGCACCGAAACCGAAATGCTCGAGACCGGCATCAAAGTCATCGACCTTGTCGAACCCTTCGTGAAAGGCGGCAAGATCGGTCTCTTTGGCGGAGCGGGCGTCGGCAAGACCGTCATCATCATGGAGCTGATCAACCGGATCGCGACCAAGCACGGTGGATTGTCGGTATTCGCGGGAGTCGGCGAGCGGACCCGTGAAGGGAATGACCTTTGGCTCGATATGAACGAGTCCGGCGTCATCGATAAGACCGCCCTGATTTACGGCCAGATGACCGAGCCCCCGGGTGCCCGGCTTCGCGTGGGTCTCACCGGCCTGACCGTCGCCGAATACTTCCGCGACGAGCAGGGGCAGGACGTTTTGCTTTTCATCGACAACATTTTTCGATTTACCCAGGCGGGTTCGGAAGTGTCCGCCTTGCTCGGTCGAATGCCCTCGGCGGTCGGCTATCAACCCAACCTGGCTACCGAGATGGGCGAATTGCAGGAGCGCATCACCACCACCAAGAAGGGCTCCATCACCTCGATTCAGGCGATTTATGTGCCGGCGGACGACTACACCGACCCGGCCCCCGCGACGACCTTTGCGCACCTGGACGCCACCACGAATCTGGAACGCAAGATCATGGAGCAGGGCATCTACCCGGCGGTCGACCCCCTGGCGTCGACCAGCAGGATTCTGGATCCGCGCGTGATCGGCGATGAGCACTATGGCACCGCCCGGGCGGTGCAGCGGGTGCTTCAACGGTACAAGGATCTACAGGACATCATCGCCATCCTCGGGATTGATGAATTGTCCGAAGAAGACAAGTTGACCGTTTCCCGCGCCCGGAAGATTCAGAAATTCTTCTCTCAACCATTCTTCGTGGCCGAACAGTACACGGGGCTCAAGGGGAAGTACGTGACGCGGGAAGAGACTGTCCGGGGTTTCAAGGAGATTGTCGACGGCAAACATGACGATGTGCCCGAGCAGGCGTTTTATATGGTGGGCGGTATCGAGGAGGTAGCCGAGAAGGCGCGCAGTCTGCGCGACGAGGCAGCCTAGAGATGGCCGAAGCACTCCCGAAAGTGATAAATCTCGAGATCGTCACCCCCGACCGGATTTTCTTCCGAGGAGAGGTCCTGTCGGTCACGGTCCCTGGAATAGAAGGTTACCTGGGGATCCTACCCGGCCACGCTCCGCTCCTTGCTGAGCTTCGGATCGGTGTCATCTCATACAGGACGACCACCGACGAAGAACAGCGGCTGTTCTGCAGTTGGGGCTTCGTAGAGGTCCTCCCCAATCGGGTGTCTGTGCTCGCGGAGATCGTGGAAAAACCGGAAGAAATCGACGTCGAAAGGGCGAGGCGGAAGAAAGAAGAGGCGGAGCGATTGCTTCGTTCCACCAGCCCTGACGTGAACTACGAAGAGGCGATGGTGTCGCTCGAAAAGGCGACGGCCCGCCTGGATTTGGCGACGAAGTAACGGTTTGATCGCGCCGAGCCCCAGGGACCACAAGGCGACAAGGACGACGGAACACGTGTCTTTGTCGTTGGTGTCTTTGAGGTCCTTGAGGTCATTGGGGTCCGGCTTCCGGGTACCCGTTAAGAACCGGGTTTCGCGACGGTTGGCCTCTTTGCTATAATTGAAACTCCTCATTGCTGGGGGATGGTGTAACGGCAACACTCGTGGCTCTGGACCACGCTATCGGGGTTCGAATCCCTGTCCCCCAGCCACTTTCGATTGCG
>CAYQYP010000298.1:0-10662 GCA_964421755.1 uncultured Acidobacteriota bacterium
CTGGAGTTTTTACATTTCCGGGGGGACAAAAGGCGCCAAGGTTGCAGGTCCGGTTTCCAACCGGACCCTCGAGATTTTACATTCTTCGGCCTGAAAGGCCGAGACATAATAGCCCGGGGCGAGCGTTTTTTGCGTAGCCCCGGGCTTCAGACCGGTCGTAGAGCGGAGCCCTGAAAGGGCGTAAGATGCCTGATGGCTGAAGACGCTTGGCCCCCGCTTCCGTGACTTCCACTGGCAAGCCGGTTATGGCGGTTTCTCTGTATCCCAATCTGAAGTGCCCCGGGTAACTGCGTACATCGCCAAGCAGGCGGAACACCACCGGATGAGAACTTTCCAAGACGAATACCGACGATTCCTGCAGAAGTACCAGGTCGGGTACGATGAACGCTACGTGTGCGATTGAGACCCCTGGAGCGGAGTGCTTTCTCTCCCGCCCTTTCAGGGCTTGAAGCTCGTTGCTGATCTGGCCCGGGGCTACGCAAAAAGCGCTCCGCCCCGGGCTATTATGTCTCGGCCTTTCAGGCCGAAGGCGGTCGCAGCCGGCTGAAAATGTAAAGACTCCACTGTCCGACTTGGAAGTCGGACCCACGCCGGAGCCGCTATAGCTCCGAGCCCTCGTCACCGTTTGTTCCAATCCCAGTAGGTCGGCTGGCGGCCTGGGGGCGGCGCCGGTTCGGCCACGCGATAGACGGCTATCAGTTCGAGGGGCTTCCCCTGGAAATCCAGCGAGTAGGGAAGCAGGCCCCAGCCGGAACTGTAGAACCCGGCGTGAGAGTCGAAATCCAGAAGACGCACGGCTGTGTCCGGTCGAAAAGTCACGGTTTCCAGCAGCTCGAGCGCCATTGGGCTGACGTCATACAGCGTCCTGTAGGGACTGGCGATCCGGGGTCGGATCAGGATATCCCCCGGCTTGGCCCGCCCGTCCGCTCGCCCCAGAACCTCCGCCCCTGCTTGTGTGAAGTACCACCGAAACCCCCATTCGCCGGTGATCCAGACCCTTGTGCCCGCGCGGCGATATTCCGTCATCAGAACAGAGCTTTGCCGATAGAAGCCAGCCCATTCATAATCAGCCCTGGCGAGCTTCCACGACAAATAGCCACCGAGGCCTATAGTCAAGAGCAGCAGTGCGGTGCCTGCTCGATGGGAGAATCTCGACTCGGCCAGGCGGGCGAACAAAAGACAGGCGGCAGGCGCGCCGGGCAGCAAGTAACGGGCAGCGCCGACCTGGCAGGCGAACACGATCATGACAACATTGAGTATCAGCATCGCCACCAGGTAAGTGGCGACGGAATTTGACGATAGTTGGCCTTCCTGCCTGCTCTGATTGACTGCCAGTCCGGTATCGACGCTAACTCTCTTGCCGAAACCGACGATCACCCACGACACCGGAAAGACAACGACGCCGAGGAAGGCCAGCGAAGAAGAGGCCAGCTTGCCGAGAAAACCACCCCCGGAGGGCGGTTGTTGAAGCCAGAAGAGCACCGTATCCGACCAAATGAATCGTCCAAAATACAAGGAATTGAGAAGTCCGTAGCCCAACAGCGCAACGAGAGGCAGGGCGAGGATCAGGCTACTGCGGCGGCGGTTCCCGGCCACAACCCACAAAAGCGGTACAAAGAGCAAAGCCTGGTAGGCAAGCATGACTGCGGCGGCTGAAAGGACGGCGGCAAGGTAGGCAAGGTAGCCGAGCTCGGGTCGCTCCCGCGAGAAAACGGCAGCGGCCAGAGCTGCGTAAAGCAGGGCCACGAACGGCAAATCGAGCATGACCGTGTGGCTGGAGACGAAGACAATGGGCGAAACCGCGATCAGAAGGGCAGCCAGCGCAGGATGGCGCAGGAACCTGGCAGCCAGGGAGTAGGCTGCCAAAACTAAGAGCAGGTAGAAGACGAGGAAAATGCTGTGGGCCGCGATTTCCTGGTAACGAACAGGACACCGCAATGCAACATCGAGCAGAAGACTCGACAGCAAGAGCGGGTGCTCATGCGAGACAAAGCCGTCAACCCGCAGACCTTCGAAGTACGTGGAGAGGTCCTGTGGGAACCACGGATGGGCTGACCTGTTCCGGGCAATCATCAGGAAGAGGTCGTCGTCAATATGGAACGCCTGGTCGAGGAACATCACCTGCAGCGCGACGCTGACAAGCAGCAGGCCGGAAATCGCCTTGAGACTGGGCACGAATCAATATAATATCGACATGCCTTGGGGGAGGCAGGGAAAATGAGCTCGTCGATCTCTCTCTCCCTCACAACCTGGAACAACTCCTCTACGATTTCCCGTTGTCTTGACTCGGTCCGTTGCCTGGATGTCCGGGAAATACTGTTGATCGACTGTGGGTCAACCGACGGGACTCCCCAAGCCGCCGCCGCGAGTATGGCCCCGATCAGGGTGATGCGGACGCGATCGAGCGTTCCCAGCCTGGCCGAGGCAAGGAACCTCGCCCTTCGGAGCACGGATTCGGGTTTTGTCCTCTTCATGGAAGCCGACTGGACCCTGGATCCGGCTAGCCTCACGTTGCTGCAGTCAGCAACCGAGGCGGATTCGAACCGGGCGATCGCGGTGCCTCTCTTCCTCGACGAGGATGGCGCCGAGCAAAAAGGGCACAATATCCGGCGTTTTCCGACACCTGCGGCCCTGTGTGTCGAATACCTTGTGTTACACAAGCTCCTGGGTAGTTTCATGGGGACGGACCCCTGGACTCGTCATTACCGCATGACCGACTTCGATCACAGGCAGGACGCGGACGTCGATCACGCCTGTGGCGCCGTGGCGCTCGTCAGAAGGGACATGCTCTTACAGGTGGGCGGCTACGATGAGCACTTCATTCCCGCATGGATGGAAGACGTGGAACTTGGGCAGCGCCTGAAGGCTGCCGGCTATACGACGCGGTTCTGCCATCGGGCGCTTGCCCGGCATCTCGGCCGCGAGACGACCCGGCACAGGCTGATCGAGGCGCACTACGTGGACTTCTACCGCGGAGTGCTCAGGTATTGCCGCAGCCACCTGGGTGTGTCATGGCAGCTCGTGCGGCTCTGCCTGCTGATGGGTCTGATAGCAAAAGCCGGGTTCTCATATCTGCTGCCCGGCTCGATCCGCCGTCTGCTCCTTGAGCATCATCGCATTTACAACTCCGACCAGGAAATCCGAAGCTACCGTCACATGTATCTCAGAGCCGCGCGGATGGCGGTGCGAGGCGCGTGAATGTTGAAGATCAGGAACCGACTCCAGGTGCTCACTGACTATCTGCTGGGTCGCGACTGCGTGAAGGGGAGGCCCGTCCACCTCACCGTTGAATCGACCAACCGGTGTAACCTGCGCTGCCCGATGTGCAACCGTGACAAGGACCCGCTGCCGCGTGGGGATATGCCATTTGAAAGATTCCGTTCGATTCTGGACCAGAACCAAGGGACCCTCGAGTTTGTCTGGCCGTATGGCGAAGGCGAGCCGCTGCTGCATCCGGGCATTTTCGACATGATCCGTTATGCCAAACAGCGCGGAGTCCGGGTGGCCCTTTCAACAAACGCCACGGCACTGGACGAAGAGATGAGCCTGCGCCTTCTGGAAAGTGGCGTAGATCATGTCGTCTTCGCCTTTCTCGGGGCCCATCCCGAGACGTACGAAAAATACTGCCTTGGCGCCAGGTTTGACCGCGTGAAGAGCAACATCGCGCGGTTTCTTGACCTGAAGATCCAGCGGAAATCGAAGATTGTCGTGATGCTTCAGACCGTGCTCCTGAAGGATAACGAGCGGGAGGTCGCGGAGTACAAGCGGCTTTGGAATCGACCGGGCGTCGACGTGTTTCGTTTCAAGGAAGACCAATTGAAGTACGCCGGCCTTCAGGCAGCAATCTACCGGACAAAGGCGAGAAAGGCCCTCCCGTGCTTTCTCCTGTGGCGCGGTCCTCTATTCATACGCCATGACGGCACGGTCGTTCCATGCGTCTGTTTTGCGGGATCTGAACCGCTGGGTGATCTCAAAGAGGCTTCATTCTCGGAATTGTGGAACTCCGAGAAGATGCGCGCTTTGCGCAGCGCTCACGTCCGCGGGGAAGTCGAGGCCTATCCGTGCCGGGACTGCACCATCTCGCGGCCCAATCTCCCGTTCACTGTTCTCAGCATGCTGCTCAGTCCCCTGACCATCAGCCGGCTGCTCCCATTTGCGGAACGGCTGTACCTCTTCTGGAGATTCCCGATCTACCTGAGCAGTGGCCGAGGGAGATCTTAAGTGTACAACCTGGGGAATCGGCTCAGACTTCTCAAGGACTACCTGGCTCGACGGCCGGTCGTGTCGGGCCTCCCCTTTCACCTTACGATTGAATCGACCAACCACTGCAATCTTCAATGCCCGATGTGCAACCGTCACCGGGATCCCATGCCACACGGAAACATGCCCATGGGCCGGTTCAAACGGATAATCGATCAGACAGCGGGGCGTCTGGAGTTCCTCTGGCCGTACGGCGAAGGCGAACCGCTGCTCAATGACGAGATTTACGAAATGATCTCGTACGCAAAGCAGAAGGGAATAGCCGTCGAGTTGTCGACGAACGCAACCCTGCTATCCGATGGCCGCATCGAGAAACTCCTCGCGTCCGGCCTGGATCGACTGGTGATAGGCTTTGACGGCGCCACGAAGGAGACCTATGAGAAGTGCCGGCCTGGCGCCGACTTCGCCGGGGTGCGGGCGAGGATTCAGCGGCTTTTGGAGCTGAAAAAGGCCTCCAAATTCCCATTGCAGGTTATCCTCCAGATGGTCCTCCTGAAGGAGAACGAGGACGAGGTGGGCCGGTTTCGCAGCCTCTGGAGGATTCCCGGCGTCGACGGCATTCGTCTGAAGGAAGATCAGCTCAAGTACGATAATTTGAGAGCTTCGATCTATCGTCGGGAAACCAGCCGGCGGCGACTGCCTTGTTTCCTGCTGTGGCGGGGTCCCCTGTTTGTTCGCCATGACGGGACCGTGATTCCCTGTTGTCGTTTTCCGGGGAAACGCGTGCTCGGCGATCTCGAACGCTTCTCTTTCCAGGAATTCTGGAATTCGGGGCCTATGCAGGATCTGCGCCGTGCACACGCCACTGGCGCGCTAAACGGCTGGCCGATGTGCATGGATTGCACCGTGCCCCATCCCACGCTCGCTTTCGTCATCAGCAGCTTCCTGGCGGGTCCCCTGCTGATATCTCGGCTTTTGCCCCTGGTGGAGCGAGCGCACCTATTCTGGGGAATCACGGCTTTTCAGAACAGCTATGGATCAGGTCCGCAATCACGATAGCAGGTTGAAAGACCGGGTTCGCGATCTCACGCCCGACTGGCTCAAGCGGGTCTTGGTCCCGTTTGAATGGGAATTGGCTTGCGCCGCGGCTCGGTTTTGCTCCCAATGGTCTCCCGGACATTTACTGGACGCCGCCGGAGGTTCGTCCCGGTATGCCCCCGGGGCGGTTGGGCTGGACCGGGATCATGTCGCTCTGATAAACCGGGAAGGTATCCGGGTTTGTGCCGACGTCCATCACCTGCCGCTCACCTCCGAGTCCTTTCACGCGGTCTGCTGCGCGGCCGCGTTGCATCATTTCGTGTCACCGCAGACAGCCCTCGCGGAGTTTGCCAGGGTCACCTGCCCGGGAGGCAGTCTCTTCCTGTCTCTCCCCGACCAATATCCGGAAACCGAACAGCCCGACGATCGGTGGCGTTTCAGTCGATCGGAAATCAGCGAGATGCTCCGGGCCAGCTGCTGGGAGATCAAGGAGTGCCGGGCGGTAGGAGGCAGATGGTGGGTCCGCTCCCGCCGCTTGCAGGACCTGCTGTTTGGCCGCCTCCTGATCCGTTCCAGAATCCTGTTCGTGCTTGGGGCGCCTTTTCTCGGACTTGCGCTTCCGATGGCCTGTTTCTTTCTGGACCGACTCGACAGACACAAACGGTCCACCCTCGGCTGGGTAGTCGTCGCTCGAAAGGCAAACTGATGCGAGTACTGCTGATCAGGCCTCTTTACGAGCGAAAAGCGATATCGCCCAACTTTCCGATCGGCCTCGCCTATCTGGCGACGGCATTGCGGCGTGCGGGGCATCGGCCGGAGATTCTCGATCTCCCGATCAAGGCAGACCCCTGGGGTGAGCTGAAGACAGTCCTCGCACACGATTTCTACCCGTTGGTGGGAATCAGTGCCCTCACCGTCCAGTATCCCGGTGCAATTCAGGTGGCGAAGGCTGTGCGCCGGCTGGTGCCCGCGGTCCGGCTCGTACTTGGCGGCCCGCACCCAACGGCGTTGCCCGCCGAATCCCTTCGGGAATCCGGCGCAGATTTTGCCGTGCGGGGAGAAGGGGAAGTGGCCCTCGTCAGACTCGCCGACGCCCTGGAAACAGGAGAAGGCCTGTGCGACGTCCCCGGGCTGGTTTTTCGAGAAGCGGGCGGGGAGGGGATTCGGTCGAACCCTCAGCCAGAGATACGCCCCACCGCCGACAGCCTGGGGTTTCCCGACTACAGCCTGGTTGATCTGGGACCGTACCTGCGACTGCCGATGTCCGAATACGTCCGGCCTAATGCCCGACCCATGCAAATCGTGACCAGCCGGGGGTGCGTCTTCGGGTGCACGTATTGTCACCGGCTCTTCGGACGGGAGTTCCGCGCACGGTCAGCCGAGAGCGTCGTGGCCGAAATTGAGTATCTGAACCGGGAACATCGGATCAATGAATTCCTCATCTACGATGACATCTTCAACCTGGATATTCGGCGGGCCAAGCGGACCTTCCGTCTGGTCCTTGATGCAGGCGTCAAAGCGGGCTTTTCATTTCCAAACGGTTTGCGGGCCGTGCCGATGGACGAGGAGCTTATGTCCTTGATGGCGAGGGCGGGGGTCCATACTGTCACTGTTGGAATCGAAAGCGCCAGCGAGCGGGTCCGGGAGATGATCCAGAGGAGGCTGGACCTCCGCCAGGTCGAAGAATTCCTCTTATTGGCCAAGCGTTACCGGATGCGCACGCAAGCGTTCTTCATGATTGGTTTTCCCGGGGAGAAGCCCGAGGAAATCGCCATGACTGTGCGATACGCGAGGCGTCTGAGCAGTTTGGACTATGCCTTCTTTTCGTTTGCAACCCCGTACCCCGGCACCGAGTTGGCGAATCAGGCGCTACGGCAAGGCTTGAAGATTGAGTTGGGAGTCGGTTCCCTCGACTACTATGTGCCTCACGTCTGGTCCGGGCGGACAGGGTATAGGTCACTCAAGTGGTGGAGGCTGACGGCATCGCTCGCCTTCTACAGCACTCCGCGTCGGATCTTTAGGCTGCTGGGTCAGGTTGGCAGCCCGAATTTCGTAAAGATGTACGTGAAATCCGCCCTCAGGACCCTTCACATGCTGACCTGGCGTCCGGGTGCGCACTCCTGAGCCGGACGGCAGCCTGCCGAATAATGATTGACCTGGCGGGCCGGCGGAGCGTCGCGGAATTTCGGGGACACAAAACTTAATTCCTTTGCATTGCCGTGATCACGCTGACGGGAGGGGAATTTAAGTATTATGTCCCCGAAATTCAATTCCAATTTCGCAGCGGGTGGTTCCGGTTCTGAAGGGGAAACCGCACCCGTGCGCCGCGCACGTGGGACTCATAGACCGCCTGGAGCATTTCCAGCGAGGCGAGCCCGTCGCGAAGACTGACCTTCGGCTCGCGATTCTCCTGGATGGCCACGAGCAGGTCGTCCACAATCGGTGCGTACCGGGCAGCCCTGGGGTTGGGACTCTCGAGCTCGGCCGGGGCGCCGGGCAGGGGCTTCCAAGTCGCCGCACGGCCCAAAGGCGCCCAGGAGGGCTCGCCGAGTAACCCGACCATCGGCTGCATGTCGGGACGGATGCTGACGACCCCGCGGGAACCCAGTATGTCCAGTCCCCATCTTCCCCCGTTGCCATCGCTGTTTCTTGTCGAGGCGAAGTACCCCTTGACTCCATCCCTGAATGCAAAAGTAGCCTGGATTCGGTCACCGACGACCGGCCCCAGTGCCTCGGTTGCCTCGTGGACATCCGCCTTCACGGCCGGCCGGCCGCCAACCGTGATGTCGGCCTCACACCAGACCGGGTTCCCCGCGAAGAAGCGCATCAGATCGGTGATGTGGCATCCGAGCACGAGCATGTCCTCGCCGCCCGCGCGGCGGTCCTCCTTCCCCCGGCCGCGCAATTCAAGGATGTCACCAATCAGCTTTTCCTCGACGACCAGGCGGCGTGCGTGTTGAAGAATTGGCATCGCCCTGAAGTTGTACGCAACGGCCCATTTGAGGCCCTTGGCCGCGGCGGCCTTAACCATCTCGTCGGCGTCGGTCAAGGTGTCCGCAATCGGCTTCTCGATCAGGCCGTGGGCGCCGAGCTCGGCACAGGCGAGCAGGTAGTCGCGGTGCCGGACGGTATGCCGGGGGGCGATTACAACCAGGTCGGGCCGCTCTTTGCTGAGCATTTCGCGGTAATCGGCATAGGTCCGGGCGGCTTTGGCCTCGAGGGCGTGGGAACGGCGTCCTGCTTCATCAGGATCCGCCAAGCCGACCACTTCGACATCCGGCCTGAGGCCGAAAACAAGGTGCAACGTGTGGCCGTAGTCTCCCTGGCCGGTTGCCCCGATGATGCAGGCTCGATATTGTCGCATTTGCATTCGCGCAGCCGACGGGTCCGGCCGGAACAGTCCGGCTGCCGGCAAGGCGGCGGCAACCTTGATGAAACTCCTGCGAGTGGACCGCATCCAGCCCCCTTTCCTTGGAGCGCGGCCGTCCCGAGGGTGTCGAAAAAAACCCGAGGCGGTTGCCTCCAAGTTGGCCCTCAAGGTTAGTCAAGCGAAGTGCTTGGTTACAAGCGCCTGCACGACGACCTTGGCTCGGGCGAAACTCCAGCGGGAATCCTAACCGGAGGACAGGCGCAGGTCAACTCTGGACCTGGTAGCCTGGTATGGTGGGGGGACTCTGGGGTGACCGGGCGGCCCTAGTGCCTTCTTCCCGAAGTGCGGCGGCAAGCAACGTGCTCCATCAGTTCTTTGTCTGTGAGCGCACGTTTCCAGACTCCGTGAGGGCCGGAGGGATTCGCCTGCTGTAGCTCCGACTCAACCAGCCGCAAGCAGAGCCCCGGTCCTTCCTGAATCGTAACGCCGTGCTTCCGGAACAGGGCGAGGTCGGCCGTGACGACGGCCTCTTGGTTCTCTTCCCCCGTTCGCCAGGTTTGGAATTTGAACGAGCGGATGGTGTGAGTCTGCTCGAAACCCTGGTAGCGGACCTCGGCGCGGCCGCTCGGAACCGCTTCGGCGGGTACCTGATCTGCACATACACTGATCGCCATGTTAGGGTTGCCCCTTTCCAGTTGGAAAGTGACCAGTCCACCGACGGATAGTCCCTCCGTGTTGCCCAGCGGAACTCGGTACGCGTAGTGAAAGGTGTTCACACCGGTGGTCGTCGTAATTCTCCCCGCACTGATCGCTGTCGCCAGCATTTCGATCCTTCCCGTCATTTGATTCTCCTTAATAGTCTCCGGCTGCCGCGGCCAAAGGCGAGGTGCGCTTCAATTTGACGGCGGTCTTTGCCCAATGCGGATGCGACTTGACCTGAGGAGGTGGGCGTGCCAGTCAAGCGTGATCCGAGTATAACACGTCAAGTTCAAGCCCGGTCATCGGCCGTCGGCGCAATGCCGGCACGGGAGGCGCGCTTAGGTCGGGAATGAAGCCCTGATCGCACGAGGCTGACCATCGTGAAAATATTGCGAGCAAGCAACCGAGCCCAGCTCCAACGGGTCATTTGGGGAAAGTAAATGCCGCGGAACAGCAGCCGCGAGATAAAGAGCGTGAGCTGTTGTGCGAACGGTTTCTGGTTGGCGAGCATCCACTTCTGGGTCCTCGAAAACACGGACGCTCCATAGGCAGCCTGCCAGGACCTGCGAATTTCTTTCTGAGCTTCCTCCGCGGACAGGTGTGCGGGCTCAAAAGTGCTTTCGAAGGCGCGGAAATCCAGCCAGTGTTCGGGCCGTGTCAGTCGTTCGCTCTTTTTCAGCCGGTCGTACAGGGGAGTCGCCGGAAAAGGCGTGAGCAGCCCGAAGACCGGAAGGCCGGGAGGCCAGGTCTCCAACTCGGCAGCAAGCCGGTTGGCCATGCCGGGTCGATCACCCTCCATCCCGATGATGAACGAAGTAATCGCGTAAACGTTGTTCCGAGCCAGAAGCTCCAAGGTGTTCCGGTACTCGGCGGGCTTGTTGAATTGCTTCTTCGCGGCTTTCAGGCTTTCGGGTTCCGTCGATTCCAGGCCCGCAAAGATCCACCATCCGCCGCTGGCGGCGATCAATTCGACGAGTTCTTCATCGCGCAGGAGGTTGATGCTGATCTGAGCCACCCACGGCAGGCAGGCGTCCCGGTCGATCATTTCCCGCAGCAACGACTTGATCCGCTTGCGGTTGATCGCGAAGTTATCATCGATGAAGAAAACCATGACGAGCGCTTTGTCTCGTTTGGCAATCGATTTAAGCAGGAGCAGTTCCCTGATGACACTCTCGTTGGAGCGAAAGCGGATCTCGTCCCCGAAGAAACCCGTTACGGTACAGAACTCGCACCCATAGGGGCAGCCGCGACCCGATTCGACTGGGAAAACATACGCCCTGTCGAAAGGCACCGACATGGCCTTGAGCAGGCGACGAATGCTCCCCGGGACGCAACGCATCAGGTTGAAAAGATCG
>CAYQYP010000299.1:0-3842 GCA_964421755.1 uncultured Acidobacteriota bacterium
GGCTCGGCACCCGCCGGAAATTAGGTAAATACACTGGCCCCCTATTTCCGGCCCTCCCACCAAGTCGGCATCCCCAATTCTCGGGAGGGCCGGTCGCCGGATTCTAAGTTGCTTCGAGGGGACGCACGTCGCTCTTGATGCGTTCGGCCGAAACCCGCTGCGCGACCTCCAATCATAGGCCGACTGGAGATCCATCCAGAACTCCGGACTGTTTCCAAAGAACCGCGCGAGACGCAAGGCGGTGTCGGCGCTGATACTCCGCCGCCCGTTAACGATCTCGCTTATGCGGGTAACCGGAACGCGGAGATCGCGCGCCAACCTGTTGATGCTTATTTTCAACGGCCGCATTAGGTCTTCCCGAAGGATCTCTCCCGGGTGCACCGCCGGCATGAGATTACTCTTCTTCGGCATCATTACCTCTCAGTGGTAGTCGACGATTTCCACGTCGTAAGCGTCTCCTTCCCGCCACACGAAGCAGATTCGGAACTGATCGTTGACAAGGAGTGAGCCTACGTCGACTCCGGCGGCTTAACGGCGCCCCGGGCGAGAACCTTGGCCTCTAAATTCTTCCTTCGGATGAGACCGCGAAACAAGCACTCCTCAAAGCTGGCCGCAAGCTCCAATATCCTGCCGGTCATATCAACGGGCCGATCAGAGCGCAGGCCTGTCGGTTGCTTCGGGACCACGGGCGTCTTGTCCAGCCGGTTCTCGCGTCGGATCCGGCTTTTGACGGCTTTCTTGTGCCGCTCCTGAAGCTTGCGGACCAGTTCCCGGCAATCGGTTCGCACCCGGACCCGGCGGTAGCCGCGCTCGGACGCTACCTCCAAGGCCCGAAGGACCGCCAATTGCTCGGCTTCAGCCGGTTTCAGCGCGGAGCGCTGCTCGGACAGCCTGTCGATCACAGGTCCCCGTCGCCCCGCGAGGACGGAAGCTTGAATCAGGATGCCTATTCCCATCATGCCAAGTCCACCCGGGCATGAAGCGTCGACCGTCAGGGTGTACTTCATTGGGCCTCGGGCCTTTGGTTCAGCGGACTGGGGCCCATCCGGCGAAGACTCGGTCCCGGCGGCGCGCCTGTCTGCCTCCCCATGGGCGGCCGGCAAGCGCACGAAATGCCGGGAATAGGCCGCCTCCATACCCGGGTCACCGTATTTCGAAAAGCGCAGGTGAATTCGCCTGCCGCCTTTTCCCCATTTTCGATACTCACTGTGCGACTCTTTCAGCCCCAGTTTGGCGGCGTGGCACCGGAGAACCCGCAACACTCTGTTGGCCTTGCTCAGATTGGTGTGGATTACGCGTTCCAGGTACGGAATCCTGGCGAACCGCCCGTCCTCGAGATTCTCCCGCTTGAGCAGATCCATCCGCATGAACACCGGTTTCCAGGATTTGCCGCACAGCCCGCTCCACCCTCGGGTAGAGCGGGTCTTTCGTGTAGTTACCGGCAGTGACTTTCCTCATATTAGCGGAGCGTTTATTGACCTCCAGTCCGTGATGTCAGATTAAACCACAAGTCGAGGCAAGTGTGGTGTCACTTGGCTCGGTGCCGACGTTCTCAGAATTCCACGCATCAGGCGACACTGGTTTGCTCGCTGTGTTATCTTGCCTCCGGGATTTCAACACGGATGAAAGGGGTCATTGACAAGACGCTACGTGAGTCCTCAGGCTTTCCGGTCGCGACAGTCGAAAAGCAATCCACAGCCAGTTTCTTGGCGCGATGAACTCCGGTGAGTCAGAGCGATAGAGCAGGATCTCCGGGTCAACCGACGTGACAAAGCGATACTCAACATCGACTGTGAAACCTGACGGCACTCTCGTCCCTTGGTTGGCGACCGAAGGCCCACTGGCTTATTCTCCGGAAAACCCTCCCACGTCGAGTTACTTCTTTCAGTACGGCTGGCTGATGCCTCGTGTCTATAGCGATAGACGGCACTACTATTTCGGGACACCCTCATCCCTGAGCCGCCGGGAGGTCGATTGGAGTATCCAGCCGTTTGTGGATTTCTGGTCCAAAGCACAGGCTGGCGCCGTTGCGCGCATCTATGTTCGGGAAGGCGAAAGGCACGCTGATCGATTCACGAGCCCCATCGCCTGCTACAGGTACCAAACAGACTTCGAGAATCGCGATACCTATGTTCTTATCCAGCATGGAAGCTATCTGACTATCGATGTGGCCGAACAGCCGTTCCTCAAGGATGGGCTACTCGTGCTCTTTCGCGGCGTCGGCAACAAGACAAGCTTTTCCTGGCGAGATTGGGACGGAGACCTCTCGCCCGATGAGAGCGCCATCCTTCAGCGATATTTCGAAGTTCAGGAGAGGGCGTTTTCTGATTCCGAGGTTTCGTTTCAAGTCGCACATGCCGGGGTTTACCGCTGCGAAACGGGCTTTGTCCAGTGGAAGATCTCCTGGACAGACCTCGCCAGGGAGATTGGATTCGACCCGGAAAAAAACTCACCGGGGCGCCAGCTGACTTCAGCGTACCAGCAATCCTTCACACTCCTCGAACTGACCGCGGCGTGGAAATTCGGTCCCAACTATGTGAAATGCACGACTCCCGTGAACAACGTCAGGATCACGTCATTCTTTGCGGGCGAATCCGAAGTCAGAGTCATTGACCCAAGAAAGGTGGAAATTGTGGCGCCACGACTCGACACATCGACCTATAGAACCCTGTGTCGGTTGAATGTAGGCCAAGTAAAGAGGCCGAGTTTTTCGGGCTCCGATGGAAAATGGGGTTTTTCAGCGGAATCAAGTTTTTAGTTTCAAGGATTTTTGGAAACTAAGAACTTTAGCACGGAAAGCGATTTTTCGAGGCGAGTCAGCCAACCGCGCTTCCCGCCAGTAAGGCATCTTGGGCAACACGGACTTTAGACACGGCCCCGCAGACTAGCTGAGTTCAGAAACCAGGTCGAAGTGGCGGTCGACATGCTCAAGCGAAGCATTGTGATGGCGGGCGCAAGCGAAGATTAGAAGGTCGGTCGACGGCACCGTCATCCCCGCCGCGCGTGCCTGACGCGCCAGGGAACGGGCGGTCTTCCACACCTCGCCTGTGATCTCAAGGCTTGGCAGATCCCTCTCAAGACGGCGAAGCATCTCGGTCTCAGCCTGACCCGAGGCGCCGTTCCAGAGCTCAAGCCTGATCATGTCGCACCAGGCCGCATTTCCGTTGACCAGTAGCGTTCGTACTCTCTCGCGGACCTCTTGATTTCCCGACTTTCGAAGCGCTTCGATCCACGAAGAGGTGTCAATGAGGGTCAAGACGGCCTCCTTCATCGGATTCACGCAATTGCTCCAGTTCGTTCTCGCCGATGAAGTTCTCGAAGCGGCCAAGAAAGTCCGCAAGCCGTGCCATCCGCTTCCGCCTGTTATACTCTTCGATTGCCAGCCTGACTGCTTCCTTTTTTGTGGTTGCCCCGGAGTGCCTCATTGCCTCTCGGAGCATCTCCTCCGGAATATCAACGGTCGTCTTCATGCATCCATCTTAGCACACCATGGAACATGAAATGGCCTCCTACAGCTTCCCGGTGCGTCGTGCCGAGCAAAAGACGAAAATAGAAGAGGACGAGGAGTCTTTCACCCAGCGGTTTGTCTTCACCGAAGAGGCTCCTATGCAGGCAGCCCACCGCTTACTCTCGTTGGTGAGGAGGGGTATCTCTCCCAAGGAGGTGGTTCCGTGGAGGAGGCTGATGGAGGATCACAACTTCGCCATCGACGGCCCGACGCTGGCATTGGAAGCGAGCGCCGCGATTGAGCGGAGAATAATCCGATACGTGTTCGGTATGCGCCCAACAGAGATTCCTCAGTTCCTGCGATGAGTTTCTCAAAGCAGGGAGTGACGAGGTGT
>CAYQYP010000300.1:0-4596 GCA_964421755.1 uncultured Acidobacteriota bacterium
GGGATCGCGGACGTCCCGTCCGCGCGGCGGGCATCTTGCCCGCCGTTGACGTTGTTCGATCTGCTGCGATCTCCGAGAACGCCGGGCAAGATGCCCGGCGGGCGGGCAGGATGCCCGCGAACCCAGTGCGGACGGGACGTCCGCGCTCCAGAAGGCCGTCGCCGAAATACGTATCAAGTGCTTCCTTTGCCCTGCACTCCATATCAGAACACGGGCTGCAGGCAGATGCCGAGCGGGCTCCAGTTCAGGGCGGTGACCGCGACTGGCCAGGTCGAGCGGATTCGGACCGTCTTGATTTCAGGGCTCGCTGGCAGCAAGTCGGAAATGTAAAACGCCCGCTGGCCCAAAGCCGGCAGCGCCACCGTGGCTTCCTCCTTGACCTCCAGACCCTCCCCGACCCGCTCGATGACGACTTCCTGTTCCGCGCCGTACGGGTTGACAATCGCGACACCGATCAGGTCCGTCGAGGTGTCGCAGCTCCAGCCGGGCGTAGCGGGCAGGTAGACCTCCCTTCGCGGTATCGCGGGCGCGAGGTGAAGTTGCGAAAAGTGACCGTCTAGGTCGAGAGTGAGGCGCTCGGTAACCGCTGTTTCTCCGCCCTCGACCGCCACCCGGGCCCAGCCGGAGAATGCTCCGCCCTGTTCCGTGTCTACCGTCCGCGTTTCTCCGGCGGACAACCGGAACTGCTGCACTCCCGCCTCTCGCCCGTCAGGGGCGATGCTCGTCACCTGGACCTGCGACTCCTCTTGGCCCCTGTTCTGAATGCTCATGCTTGACCGGTAGCTGATGCCGCCCTCAGCAAGGTCTGGAAGAACCGGCAAGAAATAGCTGCGATGGTTCGCGGGCAACACTTGCCAGATGCCTCTTGGTTCCCCGCCGGCCGTGATCGCGTCAAAGAAGATGTGTCCCGAGGATGAAGCCCAGACTGTTCGAATAGAGTCGACGACGGAAGGCGGCTGATTCATGAAGGTCGCGAGTGTGTCGGCATTGCTCAGGACAGTCTCTACCTTACCGTTCTGCCAGATTTGGAGATTGTGGCCCATTCCCTGCAACCCTACAAACACAAGCGTATCGCCATCGGTCCATTCGAACGCGCCGACGTGATGGCCGCTAGCCTGAAGCATCTCGGCGGTTGGGTAAAGCAAGGCCGGAGCGGCGGTCGTGTTGGCCGCCTCGAGGAACACCGTTCCTTTAGCCTGGGTTTTGATGAGAACGCGGTCGTTGGCATTGATCCTGAACACCTCGTCGGGGACGTAGAAATCAAAGAAATCCGCAGTGAATCCGGGCAATCCTTGTATCGAGTCGCCGCGCATCAGGACCGGTTTGGCTCTGCTCCCCTCGAATCTGAAGACGCCAGGGTACAGTTCCAGGTTCACCCAATTCTCGAGACCTGCCGAGAAGAACACCTGCCCCTCGGAAGTGACTCTGGCGTCTACGAGATACCGCACGCGCATGGAGGGCAGCACCGTGGCCCAGGCTTCCGTCAGCATTCGCAGCTCGCCATTGCCGTAAAGCCAAAGTTGCGGGCGGGAAGAATAGTCAACGATAAAGACCGCGTACTCTCCGCGGCGATCGAAACTCCGGACATCGGGGAGCCAGCTGACGGGGGCAGGCAGGATGGCGCGCCTCTGTAATTCCCCGTCGTAACGGTAGAGTGCCGTGCAGCGGGACTTGTCGGGTGCCTCCTCCGACGCAAGAAAAAGGAGATCGTCTTCCGAGGCGCCAATCGCCGATTTCGTCCCGTGACTCTCGTGGTAATAACTGGCCACCGTGATTTTTCGGCCGTCTGGTAGTACTTGGGGGTTTCTGAAGAGTCGGATCAGCTGACCCGGCCGCCACGAAAAGATCGCGAGGGTCCCGTCTGCCTCGACCGCCTCAAGCAGCAACTGGTCGTCTTTCCAGAACCCAATCGCGCGCCCGGACGATCCAGGCCGGACCATTGTCTGAGCCTCCTCCGTCTCGAGAGGGAGGTAGACACGGCCTTCTTTGATGACACACAACCGTTGCTCCGCGGTTGCGTAAGCAAATGTGCCGGCCGGGCTGAGCATGCTCTGGCTGGCGCGGCCGGGGTAAACGTTTTCGTAGCCCCATTTGCGCGCTCGGTGCTGGGGCTGCAGAAAAACCGGCAAGCTGGAAGACTCGGCATCGTGCAGCCTGAGGCTGGCGGTTAAGACAGGTGCCGTGGATTGGACTCGGATTCTGCCCCTAAACGTGGGGGGCAAAGCACCAAAAAAATCTTCGAGCATGAAACTCGACTGGCCGGGAGCCCAAAAATCAATCGTCTCCACGCCCACGGACCGTCCTTCTTCATCCAATAGCTGGATCACCGCACGGACGGCCCAGCGGTCGATGTTTGTTACTGCGACGGCGGTTCTCCCTGATTTTGCGTCAACCGGCAAATCGGCGAGCGTGGCCGGTTGCGTGGCCGGGATACTGGCCCGCGATACCGCGCTTGACCCGTCCCTCAGCTCCAGGGCTGCATCCGCTGAAATCCGTGCCCCGCCCTCGACCGTCAGCTTGACAAAACCCGTTTGCATGGGAGAGCCGGCCGGCAATGGGTTCACCCGCATTACCTGCCCCGGCGCCAGGGAGACAAGCTCCGGGTAACCGGTCCCGCGCAACTGTTGGCCGGAACGGGAGAACCAGTCTAGCTTGACGGTGCCCGCAAAGCGCGAGTGATTCGTCAGGCTGAGCTGCGTGTGGTAGCCGAGACTGCCCGCGGTTCCCCAAGCCACGAGCGGGAGATACGACACGCGCGGCTGTGCGGGTGCTGCAGACACCAGAGCCTCGGTCCAGTTCGAGTAACAGGTTGCATCCAGAAGCAATCGTGGGCCGGTTGCCAGGTGCTCGATTTTCAGACTCTCGATCAGCAGGGAATCGAGGCCTTGGATCACCTGGTCTTGCAAGGGGATTGGCGCGAGCACGCCACGCGACCAGAGGAACACTGCCCGCCCCTGATCGGTCCCCAAGACGTTTGCCGTGAAGGCAACGTCCAGCTCTCGAGTCGCTACCGCGTCGTACATAAAGCGAATCGGAGTAGGGGGGCCCTCCGGGAGGGGAACCCAGTCCGTTCGCATCAGGTAGAAGTAACCCCCCAAGGGGGTGGGATCTCCGTCGGCGACGATCTTGTCGATCTTGCCATTACCAAAGACGTAGATTCCGCTCCGACCCGCGAGGCCAGTAATAAAGACAAAACTCCCCGTCTCCGTGAGCATCAGGTGAGTGAAAAACGAGGGAGCGCCGGAATCGCTACCCGGAAAGGAGGACTCTTTGTCGACCACTGTTTGAAAGCCGTCTCCGACACACCAAGTCAGAATCCGTTGCTCCGATTGCGAGTCCTTTTCGAGCTCGGCGGCGAGGACCACGAGCCCCTGGCTGTTCACGTCCACTTCATCGATCGACGCGAGGCGATAGTCGCCGGGCATCGTGTCACCCTCAAGGGCGATGGTTTTAAGCGAACCATTTTGGAAAAAGAAAGCCCCCTGGAAGGTACTGAAGACCACTGCCGTCCCCGAAGCGGTCGCGCCCCAGAAAAAGGTCCGCGCATTCAGCTGCGTGTCGCGGCCGGGAACCGTCGCACCACCGAGCAGAATCGGCTGAATGCCGCTCTCGTCAGCTACGAAGAGGCCGGTCGAGTCGTCTGAGAGGTCTGCCTGGAAAACAACGCGGTTCCCCTCCAGGAGCAGCGGCCGCATATCGATATAGTTCTCCGAAAGACCGGTCACGCCCAGGAACGCCTCGGTTGACAGTGAGGTGCCGGGCACACTGGCACCTTTTCGTACCAGCCACCGCAAGCCGGCTCCGTCGTACAACAGGACTCCCTGGGTGCGGTGCACGATCGCAACCGCGCCGTTTTCGCTGAGCTCCGTCACTATGGCGGCGGCGGACGCCTGGCCTGCGCCATCGGGAAGGTCGTCGCCGACGAGCAACACCTTTCGGATCGCTCCGTTCCGCTTCAGGAAAACCCCTGAAGCTTCCGCGCCGCTGGATCCGACTTTCATCCGACCATCAAAGAGGAGGTCTCCAGCGGCGTTTGTTTTCGGGTTAGACCACGACACCAATTGACCGGACAGGCCGGGGATCTCCTGGTTCTCGACAAGCTCAGGGAGAAGGTCGTATGGCCCGTCCGCCTGGGCGACGCCGAATGAGCAGAGAAGGAGAAAGATAGCCCCGTGAACCGAACGAAGCAAAGAGCAGCGCATGATAGTCTCCGATGCCTTACTAAAACACGGGCTGCAGGCAGATTCCGAGCGGGCTCCAGTTCAGGGCGGTGACCGCGACCGGCCAGGTCGAGCGGATTCGAACCGTCTTCACCTCGGGGCTGTCCGGCAGTAAGTCGGAAATGTAAAAGGCCCGCTGGCCCAAAGCAGGCAGCGTCACCGTGACCGCTTCCTTGATCTCCAGACCCTCCCCGATCCGCTCGATCACAACGTCCTGGTCCGCATTGTACGGGTTCACAATCGCGACACCGATCAGGTCCGTCGAGGTGTCGCAGCTCCAGCCGGGCGTAGCGGGCAGGTAGACCTCCCTTCGCGGTATCGCGGGCGCGAGGTGAAGTTGCGAAAAGTGACCGTCTAGGTCGAGAGTGAGGCGCTC
>CAYQYP010000301.1:0-48286 GCA_964421755.1 uncultured Acidobacteriota bacterium
CTAGAGACATGGTGGCAACCTCTTGAAAATGTTGGGATCCAATGAGGCAAGGAGCAGAAGGAACACGCGGGCACACTTGTTACCCGCAAGACCTTTCCGTCCTCAGGAATGAGACTGTCGACTGGCTAGGCAATCATAGGCAACTCTCTATTTATAGCAGCTGACAAGCCTAATCACAAGCGGCTGCGGCGCCCGCGGTTGGCAAGATGGCATGGCGACCCAACCATTATCCTTTCCGCTCCGGGTTTGAGCCGCTATGATATGGCTGGAAATGGTTGGGGGGACCTCCAGATGAAAAAGCCTCGCGGATTGATAATCACTCCGTTCCTGCTCGCGTTTCTGTCGGTCGCTGCTGCTCAGGAGACACCAGACGAGAAGAAAGCTGACTCGGATAGCGACCAGCGCGACATTCTTGCGCGTCAATCGACAGTCTTCGAGAGACCAAGCAAGACGTACTGATTGCAGAGAGGCACCTCGAAATCAACCTTCCAGAAATTGACGGTAAACGAGGCTCTGAGCACCAATCCTTCAACCGTGCAATAGACACCGACTCTGCCCAAGTCCTCACGCCAACGGAGGAGTTCCTGAAGAGGCGAATGAGCGCCGAGAAGGAAGAGGACGCTGATTCGCTGAACGACGCCGCATTAAAGGCTAATAACCGCCGCGACTTCTTGACGGCTATCGGGCTACTGATCAAGGCGGTAAGACTGCAGCCGGATCACCGCCACGCCTGGAACAATCTGGGCTACGCTTATCTGGAGCTCGGTCAACACGAGGCTGCAATTGAAGCCTTCCTCAAGCAGATTTCGATCAACCCCTACGATGAGTACTCTTACAACAATCTGGGGCGCGCTTACTCAGAGCTCGGACGCTATGCCGAAGCCGAGGATGGCTTTCGGAAACAGCTGGAGATCACCCCTCTTGACAGGTATGCTCACAGGAACCTCGCGCGTCTTTACTACGACCAGCAGCAGTACGAGAAGGCGCTTGCCGCGACCGAGACAGCTCTCAGAATCGCGCCAGAAGACCCGTCGCTTCGCCTGCAGCGCGGCTCGGCTCTCTTCCACCTCGGCCGCTCACAGGAAGGTTTTGAGGCGTTCACAAAGCTGCTGGAGTCCCAGCAGGGGCCCCAATTGTGGAACAACATCGCCTATACGATGGCAGAGCACCGGTTTCGCATGGATCTGGCCGAGCAGTATGCCCAAGCGGCCGTCAGCGGCATGCGAACGATGCTTCTGAACATGCCTGTCTCTGGAGAATTCTGTTGTCCGCAGATCAGCGACTCCCTCGCCGCCTACTGGGACACCTTGGGGTTCGTTTACATGCAGAAAGGCGAATGGGACAAGGCGGAGAAGCAGATAACCGCCGCGTGGGAGCTCGGACAGCATGGCGAGTGCGGCTTGCACCTCGCTCAGATATATCTTCATCGGGACGATAAGAAACAGGCAATCAGGCAGTTGGCCCGCTCATTGGCGGCATATAGGCCACCCAAGGAAGTCCGAGAGACACTGATCTCGCTCGTCGGAGACCAGAGGGTTGAACGCTTCGTTGCGCAAGCCAGGCAGGAACTGATTGACATGCGAACAGTCGGCGTGTCGCCAGGACACAAGGAGGACCTGCGCGCGGATTTCTACCTGGTTCTCGCGGCGAACGCTCCCACCGAGGTGAAGTTCATCGAAGGGGACGAGAGGTTGCGCGAATACGAAGGTCACCTGAAGAACACACGATTCACGTTTCGGACACCTGATGACCAGCCAGTGAAGCTGGTCCGCCGCGGAGAACTGCGTTGTTCGGCCAAAAGCGGTGACTGCCAATTCACCCTTCAACGACCGCGCGATGTTCGTTCTTTGCAGCCGCGACCGGTCGACGAGAAACCGCCGTCCGAAGCGATCTCCAGGCGCTCCGCTGAGCCGGGCGTCGTGGAACCGGCTGCCGCCGCACCGCAGTAAGCGACCGGGGGCGAGTCGCTGAGAGGACCCCTTCGTTCGAACAGATGGAGAGGGTTAGATCTCGGGTTTAGACTCTTCACGGAGCTTCAAAAACGCCTCGCGTATCTCCGCCTCTGTCAAGTTCCTTTTCTTCTCGGAAGCCAGTTCCTTGACTACCGGCAGGAGAGCCGCGGCTAATGCATGATCAGCGTCTAGACCCAGGCCTCGCAGAACCTCGAGCAGCCCCTTGGTGCCCGAATGCTTCCCCACCAGGAAGCCCGGCCTTCGCAGCCCGATGTCTTCCGGATGGATGATCTCGAAGGTGGTCCGATCACTCAGGAGGCCCGAGCAGTGAATCCCGGATTCATGAAGAAAGGCCGCCGTCCCAACAATGGGCTTCGAGACGGGCACCGGGCGTCCGGAAGCGCGGGCGACCGCCGTGCTGAGTGAGGGCAACATGCCCTGGTCGATCTTCAGGTCTTTTCCGAGCAGCACACGGCACGCGATGACCACTTCCTCGAGGGCGGCGTTCCCTGCCCTTTCCCCGAGGCCGTTGACCGTCACGCTGACCGAATGCGCACCAGCCTGGATGGCCGCGAGCGCACTGGCCGTCGCCATGCCGAGATCGTTGTGAGCGTGAAAATCCAAAGCTATGCCGGGCACCTGCCTGAGGAGCTGGCCTACGAGGGAGTGAGCCGTCAACGGATCGAGCAACCCGACCGTGTCCGCGATCCGGACCCGGGCTGCACCCGCATCGCGCGCCAGCTCACAGAACTCGACCAGCCGGTTCAAATCCGCACGGGAGGCATCCTGTGCACCGATCGACACGAACGGGAATTGTTTTCGCGCCTCCTCCACGAACTGCGGAAGGGACTGGACCGTCCATTCCCAGGTTTTCGCAAACGCACGCATCTGGACGCCGGATACCGGAAACGCGATATGAATCGCCTCAGTCCGGCAGGCAAACGCGCTCCGGATATCCTGGAGATTCGCCCGGCACCAACAGGTGGTTCGTGCCTCGCCGGCAACTTGGACAGCCGCGTTTATGTCCTCGATCTCGCGCTGGCCTATCGCGGGTGTCCCGATCTCGATTTCCGGCACCCCCGCCGCGGCCAGCAACTGGGCCAGCTCGGCCTTCTCGGCGCGTGAAAAAACGACGCCGGCTGCCTGCTCCCCGTCGCGCAGGGTGCTGTCGATGATCCAAACGTCTGGTTGATCGAGCGCCGACCCTTTCACTACCGATCATGATAGCCGCAAGGTGAGGCAAGGGCCAGGAACACGGTGTAACCTATCTCAGGATGATGCGTACCCGGGTGGGCAACCAGACGGACCCGGCGCGCTGCGGACCGCGCTGAAGGACCTCGAAGTGGAGGGCATTATCGATCCGGTCATACCCGTCGTGATTCTCGATCGGACCCGGGTGCAAAGCGGCACTCATGAAGTAGTCTCCTGGAGCCAGGACGACATCCAACTCGAAGATGACTTCCGACGACTGGCCCGCCCTCAACGCCCCGAAAGCCACGCCGTGGTTACGGGTATTCGTTCCGAAGACCTGGTTTCCGAACTGGTCGCAGATGAGTATCCGAGCCGTCAGATCCTCCACCTGGTTTTGAGTCGAGATGTTTAGGCGAAAGCGGTACCGGCAACCCGTTAGAAGCCTTGTGACAGGCTTTCCCTCGCTGTCTTCAATCCGGATGTCCTTGATTTTGGCCGGGCCGGAACCCTGGCGCCGATAGGTCTTCGAGAACGCGGGCACGGGGGCATGAATCAGGCCGCCGGAACGCTGGCTCAAATTGCACTGATAGACCTCGATCACCTCGGGGGCCGAGCCATCGGCCACGATCCGGCCCCCTTCGAGCAGAATCACCCGCTCGCACAAGGCTCGGAGCACCCCGAAGTCTTGAGACACGAGGAGAATCGTAGTTCCCCCCGCCCTCAGACGACCCAGCCGGTCATGACACTTCTGCTGGAAAAGTGCATCCGTGAGCGTAAGGCAATCGTCGACCAGGAGCACGTCCGGGTCCAGCGAAACGGCGAGTGAGAAAGCGAGCCGGATCCACGCGGGTGAAAGGTGAGACCCGAGTGGTCGCTTCAGGTCGGTGAGGCCAGCAAACGCGGCAATATCCGGTAACTTCTGGCGCAGCAATTTCTTGCTCAGGCCAAAACGCGAGGCGGTGCGCTGAATGTACGAGAGTGCCGTCGACGGACCGGAGTGGAGACTGCGGCTGCCAATCACGCTGCAGACCCTGCCGGAAGCACTCACCTCCCCCGAGATCGGGGCCAAGGCACCGGAGATTAGTCTCAACAGGGTCGTCTTGCCCGCTCCGTCATCGCCCAGTATTCCGAGAGTGTTCCCCGTTTCGACAGAAAGGCAGACATCATCCAGCACCGTTGACTCGGGTACCCGTCGCTTCAACGGCCCGAGCAGGCCTCGCAGGCGGCGTTCTCGAGTCGGGAAGGAGTGGCGCAAATGGACAACGGAGACGGCCGGTTGTTCGTGCATGAAGAGTACCGGAGTATACCCCAAGGTCCCGAGGTGTCAAACAGGCAAAGCGCGCCTCGCGCGCCCCTGGCCGGCAACGCCCCACGGCCCGATCGATCCAGAAAGCTTTGTTCATCTTCCGCTTCTTTGTATCGTGGCGATGGAATAAAATACCGCCGCGTGTCAGTGTCCGGCAGGCGCGTGCCGAACGGGCGCAAACATGGCTCAGGACTTTCGCTGGGGGACCTCTACCCGACTGATGTCTCAACCGCGGATCATGTCACTTCCGGAGGCGAAAAGATGCACAACAAGCTCGTCGCAGTCGTAGCTCTTATGGCCGTTTTCTCATTGGCCATCTGTTTCATCATTCTAGGAGCCATTTCAACTGACCTCATGGCCACTCTTCAGATCGACAATGCGCAGTTTGGCTCCCTGATCATGGCCCTGTTCCTGACCAGCTGCATTGTTCAGCTGTTCATCGGACCAGCCGTCGACAAGTTCGGGTACAAGCCGGTGGCCATCCTGGGCTTTGTCGTGACCGGCGCCAGCATCTTCCTGCTCGCGTCCGCCGCCAGCTTCAACACCGCCTTCGCCGCCTGCGTGTTGCTCGGCGTCGGTGCCATGTCGTGCAACACCGTTGGCAACACACTGATCCCGGTCGTTCTGTTCGAGGGCAAGGACCCGGCCCGCGCCAGCAATTTCGGGAACGCCTTCTTCGGATTAGGCTATGTCGCGCTGCCGTTTCTTTTCACCCTCTTCATCCAGTCGATGGGATTGAGCTACACCGTTTCGATGTCTTTCTTCGGCGCCCTGATGGTTGTCTTCCTTCTGTTTGCCCTCTTGGCGAAATATCCGCAGGTGCCCAGCGGCTTTAACCTGAGTAAGGCCGTGTCGCTTCTCGGCAAGCCGGCCGTCCTCATCGCGGCGGCCGCCCTGTTCTGCTACATCGCTCTCGAAACGACCATGGGTTCCTGGATTCGCCCGCTGATGGAGGAGATATTCAGCAAGCAGGAGATGGCGCCCACTGACGTCGCTTTCTGGGCAGGAATGGTCCTCAGCCTGTTTGGATTGGCGATGGCGGCAGGCCGGTTTATCACGTCGACTATCAAGAATCTCACTGCAAGAGCCGGAATCCTCATCGTAGCGGTATCCGCCGTCTCACTCCTTGCGATCCTGCTTTTGACCCTGACCACTTCGGCAGCGCTCGCAGTGTTCGCCGTGATCGTTATCGGTCTCGCTTTTGCGCCCATCTTCCCGACCATTGTTGGGATGACTTTCGCTAAGTTCGATTCGAGCCTTTACGGAAGCATTTTCGGGATCATTTTCGCCATCGGTCTGCTGGGTGGGACCTTTGTACCGAAGTACATCGGGAACCTGAGCGCCGGCGGGACCATTCAAGGCAGCTTGCCGATCGCAGCCGTCATGGCGGGACTGCTGCTTGTCATCGCATTTATCATGCGCGCGATGCGCGGAAGCCGGGCGTAAACCGCCTCTGCCCCTCTGCCTTCAATCGACTGCAGGTTTCGCTTGACCAAAGCGAACCTGCAGTCTCCTCTGGACACCCTCCTACCGCGTTGCGGCATGCGGGCAGGTCCGACTTCCAAGTCGCACATAGTTCCGCTGCTTCACTGCGCCAACCGTTACCCGAATGCCCCACTCGAAGTCGATCCCGCGAAAGACTGTTTGGCATCGACCGACATACCAACTGTTCGCACTCGGTTCGTCGTCTGATAAACTTTTTCGTGACAGTATGCAGAACCGGCTTGCATGCTCGTAACGCTGTCATGTAATTTATTATCGGCTGTTAACATTCAATTCGACACGTTGCTCAACAAGAAGGAGGAGCGCCGTATGGATGCCAAGGAAGTGGTGAAGTGGATCAAGGACCGTGAAATTCAGGTTGTCGACTTTCGTTTCGTGGACCTGCCCGGACTGTGGCAGCACTTTACAGTCAATGCGAACCAGGTGACCGAAGAGAGCTTCAGTGAGGGCTTCGGCTTTGATGGTTCGAGCATCCGCGGATTCCAGCAAATCCAGGAAAGCGACATGCTTCTGTTCCCGGATCCCGACACCGCTTTCGAGGACCCCTTCCTGAAGGTCAGAACGCTGGACCTGATCTGCAACGTCGGGGATCCGGTAACTGGTGAGCCGTACAGCCGCGACCCTCGATTTGTCGCCCAGAAGGCGGAGAAGTACCTCAATTCGACGGGGATCGCGGACACAGCTTATTTCGGCCCTGAGCCCGAGTTCTTCATCCTCGACGAGGTGCGCTTCGAGCAGACCTACAACAAGGGATACTACTTCCTCGATTCCGACGAAGGGTTCTGGAATTCAGGACGGGAAGAAGGGCCCAACCTCGGGTACAAGCCACGCTACAAAGAGGGGTACTTCCCGGTTCCCCCTATGGACACGCTGCAGGACATTAGAACGGAAATGATGCTCACACTCCAGGAGGTGGGCATCGCGACCGAGGTGCATCACCACGAGGTGGCGACCGCCGGTCAGTGCGAAATCGACATGCGGTTCGACACCTTGGTGAGCATGGGGGACAAGCTGCTGAAGTTCAAATACGTCATCAAGAATGTGGCCCGCCGTTACAACAAGACGGTGACCCTGATGCCCAAGCCAATCTTCATGGACAACGGGTCCGGCATGCACGTCCATCAGAGCATCTGGAAAGGCGGCAAGAATCTCTTTTACCAGCCCGGAACCTATGCCGACCTGAGTCAGATGGCCGTGCATTACATTGGGGGACTACTCAAACACGCGCCCGCGTTGCTGGCTTTCTGTGCTCCGACCACAAACTCCTACCGCCGGCTGGTGCCGGGCTACGAGGCGCCCATCAACCTCATTTATTCACAGCGCAACCGAAGCGCATGTGTTCGGATCCCGGCGTATTCGCGCAGCGAGAAGGCCAAGCGCCTCGAATTCCGGACTCCCGACCCCTCCGCGAATGGCTATCTCGCGTTCGCCGCGATGCTGATGGCCGGACTCGATGGCATTCAGAACAAGATCGCGCCTCCGGCCCCGATGGATAAGGACCTGTACGACCTTGAGCCCGAGGACAAGGCGAAGGTGAAGTCCACCCCGGGGAGCCTCGAGGAGGTCCTGAATGCGCTGGAAGCCGACCACGACTTCCTGCTCAAAGGGGATGTATTCACACCGGACGTGATCGAGACCTGGATAAAGTACAAGCGGCAGCACGAGCTCGACCCGGTTCGCTTGCGACCGCATCCTTACGAGTTCGCCCTGTACTTCGATATTTAGTGCCCCGGAGGGCGGGGGATAGAAGTCCATCCACGAACCAAAACGAAGAACACGAACCAAAGCAAAAGCCGATTACGAGTACGAGCGGGAGGAATAGGAGCAGGAGTGGGAAGTTGCCTGCGCTTTTCTCGTACTCGTGCTCGTAATCGTAATCGGCTTTTTGCCTTTGGTTCGGGTCCATTCGTGTTACAACCGCAACAATTGATCGCGCGGCGCGTGCAACTGCAGCGGACGAGGCTCTCAGTTATTGTGGAGTTGGATGTTGCGCCTCGGGCACTCCGGGCTGACGCGCTGAAAGACATCAGAACCGCAAGCGAAGCGCGCGGGCCGAGACAGTTACCGGGCTTCAGGAACTCTGCCAGAACTCCGTCTCAGCCGGTTAGTGTTCGGGCGCGCACGCTTCGAATGGGTGCGGTTCTGATGTCTTTCACCGCTTGAGTTTCGCCGTCCCCACCAACGCTCCTTCGGAATCCGCTGTCTTTTGGTTGCGGCTACGCCGCGCTGTGCACTTCGTGGATCCTCCTTCCCCTGGTGGGAACCTCCGTGGCTCGTGCTAGACTCGACAACGTGCAACCGCGCGATCTCCTGCTCTCCCCGCAACTCGATCCGGACGACGCGGCGCGATTCCTTGCCTCGTTCAACTTCCAACGGCCCGCGGAAGCGGATGCGGCGCTGCAACGCATGGCTGAGCGGATCGGTGTCCGCGAACGGCTAGCCGACTCTCTCCCGGCCCTCCTTCGCCAGGTCTCGCTGACCCCCGATCCGGACCATGCCCTGCTTCAATGGGATGCCTTCCTGGAAGCCTCGCCGAGCCCTTTGACCGTGATTTCCTACATGGAGGAGCACCCGCCAGCCCTGGAGGTTCTTAGCCGGCTACTCGGGTCATCCCCCTACCTCACGCAACTCCTCCTGAGGAATCCCGAATACTTTTACTGGCTGCTCGAGAGTGAGCGTGTCTACCAGATACCGGATGACGGCTACTTCATTGGGGAATGCGAGCAACTCACGCGACCGTTTGCAGAGGAGCCAGGAGCAGCGACCGAAGCCCTGCGCCGACTACGGCGACGGGAGACGCTGCGCATCGCCGCGCAGGATCTCCTCGGAATCGCGACTCTGGAACAGGTGGTCAGGCAGGTGTCGGACCTTGCCGACGCGGTCCTCGAGACAGCTTACCGAACGCTTTCAATGCAAATCGTCAAGGCGCCTGTCCCCTTCGCGGTCATGGGTTTGGGGAAGCTGGGGGGCCGCGAGCTGAACTTCAGCTCGGATGTTGACTTGATTTATGTCTACGCCGACGGCGCGGACGCCGGCGCAATGGTGAAGTTCGGACGTGAATACACTCGTCTCCTCACCCACTACAGCGAGCAGGGACATCTTTACAGGGTCGATCTGCGGCTGAGGCCCATGGGCAAAACCGGTGAGATAGCCTACCCGCTCAGCGCTTCGCTCAACTACTACCAGACGTGGGCGGATACATTTGATCGGCTGGCGTTGATGAAGTGTCGGGTCGTTGCGGGAGACAATTCAGTCGGCCAGGCCTTTGTCGATTCGATCCAGGAGTTGATTTACCGCAAGTACCCGGATGTTGCCGCCGTCGAAGAGATCCGCTGGATCAAACGGCGCACGGACAAGAAGCTCCAGCAACGCGAAGAGGCATTTCGAAACGTCAAGCTCGGCTATGGCGGCATTCGTGAAATCGAGTTCTTTGTTCAGGCATTTCAGCTGCTCTACGGCGGTCTCCACCCGGAGATCCGGACGCCGAATACCATGGTGGCGCTTGATCGCCTGGTCGATCACGGGTTCATTCTTCCCAAGGACTATCGGGTCTTGAAGACCGGTTACGTGTACCTGAGGGAACTGGAGCACAAGCTGCAGCTTGTGAACGATCTCCAGACGCACACGCTGCCTCGCAATGAACAGGAACTGGAGCGATGCGCGCGCCGCCTGGGGTATCGCGGGAAACCCGACGACCCGGAGCGACATAGCCCGCTGGCTTGGTTTGCGGCTGAGCTGGAGCACAGAACGAGTGCCGTCCACGAGGTGTTTCAGTCGCTTTTCGACGAAGTACCTCCCGGACAGGGACTCGAGGAAATAGCCCTGAGTACGGAGATGGATCCGGAGGAAGCGGTCGGTCGCCTGCGGTCGGCGGGTTGCGCGAACCCGGACGGGCTCTACGAAGCTTTTCGAGCCCTACTGGAGACACCCGCCTTCCCCCATTCCCCCTCTCACATCCGCAACCTCCTGGCCAATCTTCTCCCTCGCCTGGTGGAATACTGCTCTTTGAGCACGGATCCGCGAGCCCTCGTCAGCCGCTTCGACCGACTGTGCGAGGCAGTGGGCTCGCGAGGGCCGATGTATGCCGAGGTCGTAGAGAACCGAGAGTTCGCGCGACGCCTGTTCAAGGTCCTCGCCGCTGGAGACTTCGTTGCCGAGACGCTGATCCGAAACCCGGAGCTGCTGGATTACATCGCCCGCTGGCAGGCCGGCGATGGCCCGAAAGAACCGGCCAGTCTGACGCGGACGGCGGGCGACGACGTAAGAGTCGCGCTGCGTCGATTCAAGCGCCGCGAGGAATTCAAGATTGCAGTCGACGACCTTTTGGGTAGCGAGACTTTCGAGAACCGCGAACGCCTCAGCAAACTAGCGGACAAGTGCCTGGCCGTCGTCGTTGACGAGGTGGTAACCCGCCTCCCCGAATTCGCCTCCGAAAAGGTGGTCTTTCTTGCAGTCGGGAAGTTGGGGGGCCAGGAGCTCACATACCACTCTGACCTCGATCTCGTTTTCCTCTTCGACGACACGACGAGCACTCTCCCGCCGGCCCGCCTCAACGATTTCTTTCTCGCATGTCGCGAGCAGTTGGAGGGGTACACCGAGGAGGGCCTGGCCTACAGGCTGGATCTGCGATTGAGGCCCGAAGGCAAGCACGGACCGCTGGCCACCCCATTGACCGCGTTCCAACAGTATTTTCGGGGGCGAGCGGACCCTTGGGAACGCCTTGCCTACATGAAAGCCCGGGTGACCTGGAGTTCCGGCTGGATCCCCGACATTGGGACTCTACTGTTTGGAACCGACGACCAGAGCGCCTGGCTGGAAGAAGTCCGCCACGTGAGGGGACGCAAGGAGGATGAGATTGGAAGGGAGACTCAGTCCGAACACTTCGACTTCAAAGTCGGACTGGGGGGCCTGCTCGATATCCAGTTTGCCGTCCAGTTTCTTCAATTGCGACACCGGTTACCGGAGCCAAACACACGGCGAGCCATACGCAAACTGGCGGAGCACTCACTGCTAACCGCCCGCCAGGCGAGCGTGCTCGAGGAAGGACTGCAGTTTCTTTTCCACCTCGAGACAAATCGGCGGCTTCTCGAACAAGGCTCTGTCACCACGATCCCCAAGGCTCCCGAGAAGAATGAAGAATTCGCGCGTTTCGCGGGCTACGCGTCAGGAGGCGAGCTGATTCAGCGGTACCTGGACCAGCGGGAGCAGATTCGAGGAGTCTACGAAGAAATCATGCGGAACACGGAATGACACGGACCAAAACCGGACCAACACGGACGGATTCGCGATTCTTGTCCGTGTTTGTCCGTTATTTCTCCGTGTCCGTCCGTGTCTACTTTTCCAGCGCGCTCGAGATCTCTGCCAAGAGCTTGTCCGGCTTGATCGGCTTTTCCAGAAACGCCTTGACCGGCATCCACTGTTCGTCGGGCTGCAGCTTGAATGGAAGATCGAGCACTTTCCGGACGCCCGAGAGGATGATGATCGGAATCCCTCTCAAGTCCGGATCCTCATTCAGCTTTCGCGAGGTTTCCACCCCGTCCGGTCCAGGCGGGCCGGCAAACATGACGTCGAGGATAATCAGATCCGGCTTGAATGCCTTGGCCTTCTCGATTCCCTTCTCCGGCCGGTACGCGTAGTCGACCTCGTAACCTACGTTTTCGAGGAGAGTCCTGACCGTGTCTACGTGTTGGACGTCGTCATCGACAACCAGTATCTTCGCCTTCTTGTTCATGATGATGAGACCCTTTGTGTTATTGAACCTGTTGCAACGGCTGGCCGACCGATGCCTCCGCCGGCAGGGTGAAGGTGAACTTGGTCCACTGCCCTTCTTCCGACTCGGCATTGATCGATCCACCATGTTGGTCGATGATTTCCTTACAGATAAAAAGTCCCAATCCCGTGCCCTTTTCTCGAGCGTTGCGGATATTGTCTATCCGGGAGAACTTCTTGAACAGCCGGTTAATTTTGTCCGCAGGCACACCGTCGCCGTCGTTGTAGACCACAAGCTCGACCGTCCCGTTCCTTCGCTTTCCCGCCAACTGGATCGAGCCCCCCTCACGGCCGTAGCGAACTGCGTTGGAAAGCAGGTTCTCGTAGACGATTCGCAAGAGAGACGGGTCGGCATTCGCAGTGAGGTCATCGGCGAGACAGGAGGTGACGACCATCTGCTTCTCCTCGACTGCGGGCCGCAGGCCCGAGAGGATCGGTTCGACCACTTCTGCCTTGATTCGCACTGTCCTGCGGTGCGGTCTAAGCTCGCCCTTCTCGAGTCGTGACAGGTCCAGGTAGTGCTTGACCATGTCGTTGAGGTAGTCAAGGCTGTGGGCGACACTTCCCAGCACTCTGGTTTGAGATTCCGATACAGGTCCCAGGTACCCATCCTTGACCGAGTACAGGCCGAGAATGGCGGAGCCGAGCGGCGCCTTGAACTCGTGGGAGACGAAGCCGAGCATCTCCATGTAATTGCGGTTGGTGGTATGCAGTTCCTCGTTCCGTTCTTCCAACTGGGCGTGGCTCTCCTGGATTTCCTTTTGATCCTTGAGAAGCTGTTCGGCCATGTGATTGAAAGAGTCGGACAGTTCGCCGATCTCGTCATTGGAGCGCACATCGATGCGATGTGTCAGGTCACCGGCCGACAGCTTGCGAGTCGCCTGGTACAGCCGATGCACCGGGCTCAGTATGGTCCGGATAATCAGGTAAAAAACGACCACCGCCAGCAGCATGCCTCCGAAGACGACACCGAGGTTCAGCAGGACCGCCCTGGACCGCTCGTCGAGATACCGCTGTTCCAGGCTGCCGATATAGAGCATACCGATGACTTGGCCGTCTGGATCGCGGATAGGGTCGTATTGCGAAAGGTACCACGCGTTTACGACCCAGGCGCGCCCGGTCCACGATCGCCCGTTCTTGAGCACACGCTCGGCCACCTCCCCGGAAGCCCGGGTGCCGGTTGCCCTGGTACCATCCTGATTGAGGACGTTCGTCGAGATCCGCAGGTCCCGCATGAACACCGTGGCGGTGCCAACTGGCTTGCCGTTGTACCGCTGGTTTTCGAAAAGGGAGTCCCTGATCCGGTCCACCTTCTCGACGGACCCGTTCAGGAGGTTACCCATCTGTATGACGCCGATGAGCCGCCCATTGTGTTTGACCGGGACCGCGGCGCCCGTCATCATGGCCCCGGATTCTCCCCCGTACAGTTTCGCCAGGCGCACCAGGTCTTCGCCCTCGGTCTGAAGCCTCCCGCTGTCAAAGAGCACCGTGCCGCCTGACCGCCTTCGGTCCTTCAAGACCAGCCGGATCATCGGGTCATTGGATACGTCGTCGCCGCGGACCCCGGCGTTTCGCGTCCGGAGGACGACCCTGCCCTTGGTGTCGACCAGGTTCAGAATGTCCATGTTCTGTTCCCGGCGTACGCGTTCGAGCTGTTCCAGCACGATTGCACGCAAGTCGGTGCTGCGCCGGTCAAGCATGAAGTTCTTCAACTTGTCGTCTTCGGCAAGCACCAGAAGGGCGAACTGAATCCTGTCGGTTTTGCTGTTGTAAATCTCCCAGGCAGCCTTGATGTAAAGGCGCACGCGATTTTCCGCTCCTTTGATCGCGTGGTTCGTGTGCCACCGGAAAGTGACGACACCGGTGCTGATGGCCAGAATGCAGAAGACCAGCAGGATGCCGATGTTTGTCTTCGTCCGCAACTTCATTGGTTTAGCGCCGGTCTTCCTTCATGGAATCGCGTTTCGCGTCGAGTAAGTTAAGCAGCAAACGGCACCAGCTGTCCACGCCTTCTCCCGTCGTGCAGGAGAGCTGGAGAATATGGGTATCAGGATTCAGTGTCCTCACCTGATTCCGAACCGCGTCCATATCAAAACGGACGTGAGGGAGGAGGTCGATCTTAGTGATCACAGTAACTGCAGCACGCGCGAAAATGCCCGGGTACTTGAAAGGTTTATCGTCGCCCTCGGTCACGGACAAGAGAGCCACTTTGAAGTCTTCGCCCAGGTCGTACGAGGTCGGACATACGAGATTCCCAACGTTCTCGATGAATAGAACATCCAAGGCCGCCAGGTCCCAGTTTGCCAGGTGTTCGGTGACGAGCCGCGCGTCCAGGTGGCAGGCGCCTCCAGTAATAATCTGGCTGGCCGGGATCCCCATCCGGCGCAGCCGATCAGCATCTCGCTCGGTGGCGATGTCCCCTGAGACAGCCCCGAGCCTCAGGTCGTGGCCAAGCGCGGCGGCGGTCGCTTCCAGGAGCGTCGTCTTACCCGAGCCGGGTGACGAGATCAGGTTCGTGACGAGCATCCGGTTCCGCGCGAACAGATCGCGGAGCTCAGCCGCAGCCCTCTCGTTTTCGGCAAGAAGGCGCTGTCTTACTTCAATCTGCTTCCTCATGCCTTATCTCCTTCCGCGGTGGGTTCGAAAGTGATCTCCACCAGATCGAGCTCGTAGCCGCCCTGGACCTGCAAGGCCGATTCGCAATCGGGACACGTGATGATCCAGCTGGAGTCCGGACGCGGTTTGGTTGACCGACAGGCCGGACAGAACTGCTCAGCCGGTCGCCAGTCTACGCTCAGTTCACAGCCCGCATCGGCTCCGCCTTCCAGGACTGCCTGCCAGGCGAACTTCAGCAACTCCGGCTCGATGCCCGTCAGTTCCCCGATCTGCACGCGGACTTTCTCAAGCCGGCCAGGACCGTGTTTGGCTACCTCCTCTCGGCAGCTTTCGTATAAGGTCAGGGCCATCCCCATTTCGTGCAATTCCTCGACTCCTTGATCTTGCTTAAGCGGCTGGAGCAACAGGAATAGGACCTATAGGACCAAGAGGACTAACGGGCAACCCAACGCGTTCGTTTCTTTCCAATAGGTCCTATTGTCCTATTGGTCCTATCCCTATTCCTCAGATATGGTCCATTTTCGAGTAGACCAGCATGCCATCTTCTTCGACAAGGTCCTGCGGATGATAGCGGGCAATCGGGAATTCCAACTGCTTGAATCGAACAGGCGCCACTTTCTTGTCGACCACGCCGAGCGCCACGGCCACTCCGAAGACGATCGCCTCGGGGCGGGGCGGACACCCGGGAATGTAGAAATCGACGGGGATGATCTTGTCTATCGATCCAATCACATTATACGTGTCATACCAGATCCCTCCGCCGCACGCACAGGAACCGATGGCGAAAACGAGCTTCGGCGCAGGCATTGCCTCATAGGCACGGCGGAGCGCTTTTGCGGTGGGACGAGAGGCGGGCCCCTGGCAAAGCATCACATCCGCGTGACGTGGTGATCCGACCAGCTTGATGCCGAAGCGCTCGACATCGTAATAAGGCGTCAGGACGTTTAGCACTTCGATGTCGCAGCCGTTACAGCCGCCACTGTTGGCGTGATAGACCCAAATCGACTTCTTGAACGCCTTGCTCAGCAATCCGTTTAGCATTGCATTGGTTCCCAACTAATCCAGTTCTATTTTCAGGTCGCCGAAATCACCTTCCCCAAGGAAGCTGCGCGAGGTGTGCACCCACCGATTCGCGGCGAGGTCGTCTGCTCTATAGCCCTTTAGGATCAAGTCATTCAAGGGGTTTTCGTTCTTGAAGCATCGGCCGCACCTCTGGCAGGTGCCCATGAACACCTCAATCTCCTGCCGCAGATCCTCTATCGAGTTGGTCGCCGTCTCGAATTCGTGGCTAATGGTGATGGCCTTTTCCGGACATAGATCGGCGCACCGGCCACAATAGGTGCAGCGTTGACCGGAGTACCGAATGATCCTGATCTCCTGACAAACGTCTGATATGAGGATCTCCCGGGCAGGACAGTTGTTGGCGCACCCGCCGCAGCCGATGCACAAGTCGGGATCGAAAACCGGTCTGCCCCGGAAACCGGACGGCACGGGGGCCGGCCCGGCCGGGTAAGGCAGTGTTACCTTTCCCGCCTTCAGGCAAATGATCGCTTCTTTGAGCTTACTCAGCTTCAACATCGCCATGTTTCTCCGCGAACTACTTCCCAAGCAACGCGAGAAGCAATGCGACAAAGCCCACGCCGAGCAGGGTCGCATAGTATCGCAGCGCCTGATCGATTCTAAGACGGGCGTGAGTCGCCGCGACCAGGGTCACCAGAAGTACCAGAATCAACACCTTGAGTAGAAGAACGGCAAGACTGAGCGGGAATATCAGCCCGCTGCCCCAGGGGGCGAAAAGCGCCGCAAACAGCGCACAGTAGACGAACAGCTTGACCATCTGACTGTACTTGAACAGCGCCAGTTTCGGTCCGGAATACTCGACCAGGGGCCCCTCCATGATTTCGGTTTCGGCCTCGGCGATATCAAACGGAACGCGCCCCACAAATGCCTGCAGAGCGAAAAGCAGGACGACCATCATCAGCGTGCCCGCCCAGGGAAAACCGTTCGAGACGTACGCCGACCCGTTGAGTATTCCGACCAGGTCGAGCGACTGGGTCTTCAGCGCGCCCATTACGATGGTGATTGCGAAGAGGGGTTCAAGAGCCAGCATCGTAATCATTTCGCGGCTCGCCCCGAAGATCGAATACGTAGAACCCGCGGCAAACCCCGCCAACAGTGTAGCCACGCCGGTCAGGGTCAACAGGTAGATGAGCAGGATTCCGTCGCCCACGACGGCCAACGGCGGTTGAGAGCCCAGTGGAACAAAGCAGGCGACCGTAAGAATGGCGGCTAGAGACAGGTAACCCGCGAAACGCTGGACCGCAGGAGCTTCTCCGGACTCGATGTCTTCTTTCGTCAGCAGCTTGGCCAGATCGAAGTACGGCTGCCAGAGCGGCGGCCCCTGCCTGGACTGAACCCGGGCGGTGACCTTGCGGATGATCCCTTCAAGCAGCGGAGCTACCGCCAGGACGAGGGCCACGTTGAAAACCGCCTGAGTGACGAACATCAGATAGCTGTTCATACTGTTTGTTCCGCGCTCCCCGACGAGCGGACGAGTCTGATGAGATCCTGCTGAGAGAAAATCTGGACCTTGCCCGATCGTAAATCCACGATCTCCATACGATCGGTGCAAGAGAAGCAGGGATCGATGCTTCCAAGCGCTATAGTCATATCAGCAAGGGGCTTATCCTTGATCATGGCAGGGATTCCCTGGAGGTTCTGGTAGGTGGGCGCTCGAACGCGCCACCGCCGGGGCCGGTTGTCGTCACCGGTTACGACGAAATGATGAGACTCTCCTCGGGGCGCTTCGATTGACGACAGCCCTATTCTCCCCGCGGGCAACTCGTCGGTAAGATCCAACTGAATCGGCCCCGCCGGCATCCGCTCCAGGCACTGGCGGATAATCTGGATGGATTCGAAAACCTCCAGAACGCGAACCAGGACCCGCGACCAGACGTCACAACCCTCCTGCGTGATTACATCAAACTCGACCTTATCGTATGCGGCGTACGGGAAATCCTTGCGGCAGTCCAAGGGAACCCCTGAAGCCCGAGCCATGGGGCCGATCAACCCCATCTCCTTGACCAGCGTCCTGTCAGCCACACCGACGCCCTTCGTTCGTTTCTGCAGGTTTCTGTCGCCCTTCACCGCGTTGGCGACCTTCACCCACTCTTTCTCCAGCTGGTCCAAGACCCGGATGATGTCGGCCTTGATCTCCGGGGTGATATCCCAGCGCACGCCGCCGATCACGCAAAGGCCGTAGGTCTTTCGGTTTCCCGTGATCCTCTCGCAAAGCCACATGATCGGCTCGCGCATGCGGAAGGACTGCATGAAGAGGGTATCGAATCCGAGAATGTGGTTGGCCAGACCGACCCAGAGCAGATGGCTGTGAAGCCGCTCGAGCTCCAGCATGAGAGTCCGGATGAATTCCGCCCGAGTGGTTGGGCGAACGGAGGCCGCCTGCTCGACCGCCTGTGCATACGCGACACTGTGAACACAACCGCAGATCCCGCAGATGCGCTCTGCCATTACCGGGATCTCGTTGTACGTGAGGACCGAGTCGCCGAGCTTCTCGATCCCCCTGTGGACCATGAAACCGCGATACTCGCAGCCGCGGACGATCTCCCCTTCCACGAAGAGCCGGAAATGCGACGGCTCGTCCAGCGTCGGATGAAATGGACCGAACGGCACGACGGTGCATCCTTCGGGCGGTTCGTCAAAGTCGTAGATCCGATTGTCGTCGTAATCCTTCGGGCGGAAATCCCAGGGGACGTCTTTACGGAGCGGATGCACGCCATCGGGCCAGCCATCCGGAAGCACCAGGCGTTTCATCGAAGGACAGCCAACCGGCTCAATTCCAAGCAGGTCCCTGAACTCCCGTTCCGCCCAGTTTGCGGCGGGGACGTCGGGTGAAATGCTGCCGATTTGTGGATCCTCAGCGGGAAGATTACAGATCAGGCTGCAGAGGACGTGGTGGTTTTCGAACGCAAAATTGTGAGCGACCTGGAAGTTGCCCGAATAAGGGCGATCATCAATGCCGATACTGATTACGTAACGAGCGTCGAGGTCGCGGAAGATAAAACGGCACAGGTCCGGGACCGATTCCCTTCCCGTGTACAGCAGCAGCCGGCTGTCCTCAGGAATGTCGACTCTGTGTATGACCCCGTTAAATCGCTGCTTGATTAAGTTCAGGACCTGTCGGGCCGGCATGATTCGTCACCTTTCCTAAATCCGTAGCAAAGTCCTCTATTCCTTGTGAACCAGAGGCTCGGGTGCAAGCGGCTCGTCCTTGGCAGCAGGCCTTCCGGGCATCCCGCCGAGCCAGTGGAAGTATCGTTTGAAGTCCGCATACAGGCCGTGCGCCCGGTAGCGGGTCGCATCGGTTTCAGTCACATAACCACAGAGCCAGGGCACATCTACCCTGCGTTTCGAGGCCCCCAGCCGCGAAATCGTGCGGGCGACCAGCAGCAACCCGAGTATCCCCGCGAGCAGAAGAGCCGGGGCAAAGAAGGCGGTCCCGCCGTAAAGGGCGACCCGCGGTCCGGAAACTGCAGCAGGCTCCAGTTTAAGGGCGGCGGCCAGCCCTCCCTGGCTCGAGCCGAAAACGGCCTGGACCAGGCTGTATCCGAGGGTTGGCACGATCCCGAGGAGCAGGCAAACAACCGCAAGCACCAGCTGAGGCACCATCATTCCAGCGGGGACTTCGAGCGAGGGCCTGCCGGCCGCCTTCTCCCTGACCACCTGGCTGGTGCGGCCCAAAAACGTTATGCCGTAAAACTTGACGAAGGACGCGAGCGTTACCCCGCTCGTCAGTATCGCGATCAACGCAAAAACGGCCAGGTAGCCCGCGCTCGGACTGCCCAGAATCGCCGCGGCATAGATGCTCCACTTACTGATGAAGCCGTTGAACAGCGGGACCCCCGCGATCGAGAAGGAGGCAACGAGAGCGGTGACTGCGGTCAGCGGCATGTACTTCGCCAGACCACCGATCCGGTTCATGTCCTGGGTGCCGCTCCGGAACAGGATGGATCCCGCGTTGAAGAACAGCAGGCTCTTGAAAGTCGCATGGTTGATGGTATGGAGTAGTCCGCCACAGAAAGCGATAGCAGCCAGCGTCGCCGCCGTTTCAACGCGGGGATAGGCGGACATAAGGGCCAGACATGAGCCGAGTCCGAGAACGATGTAGCCAACCTGACCTATGCTGTGAAAAGCCAACAAGCGTTTGGTCTGCTCCTGGCGAAGCGCCTGGAGCGTTCCGACGAGAAGCGTTGCGGCCCCCAGGGACGCAATGACCGCCCCCCATATTCCGGCGGGAAAATGCTGCAACGAACCAAGAGGGACGAGCCACAGGAACGAGCGCATCAGGCCGTATACACCTGTCTTGATCATCACCCCGGAAAGCATTGCGCTCACCGGAGACGGAGCGGCCGGGTGGGCGGCGGGAAGCCACATCTGACCAAACGGCCAGATACCGGCCTTGATGCCGAACCCGACGAGGAACAGCAGGAAAGCGAGCGTCACTAAAAGCCCACCGGATTGCAGAATCACGGTCATCTGCTCGCTCAATATGTCAAAATCAAAAAGCAGCCCCGAGCGTGAAGGCGCTGCGCTCGCCAGGCACCAGGCGCCGATCATCACGAGCGCACAAGACATCTCCATCATGAAAAGGTATCGGTTTGCTGCGGAGACATTCTCCCGTTTTCGCCACTCGTAACGGATAAGGGCGTAAGAAGGAAGCGTCATCAACTGCCAGAACAGGCAGAAGAACACCATCAGGTCCGACGTCGTCACGATCCCGTACATCCCGGCGACGAAGAGCAACAGGTAGGGGTAATAGCGCCGTACCGAATACTCGGTGTAGTGATCCATGTACCCCACCGAGTAGAGCGACGCAAGCAGCGAAATTCCAGCAACCAGCAGGACAAACACCGCGGACAGGCCATCAATGTAGAAGCGCAGCGAGGACCCGAATCTGAACAAAGTAAGAAGGGTCACTGACTCCTGGGGACCGTACAACAGCACCTGGATAGCGGCCCCGCCAGCCAAGACACCGGAAACCGTCGTGAACAGGACCGCCAACCAGCCGGTTAACCTCTTACTGCGGGCGGTTACCAGAGTCACGCCGGCGCCAATGATGCAGATCAGCAGCGCATAGAGAAAGGCGGTGTTCGAATTCATCTTGTTACCCGATCGCCCTCAATTTCGCGGAGTTTTGGGGCAGACACCTGACTTCCAAATCCTTACCGCAGTCTCCCCATCGGCGAAGGAATTTCAGTTTCATATCCCCGAAATTCCTCCGGAATTCCCCCCGCAGCCCAGAACTCCCAGCAGCAGGGCTTTCAAGAGCCGTTTTGTATCCTCTACCGTTCCCGATAAACGCTCACCCTTGAGCGACAAGGGTTTCACCCCGAGACACCAGACATTCGCCCCCGATACGTTCTCGATCAGAACCGCCAGACTCCCGAGCGACAGCTTGTGAGTGGACAGCTGAGGAAATCGGGTCTCGAGTTGACGAGCGTCCATGTAAAGCGTGTGTCCTGGCTCGCCGGGGAACTCCAGGGCGTCAAGCAGCAGTACGTTGTTATAGCGTTTCACCGCAACGTCCGATATCCATCGCTCCGGCTCGATTCCCGCGACTATCACGTCCTCGCATCCGGACGACCGGAGTTCCTCTGCCAGTCTCACGCCAAAACCGTCATCACCCCAGGACGGATTCCCGATCCCTAGGATACATGTCCGGCCAACCAGCGTCTGCTCCAGTAGTTGCCGCAAGTCGGCCGTCAAATCTCCTCTCCCAGCTTCTTGATCTGTTCGAGGTTGAAAACCGGGCCATCGACGCAAACGTATGCGACGCCTATGCAGCAATGGCCGCACTTCCCCACCCCGCACTTCATGTAACGCTCCAGTGTCGACACCATCTGTTTGTCCTGAAAACCCATCCCTTTCAGGTCTTTCAGGACAAACCTGAACATGACCGGAGGGCCGCATACGAAGACAGTCGTGTTCTCCACCGGGAGCTCGAGGCCGGTAAACAGGGAACCCACTACGCCCACATGGCCGGACCACCCGTCCTCGGCCCGGTCGACGGTCAGGTAGCACTCGAAATTGGGGGCCTTCTCCCACTCTCGGAGGTTCTGGACGTACATCAGATCCCCGGGCGTTCGAGCGCCGTAGAAGATCTGGATTCGTTTGTAGCGGTCCCTATTGTGGAGCGCGTAGACAATGCACGAGCGCAATGGGATCAACCCGATGCCGCCCGCGACGAAAATCAGGTTCTGCCCGTAGTAGTCCTCCATCGGGAATCCGTTGCCGTAAGGCCCGCGGATCGCAAACCGGTCTCCCGGCTTCATCTCATGCATCGCGCGAGTGACACTGCCTACTTCACGGATTGTAAAGAAAAGCTCGTCCTCGGTCGGACTGGGGGGCAAGGAAGCCGGAAACTCGCCGGCGCCGAAGATCGACACCTGGGCGAACTGTCCGGGCCGGAAATTGCGAAACTTCGCCTGTTCCGCCGGGTCTTCGAAGCGCCAGTAAAAAGTCTTTACTTCCTTTATTTCCTGCACGACTCGTTCGAGAACGGCAGACTTGGGAAGATAAACGTTTTCGAACGGAGGCTCGATCCCGGCGTTGGACGCCTCCTGCCGCACTTGATCGATCATTCCGGTGTGCACCTCACTCATCGCTGCTCGGCCTCCGCCTTCGTCCTGCGAATGATTTCAACCACGGCCGGCATCCCCACGTTGCCGTGACACACGTTGACGCACCGCCCGCACCCGATGCATGCGACCGAGAGCTCGCGCTGAATGTAATAATGGGCGAGTTTGCGGAAGAACCGGCGGTTGCGGCGGTCATGAACGGCCTTTCTCGGGTTGTGGCCTCCCGCCATCCGGGTGAAACCGCTCAGGGCGCAAGAGTCCCAAAGTCGCAGTCTCTCCGCTTCGTTTTCACTCACCTGTTTGTCGCTGACCGTAAAGCAGTTGCAGCTCGGACAGACGTAGCTGCACCCGCCGCACTCGAGACAGCGGTTCCCGATTTCCTCCCAGGTCTCATCGGTGACCTGACCAAGCGTGATGTGCCGGATCGCAGCGGAGTACCAGCTTGTCGACTTGTCGAAGCGACGCCTGATGTCCGTCAGGATCTCGCGTCGTTTCTCCACGTGCGCAGGTGTCGCCTGCCTGAAGAAATCGTTTGAGAAAAGTGCCTCGCCCCTCGGCGAGCCGGCGACCACCAACAGCTCGCTTCCCAAGTCCATGATCTGCAGGTCGAACCAGTTCCGAGCTGCGGGTCCCGTGTCCGCACAGACGCAGAAACAGTCCTCATCCATGTCCAGTTCGCTGTCCGTGCAAACAACGTTAACGAGGAACAGGTTCTTGCGGAACATATCGTAGTAAACGTCTTTGTACAGCCCCTTCAGGAAGACCTGGTCCAACTGATAGATCCCGGCGACATCGCATGACCTGATGCCAAAGATCGCGCGCTTAGGCGCATCATAGTAAGGCTCGATTTGCAGATCCCCGTTTCGGCGCAACGTCATCAGGCGCTGGCTTTGCGGGAATACATATCTCTTTGGAGGATAGTAGGGATTGGGCAGGTGAAGCTGTATCAGGTCCCGATTTGCTCCGGTCACGACATCAAAGTAGGTATCCCGCCCGCGACCCCGAAAGGGAGCCACAACCTGGTACTCGGTCGTAAGCAAATCGACTATCTTCAGCAGATCCTGTCGATCGATGATTCTCGCGCGCATATTCAGGCTTTCTCAACACGGACAAACACAGGATTGTCTACGTTGGACTTTCTCGCCCCTTCGGTCCAGACGATTTGCCGGGCGATCTCCTGCTGGAAGTAGGGGACGAAAACGGTCCCCGGCCGAATTTCATCGGTAACCCGGGCTGTGCTCACCGCCGAGCCGACCTGGCCGACCAGTCTCACTTTCGCGCCATCCCGGATGTTCAATCTCTTGGCATCCTGCCCGTTGATTTCGATGAAGCCTTCCGGATAGTCCAGAAGGAGAATCCCGTACTCCCTGCGAAGCGTTTCGCTGTGCTGAATCAGGACGTTTCTGTGCCAGTAGTAAAGCGAGTAGCCGAGCGACAGGTAGAAGGGATAGTCGTCAGTCGGCCGACTTGCTGCGTCCGGTGGTCGATGGACAGCAGCAAACTGGAATCCCGCCTCCGGAAGACCGTCCTCGAACAGGTATCCGGTGCCGAGTTTCTTGTCGGTCGTGCAGGGCCACTGCCGTCCGTATTCACGACCCAGGTTTTCATAACTGATCCCCGAATAGAACGGGACGGCCTTGGCGATCTCATCCAGTACGTCCGAGCTCGACGCGTAACTCCAGCGCGCCCCCATCTTGTTCGCCACGATGACAAGGTGATGCCACGCGGGAATCGGACCAGGAGGCGGGTCGATGGCCTTCTGGGCGATCTGAACCCGACGCTCAGTGCTCGTGTACGTGACATCCTCCTCCCCGAAGGCGACCAGCGGGAGGATCACATCCGCGTATTTCGCGGTGTTCGTCATGAACATGTGCTGGAGAACGACCAGGTCCGCCTGCTCGAGTACCTGCGCGGCGTCGCACAAGGCGGCTGTGGCCACCGGGTTATGACGGTCGATCCAGACAGCCCTCAGCGGCGTGTCGCCTGAACCGAGCATGGACCAGATGTCCCTGCCCGGGTTGGGAGGCACCGGTTTTCCCCACAACTTCTCGAGAGCCTTCCGAGCCTTGGGATCGGACACTGGGCGATAGCCGGGCAGTCGATCCGGCATGACTCCCATGTCACAGATTCCCTGGAGGTTGTTGTATTCGGCAAGCGGCATCAGCCCGCCGCCTTCCCGGCCCACATTGCCGGTCAACAGGGCGAGATTCACCAGCGCCTGAATCGGCTCCACACCGCGGGCCTCGACCCCGGTCGAGTAGAGGATCGCCGCAGACCGGGCGCGGGCATAGGCTATGGCTGCGTTTTCGATCAGTTCTACTTCAATGCCGCACCGGTCGGCCGCTGCCAGAAGATTGAAATCCTGGATGGTTTGCAGCCACGCCTCAAAGCCGTGGCAGTGTTGCCTCACAAACCTGTAATCGACCAGTCCCCTGTCGACGATGACCTTGGCCATCGCCCCGTAGAGCAACAGGTCCGTATCGGGTTTGATCTGAAGGAAGTAGTCGGCCTGTTCAGCCACGCGGTGGCGCCGGCTGCCCGTCACGATTAGTTTCGCGCCGTTGAGCTTGGCCCGAATCACCCGTCCGCCGATGGTCGGGAGTTGGCGGCCGAGATCGATGCCGTCGACGATAATCGCTTCGCTCTTCTCCAGTTCACCGATCGAGTTGGTTGCGGCCGGGACTCCGATCATCTCGATGAGCGTCTGGATGGTGTTCTGCCGGTGAAGTGGACCTCCGTGATGGACGTTGTTTGTCCCTATGACCGTGCGGGCGAACTTCTGGAGCAAGTAACTTTCCTCGTTAGAGCAACGAGGGGAGTTCAGGAAACCGACCGAGTCGGGTCCGCTTTCGCGGAAGATCTTTGTCAGGCGCTCAACGATGAAATCCGTGGCTTTTTGCCAGCTGACCTCCTGGAAATCTCCGTTTACCCTCAGAAGAGGGTTTTTGAGCCGGTCGGGGGAGCTGGCGACTTCGTGGACATGCCAGCCCCGGACACAGATTTTCCCCTGATTGGCCGGATGTGACATGCTCGGATAGGCGCCGGTAATCAGGCCGCCCGACTTCTCCAGGTAAATGCCGCATCCGACACCACAGAATGTGCAAGTGGTCAGGGTGGGATTGAACGAATGCATGCCTTCCTCGCGATTCTCCTTGCGCTGGCGAACGATATATTTGCTGCAAATCAAGAGGCTCCGCCAGGATCACGAAGCGAACAATAGTACCAGCCGGTAACGACTTGTCAAGCCTGTAAAGTTGAAGTTAACAATCGAGTCAATAGGCGGGACCGTTGTCGGGAATTCGTCCGGAAGGCGCGGCCCCCAATGGTAAGAGCCGCGCGGGAAGCGAGAGGTGTTGAAAGTGTTAACTGTACTATTGACAGCCGGATAGACCGGCGAGTTCCCCAGCGGAGGGCGAGATCGAATGGAGCCGCGCACGAAAGCGAACGGCAGTGAGCGTGTATCGACTTGGCGAATGACTGGTGGTCCGCTTAATCTCGCTCACTGCCGTCGCTACGAGGGTGTTGAATAAGACCAGTTAGCACATTTGGCTGAGAGGATATTGACGGTTTCCAACGCCAAAGGCGTTGCGTAGCAAAGCCCAGGGTTGGCTGCGTCTTTTGCAGCCTACCCTGGGATCCAGAGCCGTAAGTCGTCAACCCTGAAGGGGTTGCGTAGCGTGCGCAGTACGCAACCCCTTCAGGGTTGAACCCCATGCAAGCCTCCGACCCGGGGTAGCCCGCCAAAGCGCGGGCAACCCCGGGCTTTGCTACGTGACCCCGTTGGGGTCATTCGGCAATCCCCTCCGGGGATATGACAAACAGGTGAAACATCTTCAACAGCCTCGCTGTCGTGCGCGGCTCCATTCGATCTCGCCCTCCGCACGGCCCAGCGGCTGCAACCGATGGAGCAGCCGCCTGGAGACACACGTTTCCTGACTCGTCCGGCGGAGATGAGTGGCTACCTGAAATCGGGAATTCGGGGAAGCCGCAAGCGTAGCCCGCTCACGGCAGCACTAGCTTTTCTTACTTTCGTCCTCTCGAACGATATGGAGGCTGTCCAAATGATGGGCCTCGGATTTCTCAGAACGCAGAAGCCAGTAAATGACTGCTGCGATGATGATCACGGCACCGATGATAGAGGCAATCGTCATGACTCTCCTCTCTTTCTGGGCCGCAGGGGACGCGGAACGCCCCGATGCTGGGGTGATTTGTCTGGTGGAAGAGCCCCTCGCCCTTCGCAGCCTAAGCTAATTATAACCTTGTGAGAGTCATTGTCGAAAACAAAGGGCGGCTTAAGTAGCCAAGGGATCTCGCCTCCTTACTCACGTGATAGACTCTCTCACGTGTTCACGACCGCTTTCCGAGAGCCGACCTTCCGGGTGAAAGACGTCCCGGTTTACGGAGACCTGATCCTTGCCCCGATGTCTGGGTTTAGTGACCTGCCTTTTCGTGCGCTATGCCGATCTATAGGCTCTGCAATGAGCTACACCGAGTTCGTCTCCGCGAGGGAAGTCCTCCACGGGAAGAACCCGCATGTGCTCCGGGCACTCACTTACCTGCCGGAAGAACGACCGGTTGTGATGCAAGTGTTCGATGCGGACGAGGACCGGCTCGTCGCCGCTGCCGAAAGACTACAGAAATACGGCCCCGACATCATCGACATCAATATGGGTTGCTCGGTCCACCGGGTAGCTACGAAGGGAGCAGGTGCCGGCCTTCTTCGGAACCCGGAGAAGATAGCCCGGATCATGAGCAGGGTCACCGCGGCTGTCAGTGTGCCTGTTACCGCAAAAATACGCCTGGGGTGGGACTGGAAGAGTCGGAATTACCCGGACGTCGTTCACGCACTTCAGGAGAACGGCGCTTCGTTGATCGCAGTGCACGGGCGCACACGCGACCAGGGGTACACCGGTTCGGCGGACTGGGATGCAATCGCCCGCATCGTGGAGCAGGCGCGGGTTCCGGTCATTGGAAACGGCGATGTTTGGTCGCCTCAGGATGCGGACCGGTTGAAGGGTCAGACCGGCTGCGCGGCCGTGATGATCGGACGAGGCGCGATCGGACACCCGTGGATTTTCGTGAGACTCCAACGCAACCAGGTAACTCCGGTAAATCGGCTGGCGCTCGTCCGGCGTCACTTCCAGCTGATGCAGGAATTCTACGGAATTGAAAAAGCAGTTCTGCTTGTCCGAAAACACCTCACCCGTTATCTGAATGAATGGCCGGGGATCAAAGAACTGAGACCTCGCCTGGTGCGCATTGCATCAGCCGAGGAATTCGACGACGTGATTTCTCATCTCGAAAACCACCCGATCTCGCCGGAATTGCCAACCTGCGCCTCTGCAACATCATCGCCGACAACTAATCTGTGGAAATTCTGACGCCCTCCATACTACTATCAGTCAACTGAGATGGGGATGCGACTCGGGAAGGGCTTCACGCTGATTGAGCTGATCATCGCGATGGCAGTCATCTGCGTTATCGCAACGATCGCGCTGGCTCTTCTCATGGTGAATCCCCGGCTTGCCGCCAACGAAGCGGCAGCCATCGCGACCGTGCGCACGATTATCAGCACCGAGAAGATTTACGCCCAATCCGAGGGCCAGGGGAAATTCGTGCCGGTCGAGCAACTCGTCGAGCTCCAGTATCTGGATCAGACGTTCCTCGCTCCGGAGAAGTCAGGGTACAAGTACACCGTCTCCGTCGAAGACTTGAAGTTCACAATAGTGGCGACACCGAAAAGCGACAGAACCGGGCGACGCAGCTTCTTTGGCGATGAAAGCGGACTGATACGATGGCACTCGGGCGGGACAGGAGCCGGACCGGACGACCCGCCCCTCGGAGCCTCAGCAGCGCCCTGACCACGGCCGGTTATTGGAACGGGGTCTTGGAGACACTGGCTTTCTTCTCAGCTTCGCCTGCGTAATAGCCTTTTCGAGTCCTTACGTCTAGCTCCGGACGGTTTGCAATGGAGACTTTGATCCTTCTCCACTTTCCGTCCTTGATGCCATTCGACGAGTTGTACCCAAGCGTGTACTGAACCCGCAGGTCGTCCGCGATTTCCCTGTAGGCGTGCGACAAGTCTTCGATCCGGTTGGGCGAGTACATCCGGGCGCCCGTCTGCTCGGCGATCGATTCAAGCTGGGTGCGCGCTTCTTGTATCTCCGACCCGCCCGATCGTGATCCGCCACCCCGGGGTCCTCGACTGGACGGCACCCGGCCCCTCATGATGTCTTCCAGGATGTCGATCACGCTGCCTTGTCGTCCGCCGGACCCGCCGTAAACACCGCCGGTCCCAGCGGTATCAAGGAAGATTGTATATATTAATGCTTCGGAGTCCTGAATGTCGCGGTACAGCTCCGAAAAGCGGGTCGTCGATCCCGCGCCCGGGTCCCCTTGAAGTTGGTTGTCGACACCATCGGTGAAAACGACGATCGCCTTGCGGCCTTCGATCCGGTCGGTGTGTTCGCGCAGGCAGCCTTTCAATGCATCGTAGAATGCCGTTCCGCCCCCAGAGCGGACCTGGCGGATTTCGTCGATCACCGCATCGCGGTCATTCGTGAAATCCTGACGCCAGCGCAGACTTGAGTTGAATGTCGCCAGGGCGATCCGATCGTTTGGCCCGATCTCCCGGGCGAATTCGATCGAGGCCTCCTTGATCAGCCCCATGTATTCTTCCGTGCTCCCGCTCACGTCGAGCAACAGGACAAGGTGAAACGGGCTTTCGGTGGCAGAGAACCGACCCACGGTCTGGCGGACGCCGTCCTCGTAGACCTGAAAGTCCTCTTTTCGCAGATCGGGGACACTTCGGTTGCTGTTGCGCTCGCGAACCGATGCGTTCAGGTAAATCCACTCGACGTTGACGCGGACTTTGTACCCGCCCGGATCGCCCCCCTGCGCCGGCGTGGAGGGAGCACGGATGACCGGTGGAGCTTGCGGATCAGGGGCGGCCGGGTTTGGCTCCTGAGGCTGTTGAACCTCGACAGTTGATTCGGGTGCGGCCTCTCTGGGAAGCGACGAAGGCGCCGAAGCAAGCTGCGCGGGCAGAGAAAAGGTGACGTCTCCCGCTATGCTTGAGGCGAGACACAACGGCCCGCCGAGCCCAACCTGCCTCTCGAGCGCACCCTTGTTCATCTCCACCTCGCCGTTCCACTGGAGTTTGCGGCCGGCTCGGGCCCATCCACGGAAGTTGAGATCCCTCTGCAACTCGCAGCGGATGTTTCCCTTCACCGCCTCCAATCGCACGTCGGTGGTGAGCTGCCGTCGCGCGCGGTACAAGATGTCCCCCCCGTCCGCGATGAGTGACACAGAACCGGTCAGATCCTCCGCGGACACCGATCCGGTCAGCGAGTGGACCCTCACATAACCATCTATTCCAGTTACCTGGACCGCCGCATTTCCGCCCCAAACGACCACGTTCAAAAAAGGAGGCACCCAGAGATCCAGGTTTACGGATTCGCCCGCATAGTCATAGAAGAACGCACTCGCGTAGATCTTGTCGGCCTGTTTATGGGTGATGACTTCGATATTGCCCAGTTGCGACTGTTGCAGGGCAACGCGCTCGATCTCGGCCTGTACGTTGGGTTGCTGCCAAGAAGTGATTCTCACCCGGCCGTAATCCACTCGGATGATGACTGTATCGCCCGGACGGGCATCAAAGAGCTTGGTCTCTTTCGAAGAAGCGGAAAACAAAAGCGCGCAGACAGCCAGCCCCACGGTCAGGGCAACTGCGCTCAGGCCTATCGCTCTCCGGACCATCTATATCTCCTCACTTCTCAGATGAGACTCGAACCGCCAGGGTTCAATGCACATGATGCCTTCTTGGGACGAGAGTTGCGGACAGTGTACAATCGGCTCGATGACTGCGAATCGGTTTCTGTTCTGCACGTTGCTCAGCGTTGTCTTGATAACGTTCGTCTCAATCCAAGCCCAGCCGGAAAAAATCTCAGGGACTGCGCATTACTTTTATCTCACCAACCAGCGGATCGTGACGCTCGAAATCGCAAACAGCCAGCGAGCGGTTCTCAACTATATCAACTTTGGAGAAGCGTTCGAACTGGTCGATGCAACCGCGCTGCTCCTGCTCGATTCTGCGGGGAAGGTTCATCAGGGCCACGTGCTCGAAATCGAAGATGCGTCGGATCCCTCCGAACGCTATCTCGTCAATAAGCTCATTTCTCCGAAGAAGTTCGTCGGGTTCACGGTATACGGACGCTTCAAATCCGACACGGCTCTATCGAAGGCTTATTTTCGATCCGGTGGCCGGATACTCGATCTCGAGCCCATGTCACAAGAGGAGTTCGAGCAGGCGGCGCAAATGGTCGGCCGCATCGAGCTCGATCTGCCCGATGCAAAGGCGGCGCTGCTCAAAGCCGGGTTTCGACGGGGTTATGGGTCGATCCTTTGGGCTGGGAGTCCCGAAGGGGACAAAATCGACGCGCTTTACTCCAGCGAGGAGGTGGTCGCCCCACTGCTGCTCGCCAGCCCCCGCCCCCTCCTTCCGAAGTCTCTATCCTCCCTTCCCGACCCGGTCACCGTCGAAATCAGTGTCCTGGTGACTCGATCGGGTGGGGCCCACGACTTCAAGGTGGTCCGAGCGTCCAACGACGAGGCCGGAAAACTGGCCGTGGAAACGGTTCGAAATTCCTGGCGCTTCCTGCCTGCAATCTCCAAGGGGAAGGCAACGGACGCCCGCCTGACGCTGAAAATCATCTTCAGGCGGCAGGAGGAATAGGAAGGGGGCAAAGGGGCAGAGCAAAAAGGGGGCAAAGCAAAAGCCGATTACGATTACGAGTACGAGTACGAGAAAGAGGCTCCTGTCCTTTCGTACTCGTACTCGTACTCGTAATCGGCTTTTGGTCTTCTCCTCTGTCCCTCTGCCCTTTGTCCTAGCTTTTGGGCACGCTCAGGTGCCCAACGACGTACTTCTTGTCGACCTTGGTCACCACTACTTCGTAAGGCTTGCTGACTCCCTCAATGTAGAAGACGATCGGTTCGTTGAGGTGCTGGTCGTCCTTCTTGATCTTCTTTCCGTTGGTCAGTATTTCCATGTCATAGCGCTGCCTGTTGAAATCGACGTCTTTCAGGCTCAGAGCAACGTTGAAGACCTTCATCACCCCTCCCTTTTCGTACAGCTCGAAGCCGTATGTCTCTTTGGCCAGGGAGTGTTTCACTTCCGATATTTGACGCTGGTTGTCCGCACTCGATTGATTCAAGGTCGCGATGGATGCCTTGCTGGCTTCGATTTCGTTGCTGTTGCGCGCCGAAACGTCTCGCAGGTCGGAAATACTCGAATTTGCCTGGCTGACCTCTTTCTTGATTTCCCCCGCTTCGGTCCTCAGCTCGTTGACTTCCTCGCGATCGGCCTTCTGCTGCGTTACTGAGGCCTGCTGCTCTTGGGTGGTTCTCAGCTCTTCATACATCGTCTTGTACTGATGGGCCTGTGCGCCGAGTTGGCGTTTCTGTTGACCGGCCTGAATACTCGTCTCCGTCAATCCCTGCTCAAGCGAATTGATCTTCTCTTGTGACTGCTCGAGTTGCTGGCTGACGTTGGTCAAGTGGGCCTGGCTGGTCTGGAGGTCCGAGCTGAGCCGGCTGATTTGCGAATTGGCCTGGTACAGGTAATATCCAATAATGAATGCGCCATTCAAAATCAGCACCAGAATCAGCAGGCGAGCACGCGAGCCGTGAGCGCTGGCCTCACCCGGTGGCGCAAAGACTGCGTCCTGCGGCTCCTCGACCGCTGGCTTAGCCGCCGGTTTCCGGTTCTTCTTCATTGTTGAGTACAACGGGTCTTCGAAATCGTTTATCTGTCCAGCTATCCTCATAGCTTCCTCCGTCTCTCTTCAGCAGCTGTTTCGCTGGAGCCGCTGATTTAATAGATAGACGCCGTAAGCTAAGGTTTCACTGCGACAAAAAGAAGAGTTGGGGCTGTGGTATATTGCCTCTCTGGAATTGGGTAGACGCCAGGCGGGGATGTGCTATTGGTCCCGTTTGTCCTGCAGGTCCAATTCCCTATCGTGAGGCTCGCCATGGAAAACCTGAAAACCACTCCTCTTCACAACACACATCGACAACTGGGCGCACGAATGGTTGACTTCGTGGGCTGGCATATGCCGGTTCAGTACGAAGGGGCCCTGGCGGAACATCAAGCCGTGCGGAACAACGTGGGACTGTTCGACGTCAGCCACATGGGACGTTTCCGAATCCGAGGCGCGGATGCTTTGCCGCTACTTCAGACGGTCACCTGCAACAACGTTGCCAAGCTAGCCCAGGGACAGGCGCAGTATTCCGCACTGCTGAACGAACGAGGGACCTTCATCGATGACATCGTGATCAACCGTATCTCCGACCATGATTTTCTGGTTTGCGTCAATTCTTCCAACCGACAGAAGGACTACGACTGGATCGAACGCCACAGGAAAGGCGATGTGAGCCTTTCCGATGACAGCGAGGAGTATGCTCAGATTGCGATTCAGGGTCCGAAGTCACAACAGCTCACCACCGAAGTGACCGGGCTCGATCTCTCCCCCGTCCGTTTCTACTGGTTCACCGAATGGAAAGTGGAGGGACACCAGGCGTTCGTGGCTCGAACCGGGTACACCGGCGAAGATGGATTCGAAATCTACCTGCCGTCGAACTTCGCTGTTCCCCTGTGGGACAAGCTGATGACGCTTGGCAAACCCTTAGGAGTCGCGCCGGCCGGACTGGCGGCTCGTAACACTCTTCGCCTGGAGATGCGATATCCACTGTACGGAAACGACATCGACGACACCACCACGCCCTGGGAAGCAGGCCTGGGCTGGATCGTAAAGCTGTCCAAGGGCGATTTCATCGGGAAAGCGGTACTGGACGAGCAAAGAGCGAGCGGCGTCAAACGCCTGCTCGCAGGATTTGAGCTGGTCGATCGGGGCATTGCCCGCGATCATTGCGCTGCTTATCTCGAAGGCCGGCAAGTCGGCACGGTCACAAGCGGCAGCTACTCCCCCTCTTTACAAAAGAGCATTGGATTGGTTTACTTGCCAGTTGAGCGGAGTCAGCCTGGCTCACTGTTTGATGTCGATGTCCGAGGCAAGCATTTGAGGGCTCGCGTTATAGAGACGCCTTTTTACAAACGCCGCAACTGATCCCGACGTCCGGCGGCGTGCTCCGTGGTCTTCGTGACACCGGTCTCTGTTATTTTCGTCGCTTCTCGCTAACGCAGAAAGGATGAGGCCATGAACATTCCAGAACAGCTGTTCTATACCAAGCAACATGAATGGATCTCCGTTGCCGACGACATCGGGACCATCGGAATCACGGATCACGCTCAGAAGGAACTTGGTGATGTTGTTTTCGTTGACCTTCCCGAGCCGGGAGTGAGGGTGCAGGCACACCAGGCGTTCGGCTCGGTGGAGTCGGTCAAGGCCGTCTCGGAAGTATATTCGCCGGTTACCGGGAGGATCCTGGAGGTGAACAGCGAACTGACCGATGGCCCGGAGGTCCTGAACAAGGATCCTTACGGCAAGGGTTGGATGTTGAAGGTCAAACTCGCCGATACCGCGCAGCTTGACGACCTGTTGTCCGCAGAAGAATACACGAAGTACGTCCAGGAAGAGTCCGGGGAGTAGGCATGCGCTACGTCTCCCTGACTCCCGAGGAACGCCGCCAGATGCTCGAGGCCATCGGCGTCGATCGGGTTGAAGATCTGTTTCAGTGCATCCCGGACCACCTCCGGCTCAGGCAATCGCTCGATGTTCCGGAGCCGATGGCTGAAAACGTGCTTTTGAGGTACCTGGCGTCGCTGGCTCAGAAAAACGCGTCCACCGACCGCCACAGTTGTTTCCTGGGGGCTGGCGCCTACAACCACTTCGTTCCGACCGTGATCGATTCGATCATCTCCCGCTCCGAGTTCTACACGGCCTATACCCCCTACCAGCCGGAAATCAGCCAGGGAACGCTTCAAGCGCTGTTCGAGTACCAGACATTGGTCTGCCAGCTGACTGGCATGGATGTGGCCAATGCCAGCCTGTATGACGGCAGCAGCGCCGTGGCCGAAGCGGTACTCATGGCAATGCGCGTAACGCGGCGCAAAAGAGTCGTGGTGTCATCCGCACTCCATCCGTACTATCGGAGGGTACTGGAGACCTACGTCGCGCATTCCGGCCTGCAGATCGTCACTGTTCCCTTCTCCGCCCGGACCGGCCGACTTGACCTGACAGCGCTGGACGAGGCGCTCGGCGACGATTCTGCGGCAACGGTCGTTCAGTCTCCGAATTTCCTCGGCGTCATCGAAGACCTCCAGCCCTTATCGAGTAGATCGAAGTCGAAGGGCGCCCTGACTATCGCCGTAGTGACAGATGCCGTATCCCTGGGACTGCTGCGCGCACCGGGCGAGCTTGGTGCCGATATTGTTGCTGGCGAAGGACAAGCCTTGGGTATTCCGCTCGGGTTTGGAGGTCCTTATCTGGGGCTTTTTGCGACGCGAGACGATTTCAAACGCCAAATGCCCGGCAGGCTCGCAGGCCAGACCGTCGACGGCGAAGGACGCCGCGGCTTCGTATTGACGCTTTCAACTCGAGAGCAGCACATACGACGGGAGAAGGCAACATCGAACATCTGCACGAATCAGGGTCTATGCGCCTTGATGGCTGCCGTATTTATGACCTGCCTGGGGCGGGTAGGCCTGCGCGAGATGGCGGAACAGAACGTGAAGAAAGCGGCGTACCTGAGGCGGCTCCTCGCCAGCCACCTGGTTTTCGACGCACCCTGCTTCAACGAATTTGTCGTCCGATGCACCGGCGATCCGGTCGAGCTCAATCGACGGCTGGCACAGCGCGGCATCATCGGAGGCCTCCCGCTCGGCCGGTTCTTCCCAGAACGCATGAACGAGATGCTCATTTGCGTCACCGAGCAGAACACCCGCGCCGAAATTGATGACTTTGCCCGGTTCTTCCTGGAAAACAACGCATGACGAAGCGAACCGTGAATGCAATCGTACTCGACGAGCCGCTGATCTTCGAAGAATCGGCGGCAGGTAAGAAGGCGTACTCCCTCGCTCCCCTCGATGTCGATGACATCAACGTGACCGACCTGATCGACGAGTCGTTGCTGCGAAGCGATATCCCGGGGTTCCCGGAAGTGAGCGAAGTGGACCTGGTCCGCCATTACACCCGGCTATCGTCCTGGAATTATCACGTCGATCTGGGCTTGTATCCACTGGGGTCCTGCACCATGAAGTACAACCCGAAGATCAACGAACGGGTGGCACGAATTCCGGGGTTGGCGGCCGTTCATCCACTCGCGGACGACGTCCTTGTTCAAGGCAACCTGGAGATCCTTTTCCGTCTCCAGAGGCTTCTGGCCGAGCTGACCGGCCTGCCGGGTATCACGCTGCAGCCGGCGGCGGGCTCTCAGGGCGAACTGACCGGGATCCTGATGGTTCGCGCCTATCACACGTCGCAACACAACCCGCGTCGATTCGTTCTCATCCCGGATTCGGCCCACGGCACTAACCCGGCGAGCGCGACTATTGCAGGTTACGAGGTGCAAGCTATCCCATCCGACGACAAGGGGCGCATTGACCTGGCCATGCTCGCGCAAAGACTCAGCCCTGACGTCGCCTGTCTGATGCTCACGAATCCGAACACACTGGGCATCTTCGAGAGCCAGATCGAGGAGATCAGCCGGCTCGTCCACGATGTGGGCGCACTGATGTACATGGACGGCGCGAATTTCAACGCCCTCGTCGGACAGACAAGACCGGGCGACATGGGCGTGGACATTCTTCACTTGAATCTTCACAAGACATTTTCAACCCCGCATGGCGGAGGTGGGCCCGGTAGCGGCCCCGTCGCCTGCCATTCCAAGCTTGTCTCATTCCTTCCAGTGCCGCGCGTCGAGGAGCGCGATGGAGCATACGCGCTTGACTGGGATCACCCGGATTCGGTAGGAAAAGTGCACGCGTTCTTCGGAAACTTCGGAATGGCGGTCAGGGCCCTGGCCTACATCCTGAGCTGTGGCCAGGAGGGGCTCAGGGAGATTTCGGAGACGGCCGTGCTCAACGCCAATTACATCCGGGCGAGGCTGAAGGATTACTATCACCTCGCCTATCAGACACCCTCCATGCATGAGGTCGTTTTCTCCGACCGCGTGCAGTCCGCTTACGGGGTGAAGACGCTGGATATCGCCAAGGGGTTGATTGATCAAGGCTTCCATCCGCCGACAGTCTACTTTCCGCTGATCGTCCACGGCGCTCTGATGATCGAACCCACGGAGAGCCCCAGCAAGTCCGAGCTTGATGCGTTTGTCGAGGCGATGATCGAAGCCCATCGCCAGTCCCAGTCGGATCCGGACACCTTGACCAGCGCCCCGCGACATTCCAAGGTAGGCCGGCTCGATGAAACCCGCGCCGCCCGGACACCAATCCTCAGGTGGAGTGAGGAGTAAGGTTCGTAGTCCCGGCTTTCCTGTTGGGTGTGAGAAGCGCGCTGATCGTGACTGCTCCGCCGCCGCGGCCGCTCCCCGGTTGTATTTTAGTAGCTCGATTCGCAACTTTTTCTCTTATACTTAGCCACGTCATTCCCGGGTCTGGCGGGAGGCAGTTACCCGTGGTGTCTGCTTGGGCGCAGGGAATCCGGGATGGGGATTAAGCTCTATGGATGACATCATCAAAGAGTTTCTGGCTGCCACCCAGGAAGATCTGAACCGGATCGAGGACCAGCTGCGGGCCATCCAAGCCGGGGAAGCGGTTTCCGAAGAGGCACTCAACGAACTCTCCTCAAGCATCTGTGCAATCAAGCACAGAGCCGCCTCCGCCGAGTTTCGAAAAACCGAAGCGTTAGCCGACGGGGCGCACGTGCTGATCGACGAGATCAGCCTGGTACGCGAGCCACCGCCGCCCGTAGTCCTCAGTTCTATTCAGCAGTGTATTTCGGCGATCGACGAGAACCTTAAGAGCATTTCGACGACCTCCAAAGAGTCCGAAAGGGACTATGCCGACCTGCTCGATTCCCTCCGCGATCTCGTAGTAGGGCATTCGGCCGCAACCCCCCCGTCCGACCTACAGGCCGACTCACCACGAAGCACAGACGCGAACCGGCCGACCGAATTCGCTCTCGTAAATGAGTCGCTCGACCTGACGTTGAACGATATAGCCGCTCTGCTCATGCAACTGGACGAGCAGAACACCGAGGGTGCCGGCACGCTCAGCCAGGCACTTGTCCGGCTGGTTGATTGCCGGACTTTCCGACCGGATGACGAAGCCGTCGCCCGACTCGCGGCCGACAAGCTTGATCAGCTTGGCCGCGGCGAAGCGCCTGATCCCGATGCGGCTTTGGCCGAGATCGGAAGCCTCATTACGACTCTCACTCAGGAGGAGGACGGCCGGGAGAGCGAGATACCGCAACAAGCCGCTCCGGCGCTTGATCTGACCTTCTCCCTGCCCGCCGATGCAGACCTTGACCTTCTCTCGGAGTTCGTGACCGAGAGTAAGGAGCTCATCAACGAGGCCGAATCCGCGCTGCTCTCATTGGAGATCGACCCGGAGAACGCCGAGGCGGTCAACACAGTCTTCCGTGGATTCCACACGGTCAAGGGCACATCGGGATTCCTCGGGCTTCCAGTCGTGTCGGAACTGGCCCATCGCGCCGAGTCGTTGTTGAGCCGAGTGCGTAACCACGAAATCCGATTCGAGGGGGGATACGCCGATCTCGCCCTCCGTTCCGTGGACGTTCTGAAGTCCCTCGTCGAGCAAGTAGAGGGCGGGGCCTCCGGCAAGGCCATGGAATTGCCCGACGGCGTGGCCGAGTTGCTTGATTTACTCGACCGGTCCGAGCAGCAGCCCCCGCCCCTGATTGACGAGGAAGCCACTCCGTCCGCCGGGCTGCGCATCGGCGACATCCTGGTGGCGTCTCGGAAGGTCGACCGGCAGAAGATCGACGAAGTCGCGGCCTCCAAGGGAGAAGAACCTCTCGGAGTGGCCCTGGTCAAATCCAAAGCGGCCACCCTGGCGGACGTCGCGAAAGCTCTGCGGACTCAGCAGCGGATGGCGGCCGGCGAGCGAAGCACTGAATCGACCGTGCGTGTGCGCATGGAACGGTTGGACAAGCTGATCGACATGGTGGGCGAACTGGTTATCGCGCAGTCGATGGTCGCCCAGGACTCGATTGTCCTGCAGGGGAATCATCACGACCTGGCCAAGAAGGTCAGCCATGCCAGCAAGATCGTACGCGAGCTGCAGGACCTGAGCATGTCGATGCGCATGGTCCCCTTCCGCGCAACTTTCCAAAGGGTGACTCGCGTAGTCCGCGACCTGGCTCGCAAGAGCCGAAAACAGATCGATTTCCAGACGCTTGGCGAGGAAACCGAGATCGATCGCAATATGGTCGACCTGATCACCGATCCGCTGATCCACATGGTTCGCAATGCCGTGGATCACGGCATTGAATTGCCCGAAGAGAGATCGTTTTCTGACAAGCCCGATGTCGGGACGATCCGCCTGTCGGCATATCATTCGGGCGGAAACGTGGTAGTCGAGCTCGAAGACGACGGACGCGGTCTCGACCGGGAAAAGATCGTCAAGAAGGCAATGGAGACCGGTCTGCTCGAATCGGACATGGGCCTGTCCGACAACGACATCTACAGCCTGCTTTTTGCCCCTGGGTTCTCGACAGCTACCGAGATCACGGATGTCTCCGGCCGAGGAGTCGGTCTGGATGTCGTCAAGCGAAACGTAGAGGCGCTGCGAGGCCGCATCGAAGTCGTTTCGACCCTTGGCGAAGGCTGCAAGTTCAGCCTGCGCCTGCCCCTCACGCTCGCCATTACCGACGGCATGCTGGTGCGGGTCGGAAGCGAGCACTACATCGTCCCCACGGTGAGCATCCACCTCAGTTTCAGACCGTCGAGCTCGGCGCTCTCGACGGTCGCAGGCAAAGGCGATCTGGTCATGCTCCGCGGCGAAATCATGCCCCTGTTCCGGCTGCATCGTCTTTTCGATATCAAGGACGCGATCGAGGATCCTACCCGCGGGTTGCTGGTGGTCGTCGGAGACGGAAGCCGGCGGTGTGCCCTTCTCGTTGACGAACTGCTCGGGCAGCAGCAGGTAGTCGCCAAATCCCTGGGGCGCGGACTCGGCAAGATCCATGGCGTTTCAGGCGGTGCGATCCTGGGGGATGGTAAGGTCGGATTGATTCTCGACACTCTCGAGATCGCGGCGCTTGCCCGAATGATCGGAACAGGAACGGACCGCACGGAGGCCGAGGTCAGCCCCGCCGCAAGGGCGATTTGAGGAGTTCTGAATTGAAGGAGAACAGTGATGAGTGAGCATTCGCACCGTGTGCCTCTCGAACAGTCCAAGTACCAGAAGGCTCCGAATACCGCCCCAGCCCCGCGCTCAGCCCGGCCGGGAGGCAAGTTCCTGACCTTCTTTCTTGGAAGTGAGGAGTACGGGCTCGAGATCCTGAAAGTCCATGAAATCATCGGTATGATGCCAATCACCCGCGTGCCGCGCACCCCTCACTTCATCCGGGGAGTCATCAACTTGCGCGGCAAGGTCATCCCGGTGGTCGACCTGCGTCTGAAGTTCGCGATGGAATCCAAGGAACAGACCGAGGAGACCTGTGTGATCGTCGTACAGGCGCAGGGAGTCCAGATGGGCATTATCGTTGACAAGGTATCTGAAGTACTGGACATCGGTTCGGCCGACATCGACGATCCGCCCCATTTTGGGGCTGAAGTCAGAACGGACTACCTGCTCGGAATTGGCAAGGCGGCGGAACGGGTCAGGTTGCTGTTGGACATTGATCGAGTTCTGTCGACGCAGGAAGTCATCGACGTTCGGTCGGTAGCTGCCGCTCCAGGCGAAACTGCAGGCGAACGGGACAGCGAATCACGATGAGCCGTTTCCCGTGTTCATCATTTCGGACAGTGAGGGGCTCGGATTCAGTTGAAGGTGATGGTCATGAATGATCTAAGAATTGCCACCAAATTGCGTTTTGCTTTCCTGTTCGCAGCCGTCTCTATCCTCCTTGTGGGCATCCTCGGATTCTACGGCTTCTCGGAGCTTTCCGGCTTCTCACAACGGATCCAGAGCATCGGCGGCCTCCCCGCGGAGGCGACCTCGGTTATCGCCCAGCAGGGCACTCCAGGCAGCCTGGGCGCCTTACTGCTTGTCATCGCAGTCCTCCTCGCCCTCGTGGTCGGAGTCGGTGGCATGGCGGTTTCCAGCTCAATCGCAGGCCCCTTGGGCGACGCGGTTCAATCGCTCCAGGAGGCACTTCAGGGACGGGCCAGTCGCAGGTTGCGACTCAACCGCGGGGATGAAGTCGGACAGCTCGGCAACCTGGTCGATGCCGTCGCTGACGATTACCAGCAGATGGTGGGGGTCCTTAAGAAACTGGGCGATGGAGACGTCAGCATCGAGTTGAAGCCCCGCAACGAACGCGACGAGTTCATGTTGCTCCTGAAGAAGATCGTCGACATGGTGCGGCTGCTGGGCGGTGAAGCGAACCGCATGAGCCGCTCCGTGATGGACGGCAAGCTCGGCTCCCACGCTAACCTGGCCGAGCTCAAGGGATGTTACCGTGAAGTCCTCCAGAGTCTGAACGGGGCGGTCGACGCGCTGATTCTTCCCTTGAACGACGCCGCCACGGTCCTGACCACTCTCTCGGAAGGCGACCTGACCACCCGGTGCAAGGCCGATTACCGGGGCGATCTGGCCAAAATCAAGACCGCGCTCAACAATGCCCTGACCCACCTCGAAGACGGATTCTCGCAGGTCGCGGTTGCTGCGGAACAGGTCGCTTCCGCGGCGTCCGAGATCAGTACGGGGAGTCACACCCTCGCCTCGGGAGCCTCCGCGCAGGCCAGTTCACTCGAGGAGATCTCCAGCAGCCTGCAGGAGATGGCCGCGATGACGAAGCAGGCGACGGGCAACGCAAAAGAAGCCAAGAGCCTGACGGATGCTGCTCGTACCAGCGCAGATCGTGGAGTCGAGAGCATGCGGCGACTGTCGGCCGCCATCGATCGCATAAAAGCATCCTCGGATGAGACCGCAAAAATCGTAAAGACGATCGACGAGATTGCCTTCCAGACCAACCTGCTCGCTCTAAATGCCGCAGTCGAAGCCGCGCGTGCCGGAGACGCGGGAAGAGGGTTTGCGGTGGTCGCGGAAGAAGTCCGAAACCTGGCCATGCGCAGCGCCGAAGCCGCCAAGACGACCGCCAGCCTGATCGAGGAATCGGTCAAAAACGCCGAAGGCGGCGTCGACATCAACCAGGAAGTTCTTTCCAATTTGGAGGAAATCAACCAGCAGGTTCGAAAAGTCAGCGAGGTGATGGCGGAGATGGCTGCGGCCTCCGACCAGCAGAGTGAGGGCATCGATCAGATCACGTCCGCCGTCGAGCAGATGAACATGCTGACCCAGCAGACGGCCGCGAATTCCGAGGAGTCGGCCAGTGCCGCGGAGGAGCTGGCCGGGCAAGCCGAGGAAATGAAGAAGGTGCTGTCACATTTCAAACTGAAACTCGGTGATGGTGGGCCCCGCCGCGCAGCTCTGCCCGCCGGCCCTGGCGCTCCCGCGCCTTCAACGCTCCGGCCGATTAACGCGACTCGCGCTCTGCCGCCGCGGAAAGTCGCACCTGTTCGCCCTCCGGTTGCCCCGGCTCAAGATCCAAGCAAGTTGATACCGCTGGACGACGACGATAGTCACATCCTGCAGCAGTTTTGATGCATGCCAGAGCCCGGAAACGGCCAGCTCCGGGCTCGTTGTCCGCTCGTTGTAAGGCGGGAGAAGTCGTAGTATGGCGTCCGAACTGGTTTTTGATCCCGAACTGTTCGCTCCAACGCTCACGGAGGCGCAGTTCAACCGTGTCCGTAAGGTCGTCTATGATTTGTGCGGCATCAACCTGGTGCCCGGCAAAGAAGGGCTCGTCAAGACCCGCCTGACTAAACGCCTGAGAACCCTGGGGGTCCGAAACTTCCAGGACTACCTCGATCATGTTGAAAAGGACCCCGCCGAACTCGGTCTGATGATCGATCATCTGACCACGAACAAGACCAGCTTCTTTCGCGAGGCGCATCACTTCACCTACCTGCAATCGCAGGTGCTTTCTACGCTCAAGCAGAGTGGTGAACCACTGCGGTTTTGGAGCGCCGGTTGCTCGTCGGGTGAAGAGCCATACTCAATCGCGATCTTTCTCTGCGAGGAACTGCGGGATCTGAGTCGCTGGGACGTCAAGATCCTGGCCACCGACATTTCGGGCAGGATGCTGGCGAAGGCCCGGGAGGCAGTCTACGAGGAGGATGTTGTCGCGGAGGTGCCCCTGTCGCTTCGCGCTCATTACTTTTCGACCCTCTCCATGAACGACAGTCGGCTATACCGCCTCAAAAACGAGCCGCGTTCGCTTGTGCGGTTTGCGCGACTGAATCTCATGGAGGCCTGGCCGATGAAAGGCCCGTTCGACGTAATCTTCTGCCGCAACGTGATGATCTATTTCGACCGCGCCACTCAGGAACGGCTCGTGGGCCGATTTTGGGACCTGATGCGCCCCGGAGGTTACCTGATGGTAGGTCATTCCGAGAGCTTGACGACGTTTCCGCACAAGTTCACTTACAGACAGCCGGCGATCTACGTCAAACAGGTGTAGAAGCCGGCATTCAGAGACGGAGTGGAGCTTGAGACAAATCGTGGGAATTGCAGACTTGAAGATTTCCAAGCAGCCCGATGACGTCATCGTCACGTACGCACTTGGGAGCTGCCTCGGGGTCGCGATCTTCGACCCGGTCGCAGGCGTTGGCGGCATGCTCCACGTCATGCTGCCGATGTCCACGATCGATCCGACAAAAGCGCAGGACAATCCGTGCATGTTCGTTGATACCGGAGTTCCTAAGCTCTTCCACCAGTGCTACGAGGCAGGGGCAAAACGAGACCGCCTTGTGATCAAGGTGGCGGGAGGGGCAAACCTCAACGGAACCATGGAGGACCGTTTCGAGATCGGCAAGAGGAACTTCCTGGTATTCCGCAAGTTGTTGTGGAGAAATGGGCTTCTGCTGGCCTCACACGATGTGGGCGGGCATCACTCCCGGACAATGGCGCTCTATCTTGCGGACGGACAAACAACTGTAAAGGTGAACGGGGTGGAAACGGTGCTATAAGGAGGACTTCTCGGATCCCTGGTTCTGGAATCAGACTCGCCACCTGATTTCGACTGTTCAGCGGGTTGAGAATCAAGTATCGTGTCGGCGTATTCCCTGCATTCGTCAGACGAGACCAAGCTTAGAGAAAAAGGGGGTCAAAGCGATGGCGTTGAACGTGCTGATTGTAGACGACAGCGCGGTCATGCGTGCGATTGTAATCAAGACACTCCATCTGAGTGGCCTTGCCCTCGGGCAGGTGTACGAGGCGAAGGATGGTGAAGAGGCGCTCCGCGTGCTGGATGAAAACTGGGTCGATCTGTCCTTGATTGATATCAATATGCCGGTCTTGAACGGGGTAGACCTGATCGACAGGATACGACAGAACCCCGAAACGGCCGACCTGTCCATAATCGTTGTGTCAACCGAGAGCTCCGAAACTAGAATTGAAAACGTGCAGCGCAAAGGGGTTGCTTTCGTTCATAAGCCCTTCACGCCGGAAACGCTCAGGGAGGCCATACTGCGGGCAACAGGAGTGATTGATGAACGAAAAGATAGCGAAGGCTCTATATCGGGCGGCAGCTTTGACTTTTGAAGAACTCGGATTCATGTTCCCGTCCCAGGATCTGGATCCGTTACAGAAGTTCGCTCCCGTTGACGGAGTCGCCAGTGTTGATTTCCAGGGGCCGTGCGAGGGGCGTCTCGTCGTCAGGCTCGCCGGCGGCGTCCTGCCCGTCCTGACCGCTAACATGATGGGTGAGCTGGAGGCCCCGTCTGAGAACATGCAAAATGACGCGATCGGTGAAATCGCGAACATCATCTGCGGGAACCTCCTGCCATCGCTTGCCGGGGTCAAGCAGGTGTTCCACCTCGACCCTCCCACGACGAGACCCGCTCGTGATGCGGTTGCCCCTGTCACAGGGCTTGCTCCCGAGGCTGAAGTCCAGATCGGGCTCGAGGAAGGCCGAGCCGACATTCTCCTGTTTCTCACCAGCTCGCCGGGACAACAACAATGATTCGCGTCCTGATCGTGGATGACTCCGCCGTCGTCCGGCGAGTCCTCACTGACGAACTGTCGAAGTACAGCGACATCGAGGTCGTGGGTACCGCGGTGGACGCGTATGTGGCCAGGGACAAGATCGTCAAGTTGAAACCGGACGTCATCACCCTGGACGTCGAAATGCCGCGCATGGACGGCATATCGTTCCTGGCCAAACTGATGAAGCATTACCCTACCCCGGTGGTCATCGTCAGCTCGCAGACTCCGGAGGGAAGCCAGGCTGCGGTCAAGGCGCTTCAACTGGGGGCCGTCGAAGTCATCAGCAAATCGGGCTCTCAATACTCGATTCCCGATGTTGGCCGCCAACTCGTACGCGCAATCCGGATAGCGTCCAAGGCCCGACCGAGCCGCAGACAGGAGAGCTCGGGTCCCCTCACCCCGGTAGAGCTGCCTCCTGAGCTGCTCGAATCTCAAGGCCGCAACAAGATCATCGCAATCGGGGCCTCGACCGGCGGCACCCAAGCTATAGAAACGGTTCTTGGCGGACTCCCCTTCAACAGCCCGTCCATCCTGGTCGTGCAGCATATGCCGGAGCACTTCACTGCCACCTTCGCCAGCCGGCTGAACGAAGTCTGCCAAATCCAGGTGCGTGAAGCCAAGGACAACGATGCCGTTGTGCCCGGTCTTGCCCTCATTGCACCGGGCAACCACCACATGATCCTGCAGAAGTCCGGTAGCCGTTATTGCGTCCGCATCAAGGATGGGGCTCCTGTTCACCACCAACGGCCGAGCGTGGATGTGCTCTTCTATTCGGTGGCCGCGCAAGCCGGACCCGGAGCGGTCGGCGTGATTCTGACCGGTATGGGCGCTGACGGAGCCAGAGGGCTGCTCGCGATGCGACAAAACGGGGCTCCCACCATAGCCCAGGACGAGGACAGTTGCGTCGTCTTCGGCATGCCGAAAGAAGCCATTCGACTGGGAGCCGCGGCGGAGGTACAGCCATTAAACAGGATCGCGCAGTCCGTTCTGCTCGCCCTTGTTCCCGCAAAAACCCCGAACTCCGGCGCCACCCAGCACGAAGCCTGCCTTTGATTTTGCGCGTGATAGAAACAGTTGACACCAGTCGATTTCGTCTTGCGACTTGTGCGGAAAAGCGGTATTTTCTTGCTCGGTTTGCACACGGGGGAGGGAGCAGGCTTACTGTGTCCTCCCTTCAACGGGGCCCGAGCAAGGCCTTGTCAGAGGAATTATGAGTCTGCCTCAACCGGGACCTTTACCCCTTAGCCAGGAGAAAGTCCTCATCGTTGATGATGAGGCGATTGTGAGGAACCTCCTGTCCGAGTACCTCCGGGAGCAGGGCTTTGATTGCGACGTCGCGGGAACAGGACGCGAGGCCGTCGACAAACTGGCAACGTCGGGTTACGCGCTGGTGATTGCCGATATCCGGATGCCGGAGATGAACGGCATTCAACTCTTGGAAAACATCTCCCAGCGATTCCCCGATGTTGCGACCATCGTGGTCACTGCGGTCTGCGATATTCAGACAGCAATCCACACGATGAAACAGGGGGCCTACGACTACATCACCAAGCCGTTCAACCTTGAACACGTTGGGGAAGCCGTTAAGAGGGCGCTGCAACTGCGCCGTACCCGGATAGACAGTAAACGGATCTCGCAAAACCTCGAAGCCTTGGTCCGAAAAAAGGCGTTTGCGCTTTCGAGTGCGCTCCACGACCTGAAGGATCAGCACAAGAGCACCCTGGAAGTTCTTATCAAGGCACTCGATGCTCGCGGCCATGAGACTCAGTGCCACTCGCAACGCGTCCAGGCTTACACGCTCCGCCTGGCCCAGGAATTCGATTTTGACACGCTTCAGTTGATGGATCTCGCCCGTGGTGCCCTCCTCCATGACATCGGCAAGATCGGAGTACCGGACGGCATTCTGCTTAAACCAGGGAAGCTGACCCCAGACGAGTGGGGGGAGATCCGAAAACACCCCACCATCGGTTACGAGATTCTAAAAGGGGTCAAGTTCCTCGACCGGGTTGCCTGGATGGTTCTCTGCCACCACGAAAAATACGACGGAACAGGCTATCCGCAGAACCTCAAGGGGGACGAAATCCCTCTCGAAGCCCGGATATTCGCGGTGCTGGATGCGTACGACGCGATCACGTCCACCCGGCCGTACCGGGAGGCCATGAGCCCGGAAGTGGCGCGCACGGCCATCGTCGGAAACGCAGGCACCCAGTTCGACCCGAAGGTCGTCGAAGAATTCCTCAAAGTCCCGCAGAGCGAGTGGGACGAAATCGCCCAGAAGTACTCGGGCTAAGCGGCCGAGAAGATAAAAGCCGGGGCCTTTTCATAGTCCTTGAGCGACATTCCCTTCGCATCCCGGGCGGACACGATCGGATTGACACAGGGCCAGTCAATCTCAAGCTCTTTGTCGTTCCACGCAATGACGCCCTCGCTCGCGGGCGCGTAGTAGGTCGTACACTTGTACTGCACTTCCGCACTATCGGAAATCGTGAGAAAGCCGTGAGCATAACCGGGCGGTACGAATATCTGGCGCATATTCTCCGCCGTGAGCTCCAGCGCGACCCACCGCCTGTAGGTTGGAGACCCGACCCTGATGTCCACGGCTAGATCCAGGATGGACCCGGCGGTGCAACGGACGAGCTTGCCCATCGGGGCTCGCATGTCCTGGTAATGAAGTCCGCGAAGCACATTGCGGACAGATCGCGAGTGATTGTCTTGGACGAATTCGTACTTCAGGCCGCAGTCGAAATAGCGTTGTTTGTGGTAGCTCTCGATGAAGAAACCCCGTTCGTCCCTGAAGAAGGCCGTCTCGATCACGACCACGCCGTCAAGACCTGTGTCGATTACCTTGATGTCCATGCGCTCCGTTCCAATCGATGTGTATTTCAGCTGGTCAGCCGGTCTCTCTGCGCCTTTAGCCCGGGCGCGATCCCGGGTGCTATAATGACGTTAAAGTATGCTTTGGCTGTTGCTACTGCTGCTCCTCCCCGCCTCCGCTTTCGCCCAATCCCCCGCTCGAATCAAGGTGAACGCCTCCTACGTCAAGGTTCCGGTGCGGGTCGAGGACGACCGCGGCCAGGCATTGCTGGGGCTCACCAAGGAGAACTTTCAGGTCCTCGACGAGGGACAGCCACGGCCAATTGACAATTTTATTCTGGATCGCACTCCGCTGCACGTCGTTCTGCTCCTCGATGTGAGCGGAAGTGTCAGCGAGGAAATCGACGAGATGCGGGAGTCGGCGATTTCATTCGCAGAGGAGTTCGGCAAGGAAGACCAGATCGCCGTCATCACTTTCGCCGACAAGGTCGAAGTGGTGCAGAACTGGACCAACAACGTTCGCAAGCTCAAAAAATCGCTCAAGAAAATCGAGCCCGGATACCGCACAGCCCTCTACGACGCCCTGAGTGCAACTCGCGAGAAGATGAACTGGGTGCAGGGAAAGCGAGTCGTCATCCTGTTGACAGACGGGGTCGATAACGAAAGCCAGGCCGACTACGACAAAGTGCTCGGCGAACTCCTTTCGCACGACATCTCCGTATTCATCGTCGGGCGGACGCGACTCGTGCTCCCCCAGGTCCAGCGCCTGAGGCGGGTGGAGTACATGAACCGTATCATGCGCAACCTGCTGAAGGAGGACAAGAATTTCGTCGAAGTGTACTTTCGGGAAAAGGAAACAGCCATTCGATACATGGCCGAGTCCACCGGAGGACGCGCCTTGTTCCCCGAGAAGCTCTCGGAACTCCGGGGGGCGTATAAGCAAATCGCCCTGGAGCTCAAGAACCAGTACCTGCTCACCTTCCTCCAGTCCCCCGATTCCACGTTGCGATTCAGGAATATCCAGGTCCAGTGCAACGTCCCCTTCGGCCGCCTTTACTACCGCCAGCAATACGTCTGGAACGGTCCCCCAAAGGCGACTGCCCACTGACAACTGACCACTGACAATCAAGCAGCTGATCAGCCAAGGTGGGAGAAGTGGGTTCGGTCCACAGGTATTGACGGACTTGTGATGGGCTGATGTCGTGCGGAGGGCGAGATCGAATGGAGCCGCGCACGAAAGCGAACGGCAGTGAGCGAGAGTAAGCGGACCACCAATCATTCGCTAAGTCGATACATTTAAACACGAAGCAGTGGAGCGAGTCAGGTGGTC
>CAYQYP010000302.1:0-6745 GCA_964421755.1 uncultured Acidobacteriota bacterium
GCAGTTGGCAGTGCGCAGTGCTTTACGTCCTCCAGAACCTCTGGACGCCGGAGAGGAACATCTCGACCGCAACCATCGTCAGCAGCATCCCCATCAGGCGCTCGAGCGCTGTCAGCACTCGCTCGCCGAGATACTGGCTCAAACTGCTGGCCGTCGTCAGAACCGCGGCCGACACCACCCAGGCCGCGGTCAGCGCGATGACCGATTCGAAGACCGAGCTGCGTGTTGTAATCAGCACGATCGTGGTCATCGCTGAGGGGCCTGCCACCAGCGGAACCGCCAGTGGAACGATGAACGGCTCTCCATCCGGGCTCTTGCCAAACATGTCCTCCGAGATCGAGAAGATCATGCGGACGGCGATGAGGAAGAGGATGATTCCTCCGGCGATGCTCACCGCTGGTTCGGATACCCTCAAAGCTGCCAGGAGACCTCGGCCGAAAAACAGGAAGAAGACCAGGACCAGCAGGGCGATAAAAAGCTCGCGCAGCACGATCCGATTGCGCCGGGCCGGGGTGACCCTTCTGAGAGTTGTCAAGAAAGGGGGAATGTTCCCGATCGGATCCATGACCAGGAACAGCAGGAACGCGGCCGAGATGATCGTCATTGGTTCTCTCCCGCGCCCGCCCTTCTGGCGCGCTGGCGACTGCCCCCCTTCTCGTGGAAGACCCCGGCGACACCGACAAGGACCAGCGAGGCCCCGCCGATTGTCCAGACGGTGACGGGTTCGCTCAGAACCAGCCAGCCCAAAACAACGGCAATGACGGGGTTCACGTACGCGTATGTAAAGACGATACCCGTGGGCAACAGTCGAAGGGCTTGTATGAAGGACGTGAAAGCGAGGATCGAGCCAACCACAACCAGGTATCCCCAGGCGAGCCAGGCTTCCGTCGTGGGTCGAGGAGTCGGCTCGCTGAGGATCAGGGCGAGCACGATGAAGCCGACGCTTCCAAAAAGCTGTTGGTAGGCCGAACTGGCGCGCACACCCAGTCCCACGGGGTGTCGATTCTGGAAGATCGATCCACTGCTCCAGCTTAGGGAAGCAAACAGAAGGCCGATTACCGAGAGCAGGTCCGCCGAAGTACCCGATCGGAGGATCGGAAAGCTGAGGAGCGCGGTTCCGAGGAAACCCACCACCAGCGACATGATCAGAAGTGCCGATGGTGCCACCCGATCGACAATTGCCTCGACAATTGCGGCCCACATCGGGGTCGAGCTGACGAGTAAAGCGGCATAGGCAGAATGGATATGGTGTTCTGCCCAGATGACCATGCCGTTACCCCCGGTCCACAGGAGCACGCCGGATACCGCCAAAGTGACGAGTTCCTTGCGGCTCGGTTTCACCCGAGCGCCTGCCCACTTCGCCCACACCAGGAGGAGCACCCCGGCTACCACCACCCGCAGCGCTCCAAAGGTGAACGGGGCAAACCCGGCACCTTCTCGAACGCCCACACGGATCGCAAGGTAGGTGCTTCCCCAGACCACGTAAACCACCAGGAGGTGAACGAGGCCTGCCCAAGTGACGGAACGATCGGTCGTGGATTTATCGATGCTCGCTGTCGCCATGGCAGAAACAACAATTCTAGCCGGGAACGCAGGGTAGACAATACCTAATTCCTCTCCAGGAAACTCCCGCCGGTCGTCGGATCGTGTGATATAAGAACTTGTCGGGAAAGGATGCCGTTGACGAAGAAGATTCTTCCACTGAAGAGTGCTCCTGGACCGTCGCTCCTCAAGCCGCGACAAGTGCTCCAGTCCTGGAAGGAGATTGCCTCCTATCTGCGAGTCACGGTTCGAACGGTTCAGCGCTGGGAAAAGGAATCGGGCCTCCCTGTCCACCGTCAGGGAACAGGTCAGAAAGCCCGAGTGCTGGCCTACGCGGACGAAATAGACGACTGGATGACCGGCCACCAGGCCGAGCGGCAGGGGACTCCGAGTAAGTGGATCCGCCCGGTCATCATCGCCGGAGTGGTCCTCCTGGTTGCGACCGGGGTCCTGGTTTTTCTGTTCTTCGAGGCTCCCCCGGATGTCAGCACGGTTGGCATAGAACCGACGCGACTGACTGCTTTTGACGCCGCGAAGCAGGTCCTCTGGCATAAAGAGCTGACAGAGATCAACGTCTCTCACTACGCGGCCGGAAACGACCCTTACCTCGTTCTGAATGTGGACCAGGACCCGGAGAAGGAGGTTCTGTTCAACTGTGCTCCTCAACAGTCGGCGCAGTTCCCTGGTCGCCTGATCTGTTACGACTCCAACGGCGATCAGCTGTGGGAGTTCAAATATGGTCGCGAACGCGTTCACGCGAACCGCCGCATCAGCGCCAATTATGTTGGGTTGCGATTGATTCCCGTGGAGCTCGGCGACCATTTGCGTCTTCTTTGCGTCGCCGGTCATCATTTGTGGTACCCATCGCAAGTCGCCCTGCTGGATCCACGTACCGGGCAGTTGCTTGACGAATACTGGCATCCGGGCGGGTTGCGAAGTGCCCTGGTTCACGATTTCGACAAAGACGGCCAGCCGGAGGCGGTTCTATCCGGCATCAATAATCCGGGAGTGGGCCTCGGATACGGTTGTGTGGTTCTCTTGGATCTTCCCTTCGGCAAGGGGAACAGGTCGGCATCCGGGTTTGAATCGGCTTTCTATGATTTCACCCTCGGAAAGGAACTCGCCTACGTCCTTTTCCCCCGCCCGGACGTGTCGGATGTCCAGGGGATGCTGCCGATTGTCGATTCCCTGAGCCTCACAGCGGACAAGCGTGTTCTTGTGCGGGTGCCCGGTCCGGACATCAGTCTGTTCTATTATTTGGACTACGGGCTGCGTCTCGTAGACTTCCGGTTTGCCGACAATCTCGCCTCTGTCCATGACCGGTTGTGGCGCATGGGCCTGCTGGATCACAAGCTATCGCAGGGGGAAATCGACCTTTTGGGGCAGGTTCGCGCGTTTCCCACCGCCCCGGATGGCAACTCGCTGGAGGTGCAGGATCAGATGCGCAAGTGGCAACTGACGACTGACCACTGACAACTGCGCACTGCCCGCTGCGCACTGCGCAAAACCTACTCGTCCGCGCAATCGTTAACGGCTTTGATCCAAAATCGCCGCCGAGCGGCTCGTTGTTAGCCGAAGGTGTTCAGTCGGCAGTGCGCAGTTGGCAGTGCGCAGTTCTTCACCAGCTCACTTCGAGCTCATAAACATCCGATCCGCTCCGGTTGTCCCGGATTCGGATCATCGCGGTGTAGTCGTTTTGCCTGGTCGGTTCTTCGATCAGGTCAACGGAACCCCGGCCACGTCTTTTCCTCACCTGGAGATCCACCTCGTTGCGAGGCAGGGGGGATTCGAACGAATAATCATCATCCTGGACCCTTACCCCTTTGACGACACGCACGTTGACCCTCGATCCCCGGACGATCAAGATGACCTCGTCGTCCACTCGTCCGGACCATGTCAGCAGGCCAGTTTCCCCGCCTTGCCGCCAGTCGTCATCTTCCGAGGAGGGCGGAGTACGATCGCTTCTCGTTGGCCCGCCCAGTTGGCGTTCGATGTTCTGCAGCAGCACGCTCATCCGGCTGCGTTCCTGTCGGCCGAAACCGTATCGGTCCATACGGGTCAACCGGTCGCGGAGTACGTAGACGCTGTCTCTCAACTCGGACTGGGGCCGGTTATCGCCGATCATCCGCTGAAACAGTTCGGTGGCCGAGTGGAACTCGATGGTCGCGTACAGTGCCTCGACGTCTGCCCGGTTCCCCCGGTCGCGACGCCGAAACCCGTCATACGCGACGTCCGACAGCCGCCGCGCGTCGTCGGAAAGTCGCGCGGCCATGTTTTGAAGCTCCGAATCTGCCGCCAACAGCGTTACGGATAAGAGAACCAAAACCAAGCTGGAAAGTAGTGCCTTCTGTCTCATTGGACCTCCTGCTTCTATAGATGTACGGAGTCAGCTGGAGTTTGAAGCCTCGTGGCCGGCCCAGTATACTCCAGGCGCAGGCGTGCTCCTAAAGGGAAGGCAATCAGCAGAGAATGCGCCTTCGTGGCCGTTCAGTCGGCCGTCGTTTCGTCTGCTTCTTCTTCGTCCAGGAACGGATCTCTTACGCCCAGCCAGATGCCAATAAGCTTCCATCCCGTCTTCTCTGGCCAGTAGGTCATGTCGAACTCGACGACGTCCCGTGGTCCGATGAACTTCCCGCGGACTTTCAACAGCCGGCTCGGTCCTCGGTCTTGCAGCTCGGGCGGTTGATGAAACACCAGGCGCAGGTCCTTGACCACGCTCAGGTCAACGTCCCTCTCCTCGAAGCGCCGGAAAACCCGCCGCATGACCCCGGTCGAGGTCTGGTCGCGCCAGGGAGAAGCAACCTCCCGGTGGAAACTGTCGAAGTCTTCAGTCTTGATGGCTTGGGCAAGCGAGAGAATTGAGGCGGTAACGAGTCGTTTGATTTCCGCGTCGTCCGGTTTGTCTGCGAGTATCTCGGGTTCTTCTCTGATCGGCCCGAACAGCCCGCGACTGGTTCTGTATCGAACCGGTTCGGCAGGCGGACCCTGGATCGAACCGATCTTCCATTCGCCGTTTTCTTTGATGGCTTGGAGCAGCAACGGAACGAGTTTTTGATCCGCTGTTTTGACTTCGCCGGTCAGGCTTACCTTGCCCGAAGAAAAGGTGGGCTGCCACTCGACCGATTTGAATCCGCTGAGCTTGAGGCCTCGGACGGTTCTTCGAAACTGCCGCGCGTCGATGCCCTTCTGATACTCGGAACTGGTCATGGCGTACGCTTCACGTACTTTTCCGGCCGCCAGGGTTTCGACGAATCGATCCGCAAAAGCAATCGTTCGCAGCGTAAGGAGGTAGTTGAAGCTGGAAGGGAGGACAAGTAAGGCGATTCCTATGCACGCGACGACGATATAGCTTTTCTTCATGATCTCTCCCGCTGAGTCAACTAACCTCTACACATACGGATGAGCAGCCGATCAGGTTCCCATCCAACCGGGAAAGTATCAACATTCGTGGGTCACGTGATCATTACTTTTTCAGGAGCTTACGCAGCGCGCACTTTTCCTCGAAGATTTCTCCTTGAGTTCTGAATCCGAGACGGCGAAGGACCGGGACCGGGGGGCACCAGCCCTGGACGGCGTGCTGGAGCAGGAAGCCGGAGACAACGGCGGGAACGATGAACCACCTCCGTCCGCCGACGCTGCCGAGTATCAGCCCGGCGAGCGCGATGGTGGCGGCGTTGGCTTCGATTGCCCGTTCGATGTCCCACTCCCGGTCAAGCTCGGAAAGCCGCTGCTCAATCGCTTCCCGTCCTTGACCGGCATAGTATGAAACGTTTGCCTCGGTCTGGCGACGAATGCGGTCGTTAACTTCCGGAGACGTATTTTCGGGAACTCGGTTGACGGTGGAAGGCAGCATAACAAACTCCTTGTTGAAAGGTTCCGACGGTGGGCTGAGCTGTGGACTCCCCTCAGTCTAAAAGCACCGATGGAGCGAATTCCATCGATCGTCTGGCATGATAAAGGGTGGGGTCGGCGGTCACGAAATCGGCAAAACAGGCGCCGGGTTGTCCAGCCGATTCGGGCCGCCTGGCGACCCCACACACCACAAGGCACTGACCGTGGTCAGCGCCGGTTCCGATCCTCTATTTCCTGGCGCTGCTCTTCCGCCCGCGCTTCGGCATTCTGCACTTCTGCGCGGCGGCGCTCCTCGGCGAGCTGCGCTCTGCGCTGTGCCTCGTCTGAAGCTTGCGCCTCTGTCGAGCGCACCTGCTCCGATCTCACGTCTTCATGGAAAGCATCGCGGAGAGCCTGAATAGCTTTCTTCTCCTTGGAAGCCTTCTCCTCCAGGGTGCGTTCCAGCTCCTCGATTTCGTTCTTGGCTGCCTCGAGCTGGTGTTCCTTCTCCTCGACTCGCTTGTTGAGCGATCGCATCCGGGTCTCGGCTTCTTCGATTCGCGCCTGGCGCTCGTCGACGCTGCTACGCAGGGAGGTCAGCTCGTCACGATGCGCGAGGGCGTTACGTCCAAGAACTAAGTAGGCTATGCCGAAGCCGAGCGCCAAACCGATCACGCCTGCGACAATGACCCACACCATATATTCGCCCATAAAACTTCCTCCGTTACTGCTTTTACTCCGGACGTAAGCAATGGAGATGCCAGTCCACGGACTCGGTCACCGCGATGGTTTGAGCCTTCGGACGGAAAACGGGAGTAGGGAATTTAAGGAGTGAGCGGGGAAAAAATCCCTGCTTCGTGTGCCTAAACCGGGAAAGCAGAACCCGCTTACTCCGCTGAAAAGCGCTGCGAGGCTGTTGAAAATGGTCACTTCGCTGTGAATAGCCGGATAGAACCTGACTCAACAGCCTCGCAGCGCTTTTCAGCGGAGTAAGCGGGTTCTGCTTTACTGCAAACGCCTCGCCGGCTGATAGCTGCAGCGGGGGTCCTCAGCCATGTGGTCGCCGGTGGATGCATACGCGCGGGACCTGGAGCCTCCGCACAGGTTTCGGAATTCGCAGATCCCGCACTTTCCCCCGAGTTGCGACGAATCACGAAGTCGCATGAACAACGCGGAGGTGCGGTAGACGTCGATCAGCGAATCGCGACGTACGTTGCCGGCAGATAGGGGCAAAAACCCGCTTGGGAAAATCTCGCCGAGGTGAGAGATGAAGACGAGCCCTTTTCCGTCGTTGATTCCCGCCTGCCGGGCAATCACGTCGGATGCTGGCGACGCGCTCCGCTCGGAGCCCGGCTCGGCTTTCCTACGCTGG
>CAYQYP010000303.1:0-11674 GCA_964421755.1 uncultured Acidobacteriota bacterium
GGCCATGACCTCATTAGGAAAGGAGCTCAGCATGAGCTGGACCGAACAGGAAGCCGATCGCGCATTCGTGGAAGTGCGAAGGCGGGCAATGACCGACAAGGCCTTCCGCCAGTTAGCCTTGGCAAACCCCAACGCCGCCATCGAGAAGGTTTCCGGCAAAGCCGTCCCGCCGGGAATCAAGATCAAAATCATCGAAAGCGATCCGGCCGCCCACATGACCTTCCTGCTGCCGCAGATGGTCAGTGATGAGCTTTCCGAGACCGACCTCGAGAAGGTGGCCGGCGGCGTATGCAGCACCAACATCGAGGTGTGTGGCGGGAACGTCTGCGGCGCCGAGGCTGGACGCTAAGTCAGGCACTAGGAGGGAACGTTATGGCCTGGACTGCTGAAGATGTTGAAAAGGCATTAACGACTATCAAGAACAAGGCGGCCACGGATGCTTCGTTCCGGGCCCGCATGCTGGCCGATCCGCACAAAGCGATCGAGGAGGCAACCGGACATAAAGTCCCCGCCTCCCTCAAGATCAAAGTTGTGGAGAGCGATCCGGCATACCACATGACCTTCGTGCTTCCCGAGATGGCCCCCGAGGAACTTTCCGACGAGGCTCTATCCAAGGTAGCGGGAGGCGTATCGGTCGCGCTGATTGTTGCAGTTTGCGGGGCCGCTGTTGACGTGGGTCCGTGCGCCCCTCAGATTTGCGGCGCCGAAGCCGAAGCCCGATAGTCGTTCTGCCCGGTTTAGACTCCGCCCGCCCGATTGGTGCCCGGCTGCTACGGTCGACCAACCGAGACGAGGCCAAAGAATGACCCTGTGGAGGGCAATCATGACCTGGACGCAAGAAGAAGTGGATAACATCATTGTCGAGGCAAAGAAGCGGGCCATCACGGACAAGTCTTTTCGCGAGCTGGTTCTGGCTGACCCTAAGGCCGCAATTGAGAAGATTTCCGGCAAGCCAGTACCGGCGGTTATGAAGATCAAAGTGATCGAGAGCGACCCGAATTACCACGTCACTTTCGTACTGCCCAAGTTCGTCGGCGATGAACTTTCGTTCGAGGATCTCGAGAACGTAGCCGGCGGTCTTTGCGACGTCAACCTTGACGCCTGCGCAGGGAAAGTGTGTGGCGCACACGCGGAACGGTAACTGTCGTGAGCCTCTCTTGAGACGCGTGGACGGCTCGCCGCCTCACGGGCTGTCCATGCGATCTCGCCGTTCTGATCGATTTGAAACGAAGTACCGATGAAGTGGTCAAGGTATAACCGGCTGTTCAAGTCGTCGAAACACGGCTGGCTTCTCTACAATTCGGCTTCCAATTCATTCATAAAAATCGACGACACCCTCTACCCCGAAATTCTTCGCATTCAGGAAGACCCGAACAGTTTTGATTTCAGCAAGGACCCTGCCTTCTATTTTCAGCTACGCACCACTGGCATTCTCGTCAGAGAACGGGATGACGACACGTGCCGCAACCTGCTGAAACTCGGCCGTCTCAGCAACAACTACAATACGGGTCACCTGCTTCTCACCATCGCCCCGACCAGGGCCTGTAATTTCGATTGCCCCTATTGCTACGAAAAAGACAGGCAGCCGGTCTTCATGTCCGACGAAACGGAAGACAAGGTGGTCGAGTTCATCCGCCGATTCCAGACGGTCAAACGGCTGTCTGTCACCTGGTACGGCGGAGAACCGCTCCTCTGCTTCGACCGCATCTGCACACTGACAGACAAAATCCAAGCGCTTTCCATACCGTTTGACGTTCTGCTGGTCACCAATGGGTTCCTGCTGGACGCGGAGAAGATCGAAAAACTCAAAGATCTGCGGATCGGTGTCATCCAGATCACGCTTGATGGACCGGAAAAAACCCACAACTCTCGTCGTCCATTGAAAGGGGGAGGGGCGACCTTCCGCACGATTTTCAGGAACCTGGAGACGCTCTTCGAGAAGTGGCACGGCAAGGTGCTGCTCCGGGTCAACATCGATGAGGTCAACCGGGATGACTACCACCTCATCCACGAGCAGCTCGTCGAAAAGCTCCCAAAGGCCTACCAGGAGAAGCGGCTTTCGATCTACCCGGGCCTGGTCCACGATTTCGCCGGTACCAACCCGGACATCGGCTGCCTGATCACACCGGACAAAGAGGCGGAGTTTACAGTCGAGCAGTACTCCCGTCACGGAATCGAAGATCTGAAGACTTTCCCCGGTCGGTATTATGCCGGCTGCACCGCCTGCCGCCGCAACGGGTTTGTGATTGGCCCCGAGGGAGAGCTCTACAAGTGCTGGGACGACATCGGCATCAAGGAACGGGAGATCGGATCGGTCTGGCCGGGTGGAACCTGGAACGCGGCGTTGACTTCCGATTATCTGGTTGCCTCCAGTTATCTTGACGACCCCGAATGCCTGGATTGCTTCTTTTTCCCGGTCTGCGATGGCGGCTGTGCCCACGCGCGCCTGCGCAATTTGCTTGATGGCCGCCAAAACCAGCTTTGCCTGAAATTCAAGAACCACCTGCAGGAGCTGCTCGAGATTCATTACGAGCTCAAGGAAAAGAGGGCGGACGAGAAGACGGATGGGCAATCGTCCGATTGAGAGGGTGACCGCCGATGGAATCACTTGACCTTCTTCTCGTCTCCATGCCCTTCAGCCCGATAGCCTTGCCACACGCAGCAGTGGGCGTGCTGTGCGGAGCAGCCAAGCGTGCCGGGTTGTCCTCGCGCGGCACCTACCCGTGCTTTCGCCTCGCAGATCGCCTGGGCGTGGCCCTCTACACGGCGGTTGCCGAGAACTGCGTCATCCAGAGAGTCGCGCGCGATGATTTCCCCGGCGAGTGGATCTTCGCATCCTGGTCAAATCCCGCCCGTCCCTCAGTCTGGTCGTGTCCCGACGACGAACCTTTCCTGGGCTTGGAAGTCGCCCCGCGTTTCGAAATGACGCCCCGCCTTGCCGATCAGTTTTCTCGAGTGCGTCTTGCAGTCAGGGAGTTCCTGCTGTCGGAGGTTGAGCGGGCGCTCGCCATGAAACCCAGGATCGTGGGCTGCAGCTCGACCTTTATCCAGCAGTCTTCTTCTTTGGCCTTTCTGAGGGCAATCAAGGAGCGGGAGCCGAGCATTACCACCATCATCGGCGGTGCGAACTGCGAAGGAGAAATTGGTTTTGAAATGGTGCTCCAGTTTCCCTGGATCGACTATGTCTTCTCAGGCGAAGCCGACGCGTCTCTTCCGACCCTTTGTCGAGACATTATGCAATCCGCCGGTCCTGTCCCCACCGCCCGTCTGCCCTACGGTGTCTACGACCGGGCCAAAGCCGAATCGCAGGCATCGATTCCGGAAACGGATCGCCAATACGAGATCTCCAGCGTCGAAGACCTGACGACGATTGGCGCTCCGGACTTCGACGACTACTTCGCCGAACGCGATCAATCGACGGTTCGGAATTGGGTTCGCGTCTGCTCGGTGGAAGCGGGGAGGGGCTGCCAGAAGGGAGAGCGGGCGACCTGTAACTTCTGCGGGTTAAACGGGGAGAGGGCTCACTACCGGCGGAAAGACGATCAGGAGTTCTGGGACGAGTTGCTCGCGTTGTCTGAACATTACAGCACGAAGGTTTTCGTCCTGACCGACAACATCCTCGGAGTGGAGTCGTTTGACGGCTGGCTGAAGCTTGCCGCCCGGAACCCGACGTTGTGCTTTGCGCTCGAGGTCCGCTCCACACTCAACGAGGAGCAGGTCAAGGCGCTGGCCGCCGCAGGGGTCTTCCAGGTTCAGCCGGGAATCGAGTCGCTGGACGATCATCTCCTGCAACTGATGAACAAGGGGAACTCGGTATTGAAGAACCTCGCCTTCCTGAAGTATCTCAAGGAACAGTCCATCGGCGCCTGGTGGAACGTCTTGTACGAGATCCCGGGAGAACAAACCGAGGACTATCTGCGGCTGGCGGAGTTGTTTCCCTTACTCCACCACCTGCCCCCGCCCATGAGCTTTTCGAAGATCAGGTTCTCGAAGTTCAGCCCTTACCATCGAACGCCGGGAAAGTTCGGCCTGAAACTGCGCGCCAGTGACGCTTTCCGCGTCATGTACCCGCGCGTGTCCGATTCCGCACTTAACAGGCTGGCGTTCTGTTTCCTCGAAGAAAAGACAAACGGTGGGACTCCGGAGCAATTGACCGAAGCGAAGCAGCTCATGCTCTGGCGGGCCGCGGAGTGGCGGCACGAGTACTCGGTCAATCGATCAGATCGATGCCCACCCGTGCTTTCCATGAGGGCATTGAACGGAATCGTGCGGATCCACGACACTCGCTCCTGCGCGATCTCGCCGCTTTACATCATGGATGAAACCGAGAGCGCCGTGTACCAGCAAATCCGAACGCCGCAAACCGTGGCCGGTATCTGCCAGGCGCTGTCGGACAAGGGGTCTCAGCAGTCCTTCGACCGGGTGGAGGCTTGCCTGGATTACTTCCTGAAGCACAAGCTAAGCGTCGAAAGGGGTGCCCGGCACCTTGCCCTGGCAACCTACACTCCTATCCCGATTTCAGCCAACCGGCAGCTCGGTCTGCGGTATCTATTTCACTACACGGAGGAAGCCGGGCCAGACGCGTACCAGAAGGCGATAGACCGGCTGTTCGTGCATGATTGACATCAGAGAACCGTCAGATGACGCCGAGCTCCAGGCGGTTGCGGCAGAGATTCCGCGCAACCTGGCGCCGCTGCTCGCTCTTGATCCAGCCTCTCGAATTCTCCTGGGCGCTTGGGACGGAGGACGCATCGCCGGTCGGTTGTTGGCTATCCCAGCCACGAACGAGCCGACGAGCTATAAACTACTATTCCTGCTGTCCGAAGAAGGTTTCACGTCGCGCGGCGTGGAGGTAACGCTGCTCGAGGACTTCGAGAAGCGGGTACGGGCGCTGGGTCACACAAAAATCGCGATGCAGCCGTCTTGCGCGACGCGAACGGATCAAGCGGATGTCTTGCTCGGCGCTCTTCGGCAGCACGGCTGGGAAGTGATCAGACTGGTCTCGACCAAATTCCACATCAAGGGTTATGAAGTGGCCGAGGAACGCTGGTTCAGCACCCCGCTTCCGCCCGGCTACGAGATCTTCTTCTGGCGTGACCTCGCCGCCAGGGACCGGGAATACCTGGCTTCGCGCAGACACGAGGCGGGGTACCTCGATCCCTTCAAGCTCGCGAGCTTCGATCCTCACACCAGCCTCGGACTGCGGAATACCACGACCGGACAGGTTGCCGGATGGTTCGTGAACGAGCAGGCGGACGCCGTCACCGTCCGTTTCAGGAGCCTGTACTTCTTCCCCGAGGAAAGGAGTCAGACATGCTTCTATCCGCTGATCGCGCAGTCAGTCAGGTACGCCTGGCAGCATTTCATACGGGCAGTGATGGCCGTCAATGCGGACAATCCGAGGATGAGGGCGGTGCTCATGAAAATAATGGGCCGGCATTGTTACATGATCATCGACACCTATTACTGCGAGAAGGCGCTGCTGAATCCCGATGCTTCACCTGACAGAGCCGAATGCTGACACTCGGCCACTTTTCAGAAGGCTGCTGCCGGAACCGCTCATCCCGGTGGTGGAGAAGGACCCGCTGGAGGACCGGGACATCGTCCTCGGGGTCGTGGCGGGTAGTTGTCTGCTCGGCGCACTGGTCGCCCGCCCAAACGAGCTCAACGGAACTTACTCGGCTATCCACTGCCTTCACGTTTATGAACCGCGGACGGATTCGGACGTGGAACGTCTTCTGCTCACGGAAGGCGAGCGAAGGGCTCGGGCGCTGGGCTTTCATCGACTGGAGATCGGCCCGAAAATACCGCGCAGCTATGGTGGTCAACACCGGCTCTTGACCCTGCTTCGACGCCTGGACTGGGAGGAAATCCGCAGGCAGTCGACGAGCTTCTACGGAGGCGCGGCCAACCTGGCCAGGGAGAGATGGTATCGTCTGAAGCTCCCGGGCGGCTACCAGTTGTTCCCCTGGGCCGAGCTGACTGCCGGAGAAAGGTCGGACCTGGAACGCCTCTCCCTTGAGGCGCGGTCGCAGCCGGGGATGCGGTACCTGGACCCGCTTGTCATTGAGGATTACGATCCGCACAGCAGTTTTGGCGTCCGAAATCTCGCCACCGGTCGGGTGGCCGGGTGGATGATAACGCAGCCCCGTTCGGTTGCCCTGCTTTGTTTCCGGCGGATCTATATTCTGCCGGACCAGAGAAACAAGGGGCTCTTCCACCCGCTGGTGGCCAACTCGGTGGCGCGTTGTTTCGAGAAGTGGTCATATGCAACCTTCACGGTCGCGGCCGATAACGACCGAATGCGCGACGAGCTGATCAGGATGGTCGGCCGCTACTGCACGGCGATCCTCGATTGTTACTACTGCTGCAAAAGACTCCAGCCTGAGAAGCAACCATGGGAGTAACACCGGTTTTCGTGTTCGAAGAACACCATGAGGCGTTCATCGTCTGGCACGAGGCGGTTCGCCGGGGCCTGCTCCGGCCAGGTTGCAAGAATATTCTGCTGCATGTCGATACTCACGCGGACATGAAGAGTTACTGCCTCCGGTCGCCGGTCCCTGAAATAGCAGCCTCCCCGGAAAGGGTGTCCGAATTCGTTTATCGCGAGCTGATCATCTCGTCGTTCATCATTCCAGCCGTCTATCAAAAGCTCTTCTACGAGGTTTGCTGGCTGGCGCCCCCGGCAGCGGAGCCAACGGAGGCGTCAAGCGACCCGATGCTGGTTGAGAAACGGTTCTTTTACGTCAGGAGTCAGGACGAGGACCGCAAGACGCTGATCGTCCGACCAGATCCTTCCCAGGGTTTTTCAGACAGAACCTGGGAGGATCGGTCTCCGTTTTGTCATTATCGCCAGACCACCGCCGATCCATTTACAGCCGAATCACCGGTGGTCCTGGACATCGATCTGGACTACTTCTGCTGCTCACCGACCGCCGACGCGTTCGAGCGGTTTGAAATCACTGAGGAGGAATACGGTCGCTGTCTCACCGAGAGGTATCGAAAGCTGAATTTGCACTTCAGACATTACGTAGAAGCGGTCGATGGCCGCTATTACCTGTGCTTCAATCCCCCATCGCCGGGAGCAGCCGAAGCGCGGGCACCGAAGTCAGACGACGAAATCTTTGCCTCGATCCGCGGTTTCTCAGTTTTCCTCGAGCACAACCAGGTTCGTCCAGTCCTCATCGACATCTGCCGGTCAAGATACAGCGGATACACTCCTGAACCCGCCTGGCGTCTGATTGAGAAAGAACTGCTGGGGGAGTTGGGGAGACTCTATGAGATCGAGGTTGCAATGGCGACTGAGTGACCGGGCGTCCAACGGCGCTGCTCGGGCAACCGTCGTCGGAGCCGCGCACGGAGCGTTGCCTTTTCAGAGCCGTGCACGGAGCGACGGTGGTGCATAAGGCTCTTTACCCCGAAGGGGTTACGCAAGACAGCCCAGGGTTGCCCGCGTCTTTTGCGGGCTACCCTGGGTCTTGGGGCCAGCGCCGCATCCAACCCTGAAGGGGTTGAGCATCGCCCCGTCCGCAACCCCTTCAGGGTTGGTCACTTACCCGATACCCACCCAGGGTAGCCCGCAAAAAACGCGGGCAACCCTGGGCTTTGCTCCGTAACCCCTTCGGGGTAAAGAGAAGTCCAGCACCGGCAACTGTTTAGTCGAATTGATCGACAGGTCAGCATTTTCAACACGTTCGCAGCGCCTTCCAGCGGAGTAGCGGGTTCTATTGGAGCCCTACACAAGTTAGCGCTTATGGGCAAAAACCATTGCGTGAACAGTATTAGGGCAAAGCCTTTTTTCTCGCCGCTGGTTCGCGAATGAGCCCGAGATTCATCAGGAGGCTGAGTTTTGGCTTAAGGTACATCTCGGTGATCCAGGCGTCGCCAAACGAGGCGCTGATCTCGTTCCACGTATACCGTCCTTCGGCTATCATCTCGCACATCCTGATAAACGACCCGTCGCCCGAGACCCGCCGTGTGAGGAAGTTCGTACTCCACTCGCAGCCGTCCGCCGCTCGAACAAACCGGAATCCCTGGCTGAATGCAAGGATCCAGTCAGCAGGGGGAAAGTCAGGCATGTTTCGGGTGACAAGTCGCTCCAAGGCGTCCCGATATTCGTCAGCCGTGTTGAAGCGCGCCGTGTCAAACAGAATGTAGCCGTGGGGATGTTCCTGGTCCGGCGTACAGGTGGAAATCAACCGGATTTCGCGATCAACCAGATTTACGACAAATCCCGTTACGCACGCGGTGGGTCCCGGCAGGTAGAACTTGTTCGCCATTTGGCTGGTGTTCGCAAACCGTTCCTGCAATTTGCGAGCCCGGCCGGCCGGCGAGTATTTCCACGTGGATTCTGGGTTGTTCAGCAATAGCTCGACGTGCGCCAGCTCTTCAGGACTGTACTCGGCATGGACCGCACGGAGCATCTTCAGGGACGTCACCGAAAACCTGACCATGCCCGCCTGAACGGCATCCGGACCAACTCGACTAATGTACTGCCTGGTCCGCGACACGTCATCGAGGCATTTCACTGTCGTCAGCTGCGGCCAGAAGCCGCAGATCTGTTTGAAATCGGCCGCGAAGGTCTCGTAGTCGGGATTGTCGAAAGGCTCGGTGGCAAAGTAGCAGGCGGCAGCCTGATCCATAACCGGACCGAGCGCCCGCCGCGATTCGGCCAGTATCTCGCACCACAGTTGGCGGGCTGGCCCATCCAACCGAAATACGCCGGACAGCGGAGGGGGATCGAAACAGCAGAAGGCACAGCGGCCCGAGCACCCCTTGGAAAGCTCGAACGCCATCGGCGCATGGAGTATCCAGCGGAAGACCGAAACATGGTAGAACGCTTGGATCCGCTTGATCTGGCGTTGCCGCCAGTCCTGTATGCGCGGGTCGGGGATAGGTGTGCGGAGCGTTTTTTGGATGATCTGCCCGGCGGGGTCGCTGTCCGGCACCGGGGACGTCAGGCCGGATTCTCCCGCGACAAGACCCAACACCCGGTCCATTCGTCCGGAATCAGCCGCGAGTCCGAAGGATCGAAGCAGATCACCGGGGTTTCGGCTGTACGCCTGCCGGAACTCCGCGTCCGCCTGGTAACGTTCCCTGAACCGCTTGATAAGCGGAAAATCGTTAAGCTGGTTCATCTCGCCCCGTCAATTAAGCCGGCTCGTGTCCGCTGGTGGATGCTCCCCGGCTCTTTTTCTCCACAAAAACATAATCCTTCTCGGTCCGCTCCCACGTTCGTTCGAGAATCTCTTGAGCATCAGGGCACGCCAGTTCCTCGATAGTCAGGCGTGTGATCGCGAGCGCCAACCGGGTCGAGAGTTTCGGGGGAGCAGGCTTTGGTACATGACGGGCGTGAAACTGTTCGATGTTCGACACTGCGCTCGTCACCAGCGCCTGGAGAACGCGGAAGGCGCCATCCGACAGCGGTGGTTCTCCGCGGTAGTTATAGAGACGGCCACTTGTTCCGCAGTCCGGCAGACGACTCAACCCCAGGAATTCAAGCGCCCAATCGCCGCGGTATTCCCCCGCGGCGGCGACAATGCCGCAGTAGTCGGCGATCAGTTCATCGAGGGTGTTGTTTTTCATCCGGGACAACAGCCGGCGAGTCAGATAGTGCGCACACTCATGTTCAAGGCGAATGGTCAGCGAAAGAGCCGCCCACTCTTGTTCCCCGAAGCCGAAGGTTTCGCCCGGCACGCCACTGTAAGGACTATTCGAGAGAATGATAAAGCGGTCCTGATATCGTTCCTTCTGCGGAATCAACCGGCGGAATTCGTCCCGCCATTCCAGCTCCCCGCTCGATCCGGGTTGTGTCCGCTCCCACTGCCGGCGGATCCTGCGGATCCTGTCCCAGTTGTTGTAACCGGCGACGATACAGGCGCCCATCGAATCGGGGACGGTAACCGGCTCATTTCGGGCCGTGAGCGCTTGCACCAGCTGGCGGAAATCTGCTCGATTGCGAGCAATCAGAACGGGGACTGAGCCAGCGAGGCCGTGATGAATCCGGAGCTCCAGCCGGTCAGGATCAACAAGCGGCAAGCCGGTCGCACTGCTGAGTCCGGCCACGGCGCATCCTCGCAGTGTAGCGTCTCGGTATTCGTCCGTTTGGCTGAGTCCTTCGCGAATGGGGAAATGCAGCTGTGTCAGGGCATCAGCGAGGACGGGGAAGGGTCCGCGTTGGCGAGCCTCGGCGGCGTACGTCTCCCAAACGGCAACGTGAGCTTCGGATACGAGCGGCAGTCCGACGGGATACGTCACCAGGTCGTGGCGAAAGTCGTTCGCGTTGTAGCGCAACAGCTCGGCGATTTCGTCGGGTTGCGCCGCAAAACTGGCGAGAACCTGAGCGCGCTCCCCTTCATTCATCGGCCAATCATGGCGCGGGACCCAGCTAAAGACAAGCTGATTGTCCGTCGGCAGGTGGGCGGGCGGACGAGGTGGGGAGATCGGGTTTGGACCTGAGGAATTCTCAGGCGGCAGTAATCCAAGCCCCGCGCATCCACAGAGCCGGGAGCGACCGAGCCGCGAAGCGGCTGAGCGACCGGTCATTGCGGCGCCTGCGATAAGGCGGAGAACGCCGAGTTTGTCGACGGCAGCTCATTGACCGGTCGCTCAGCCGCTTCGCGGCTTGGTCGCTCCCGGCTCTGTGGCTGCCGAACTGGCCGCGCCCGCCTCCGTGCGGGTGCGCACGGGCCCTTGCGCTGGTCGAGGAGTACGCCGAGGGCCGCGAGATGATCTATGTCGGCGTTCCAGGCAATGAGAAGCCCGAGATCCTTCCCTTACTCAAGTGGGACTTTTCGAAGTTGCCGTCCGACGAACCGAAGATCGCGGCTGCCCGAGGCGAAATGGGACAAGAAGCCCGCCCTGATCGACCGCATCATCCAGTCGGCCATGCAGCGACCGGAATAGCAGTTGAGAGGAAGGTTTTGGTGGAGATGAAGGGACTCGAACCCTCGACCTCCTGAGTGCGATTCAGGCGCTCTTCCAAACTGAGCTACATCCCCACCGAGGGAAACAATATTCTAACCGAAAAGCTCTTGGGAAAGAAATCTGGATCTGCCGATCCGGGGCGCACACAAGGAACAAAGGCCCAAAGCTCGATTACGAGTAGGAGCACGAGCACGAAAAATCATTTCGTACTCGTAATCGTAACCGTACTCGTACTCGGCTTTTCGCCTTGTCTCTGGCTTTTTCTGGCAAGCAGAGATGTAAGCCGAATTCTGTCTCCTTGCGGAGGATGATCATTCCTCTAGGGATCGGGTCACCCCGATCCTCCAGCGACCTACCCGCTCCGTTTCTGCCCGAAGGCAGGTGAGTCGGGCAAACTCGACGGAGCCTATTTGGTCTTGCACCACGTGGGGTTTACCATGCCTTCGATGTCACCACCGAAGCGGTGGGCTCTTACCCCGCCTTTTCACCCTTACCCGGCCGAGGCCGGGCGGTATCTTTTCTGTGGCACTTTCCGTAGGGTCACCCCTCCTTCCCGTTAGGAAGCACGCTGCCCTATGGTGTTCGGACTTTCCTCCCTCCGGCACTCAACAAGTTGTGCGCCGGACGGCGATCATCCTCTCTGCTTGCCAGGTGGCATTTTAGCACGCGCGGTGTGCGCGGCCTGAAGTCTTGACGGCGCCGGCTGCGAATGGTTGCAACACAGACTCACGATCGCGCCCGCCGGCGG